>QIAJ01000249.1 GCA_003225495.1 Acidobacteriota bacterium
CAGCAACTGTTTCATCGCGAAGGTAGCGGCGGGCAACAGACCAAAGTTCGAACGCTCGCCCATATCGAACCGCCGCGCGCCCGCATCGTACTTATCGGTGTACAGAATCAGACTGGCAAAATCACGCGCATTGGCGCGCTGAATCCAATTTTCTTCGAGCGGCCGACCAGCATGCCATTTCGGCGCAACATACATAAGGCCCGTCGTGTAAGGCCCCATCAGCCACTTGTAATTGGCGGCGATCGCAAAATCGGGCTGCACCTCGCGGACACTGAAAGGAAAAGCGCCAAGCGATTGCGTGAGATCGAGGACAAGTGCCGTGCCAGCCTTGCGGCAAGCTTCTCCGATCCGGACCAGGTCCAGTTTTCCGCCGCTCGTCCATTGAACTTGAGGCAGAGCCGCAACCGCCACCTCGGCCGTTAACGAACTGAGTACGGCTGAAGTCCAGTCGCCGTCCTCCGGCCAAGCAACCGTCTTGAGATCGGCGCCTCGCTCATCGGCCAATCGCCGCCACGGATAGTAATTCGACGGAAATTGTTCATCGAGCACCAGGATCGCCTGCCCCTTGGTAACGGGCAAATTGTTCGCCGCGGTGGCGATGCCATAACTCGCTGACGAAACAATCGCGATGCAGTCTGCCGCCGAGTCGACGAGTCGAGCAGCCGTCGCACGAAATTCTTCCGCGCCAGAAAAGAACTTGTCAGCAGTCAGCTCCCACGGGCGCGCCTTCTGCGCCAGAGCAGCATAGCCAGCCTCGAGCACCGGCCGCATCAGCGGCGACATGTACGCACAATTCAGGTATGCAACGTCCTCGGGAATGTCGAACAGATGGCGCTGGCTGGGAAGCATGAATGGATTCGTCCTGGTCGAGACTTCCAGCGGCATCAGTGCGAACGGACGGTCATTTCCTGGGAAGTTCCGGACGCGCCTTGGAAGGCCAACGGCTCACAATATCATGAATAGCGTCGATGACCAGTTGCGGAGAATCGTTCTGAATGTAGTGTCGTGAATCTGGCGCCAGCACATGCCTGTTGTCTGGAATTCTCTTCAACAATTCATTGTGTAATTCCAGTTTCAGGTCTTGTTCCAGAGGATTGCCGGGGAACTCCGGATTCTTCTTTGTGCCGGTCAGCAAGATAACTGGCACCCGTGGCAAAGGAAGCACATCCTTCTCGGACCTGCCGCTGTCCATCATGGCATTCATCTCCGCCTGCACCGCGGGCGGCATCTTGGGCAAGGCTTCGCCGAGCGCTTTTTCACGAGCCGCCCATTCTTCCGCAGTCATGTGGGAACGCAGACGATCGGGCAACTGGCGGTCTTCCGGGTCAACCAGCACCAGTCCCGCCACCTCCGCCGGATAGGAATGGGCGAACATCTGCACCAGCGTTCCTCCCAGGGAATGGCCGACGAGAATATACGGAGGCGGAATTTTTCCTGCGCGCAAAAGAGAGTGCAAGTCTGCCGCCATGGCGCCCATGGTCCTCGGCCTTCTAGCGGGGTCCGATTGCCCGATCCCGGCACGGTCATAGGCAACCGTGTGTGTGAACGATGCCACCTTAGATTGCACGTCGGCCCAGGTAGCTACGTCCTCGCCGAGACCCGACTCGAAAACCACCACCGGCGACCCCGCACCCGATTCCACGATGTGCAGCCGGCATTCTCCGATGTCGATCTTTCTCTCTCCCTGGGCGTACGCTCCAGACCACAACATTGCCATCACGAATATGATCCGTGTTGCGTTGCGCAGCGTCCTTGATAAAGTAGCAGCGATCATTGAGAGCCCCGGAATGCTGTACGTATACGGGAGAGAAAAGTTCGGCTTCAGCAAAAGGATCTTCCGCGATGTTCGCTCTTGCAAAATTGTGCTGTTCGGCTGTGCTGTGTTTCGATGTTGTCTGTGTTCCATACGCTGCCGCCCAACCCACAGTCGGCTCATCCCCGGCCTTTGCCCACGCGCAGCACTTGCGCCATGGCATCAACCTGAGCGAATGGTTTGCGCAAGTCTATGACAAGCGCGGGTACACTCGCGAGCACTTCGAAGCCTGGACGACCGCCGAGGATATCGCGCTCATCAAGTCCATGGGTTTCGACCATGTGCGCCTGAGCGTCAATCCCCAACCGATGTTCACGATGAACCAGCCGCAAAAGATTCCGGCCGACTATCTCATCTACCTGGACGCAGCCGTCCGAATGATCCTCGACCGCGGCTTGGTGGTAGTGATCGACATGCATCCCGACAGCGACTTCAAGCAACGCCTGACCAAAGACGATGCGTTCGTCGAACAGTTCGCCGACTTCTGGCGAGCAGTAGCGCAGCATTACTCTACGTGGGATTCCGACCGCGTCATCTTCGAAATCCTCAATGAACCGGAATTCAGCGACCGCTATCGATGGCTGGGTGTACAAGCGAAGGTGGCGGCATCAATCCGCGAAGGCGCGCCTCAACACACCATCATCGCCGCCGGAGCGCGCTGGTCGAACGACGATGAGTTGCTGTTCCAGGAGCCGCTCCGGGATTCGAACGTTATCTACAACTTCCATTTCTACGAGCCGCACATCTTCACCCACCAGGGCGCAACCTGGGGCGAATACTACTGGCATTGGCTCAAGGGACTGCACTATCCATCGACGTCCGAATCGGCGGAACAGCTGGCAGCGCTCGTGCCGAGCGAAGTCGACCGTCTGCGCGTGATCCGCTACGGCCGCGATCACTGGGACGCTGCCCGCATCGAATCCGAGATGAAGCAGGCCGCTGAATGGGCACGGCGGCGAAGCGTTCCGCTAGTATGCAACGAGTTCGGCGTTTACCGCGCATTTTCCGATTCAGACGACCGCGCCGCGTGGATCCACGATGTGCGCACGGCGCTCGAGCACAACGGCATTGGCTGGACAATGTGGGACTACTCGGGATCGTTTGGTGTCGTGACGAAGAAAGACGGAAAGACGATGCCCGATGACGGTACTCTGAGGGCGCTTGGGCTGAAGTGAAGTTCGGGTACCGGAGAGATCGCCCGGCCGGTGCTTGCCTGTCTAGCCCTCCGCTCGAAACTCCTGCCCCAGTGTTCGAGCAACCGAGTCCAGATGCTTGGCCAACGCGATCCGCCATTTCTCGACGGACTCACGAGCCAGACCTTCGATCTCTTGCCCGAACGCCTGCACGGCCTCCTGGCCCTGAGACTTCAACGACCCCGAGAATGAATTCTCAATCCGGTTCTGAATCGTTCTCAACTGCCCGCACACTTCGTCGAGTCGGGTTCCAGCTTCGTTTGCGCCGCGTACCTGTAGGTCTTTCAGTACCACGCCCACCGTGCTTTCCAGCTGAGTGCGCGTTTCGGCAATAATTTCGCCGGCGATTCCTTCAAGGTGGGAATCAAGATCCGACTCAAGTCGGCGCACAGATTCGTTCAGAGTGGAGATCCGTCGTCCCAGATCGCCTACTTCGGACTGAAGCTGCGTTGACTTCGCATTGAGGTCAGCCTGGATTTGTTCAATCTCCTGCCGATGAGCCTCATGCGTCTCCCGTAGCCGGCTCTCCAAAGACGACAATAGCTCCGCGCTTTGGGCCGTCAGTTGGGCGCCTGCGTCCAGCGCTTGATGTTGCAACTTCTCAACTCCGGCGCGAACCTGCTGCCTCGTTGCCGATGCGAGCTCGTGCGATAACGCTTGCGCCCGCTGTTCGACTGCATGCAGTTCTCCGGCGAGGCGGTTTCGAAACTCGGCCTGCGACTCGGTGATTTTTTGCTCGATCGTAGTTTTCGCCGATCCCAGTACCTCCTTCGATTGCTCCCGCGCCTCTTGCAAGACTCGCGTTCCCAATTCCTGCCGCAAGCGTTCCCACAGTTTCTGTTCAACCTCCGGCGGAATCTGTCCCAGCGAGACTTCAAAACGGTTGCGCCGTGCGTCACGCGAAAGCTTTTCCCGCAGTTCGTTGACCTCCGCTTGCAGCGGCTTCACCAGCTTGGCCAACATGGGCCGCAAACGCTCTTCGGAAAGCTGATCCTCGATCTTGTCGAGAATGGCCTGCGACGACGCGGAGCGCGCCTGCGGCTTGTGAATGGCGACAGGCCCGGGCGCCAGCAGCGAATGCGAATCAAAGCTTGGCGCCGGCATCTCCAGTACTCGCCAGTCTTCGGGGTAGCTTTCCAGTCCAAAGAAATTTTCCGGACGATCGAGCCGCGCGCCGAGCCGCCAGCTCTGGCCGTCCGATCCGAGAGGATCACAGGCAACTACGTACGCCGTCGTCTGGCGACCTTCTCGCGAGTGCAGCCGCAAGGCGCTTCCGGCATGCAGCCGGATCGGAAAGCGCAACGCACATCCATGCGCGCTCACGACTAGTGTCTCGCACACCTCAGAGAACTGGCCGTTCGGCTCCAGGCTGGTGACACGTACCGGAACATTGACCGGCACTCTTGAACTGCGCCGTAAAGCATGACCGTTTGTAGCAGGCATCGTGATCCTCGCGTGACGAAGAGGCTGTGGCAGCCAGGACTTCTTGGCCTCGGTAATTAAGGTAACGCGAGGTGGAAGATAAAACCTGTCTCCGGAGTGCCGCTCAGGATTGTTCGAGTGGGCAAGCGCGAGACTGCCCCTCCGTCAAGGCTTTCGTTGTACTTAGGGCCAGTAGGTACCAGCACGATTGGCGCTTGCTTGTCAGATCTTCTGAGTCTTCCACTTCCCGCGCCTAAACAGCACAGCGCTAGCTAGTGCAATCGAACCTTCCGCGATAACAATCGAATAAAAAGCACCACTCGATTGCCACCGCATCGGAATGGCTAGCCAATAGGCCAGAGGAATTTCCAGCAGCCAGAAACCAAAAAAGTTGACGATGGTCGGAGTCACCGTGTCGCCTGCCCCATTAAATGCCTGCAGCATCACCATGGCATAGGCGTATCCAATATTGCCGTAGCTGACTATTCGCAAGCACTTTGCCGCCAGCGGCACCACCGCAGGATCTTGTGTGAACAATCGCACGATCGGTTCAGCCATGAAAATGAAGAACACGCCCAGCGAGCCGAGAAATAGCATGTTGTACAGGCCCGTGCGCCACACCGCCTGCTCCGCACGCTCTGGCTTTTTCGCTCCCAGATTCTGCCCAACCAGAGTGGCCGCCGCGTTGCTCAATCCCCACGAAGGCAAGATGGCAAAGACAACGATTCGAATAGCGATGGTATACCCGGCAACCGCCGCCGATCCGAACACGCTCACGATCCGCACCAGGCCAATCCAGCTCGTGTGTGCGATCGCGAACTGCAGAATCCCCGTCAAGGAAACGCGCACCAGTCGCAGCAAGACGTTCCAGTTCACGCGGACCTGCCGGACAAGGATGCGAATGCGTTCCGTCCCGTGCATGAGCCGGTAAAACTGGTAAGCCACCCCGATACTGCGCCCAGTGAAGGTGGCCAGCGCGGCGCCGGTCACGCCCAGTTTTGGAAACGGCCCCCATCCGAAAATCAGGCAGGGGTCAAGAACGAGATTGATGAGGTTCGAGACCCACAGGAGTCGCATTGCGACGGCCGCATCGCCCGCGCCCCGAAAGATTGCGTTGTTTAGAAACAGCAACAGAATCGCTCCACTGCCGCCGAGCGCTATGCGAGCATAGCCGCCACCCATCGTTACGATTTCGTTCGAAGCTCCCATCAGTCGCAACAATTGCGGAGCATAAATGAAGCACGGAATCCCGATCGCAACCGACGTGACCACTCCCAGGACGATGGCCTGCACTCCCGCGACTGCCGCTCCCTCGGAATCCTTTTCTCCGATGCGCCGCGCGACCATCGCCGTAGTCGACATGCTGAGTCCGATGCCGACTGCAAAAATCAGGCTCAACAGCGATTCCGTCAGCCCCACTGTGGCGATCGCGTTTGCACCCAGCCGCCCTACCCAGAACACATCCACCACTGCAAACAGCGACTCCAGCACCATCTCCAGAACCATCGGCACCGCGAGCAACAGAATCGCGCGGTTCAAACTGCCGGTTGTGTAGTCTTGATGCGATCCGCGAATTGCCTCCCACAATGATTCACGCAGTCTGCGCGGAGGCGCAGGAGGCGGAGTGCTGATCGTCGAAATTACTTCCATAGGTACCTGCAAACTTTCTACGCGTCGCTTCCTGAAAAAGAAGCACAATGACAACGTGTTTAGACTGAGTGTAACGAAGAG
>QIAJ01000250.1 GCA_003225495.1 Acidobacteriota bacterium
GGCGGCGAGCAATTCCGGAATCTGCACACCATTGATGTATCGACCGAAGCAGGCGTGCATGCCATAACCGAAATGCAGGTATTCCACGGTGCGATTGGCGCTGAATTGTCCGGGGTTGGTAAAGACCGCGGGATCGAACATCGCCGCGAGCGTCGCGGCATAAACATGGCTTCCGGCTGGGATGGTCTCAGAGCGGTCCTGTCCGACGGCGATCCGCGCTTCTTTCGCGCAAAAGCGCGCCTGGAGAGGATGATGAGGATTGAAGCGTACCGCCTCCCAGGCATAACGCCGCACGGCTTCAATGTCACCGTCCAGTGCGGCTTTTCGAGCTCCGGCTAAGGCCTTGGGGCGGCGCAAGAGTTCGTCAATCGCGAGTGCGACGAACTTGGAGGTGGTATCGACTGCGCCGACAATTACGCCGCCCAGATTCCGGCGCACGGCATTGTCGTTGAACCACGGGCGCGTGGAATCCTGCAGGGCCAGCAGGCGTCCTAAGACGTCGTCGCTTTCGTCTGCCGCGGTTTGCGTGGAAGAAGAGTTGATTTGGTCGATTTGCAAGACGTGGGTATCACCAACGGCGAGGAGCCGATCCACCATGACGCCTTTTTGATTTTGTTTGGCGAGCTGGGATTTGCGGAATGCGATTTGCCCGTCCATATGGCGGCGCAGTTCGGCGCTGGAGTTGAGCGCGTCTTGCAGAACGGTTGGAGCATTCGTCAGGTTGGCGAAGATGAAATGGAAGACATCGCGCATCCAGCGCATCATGGTCGGGTCGTTGGGCCCAGGCATGCCGAAGTAAGCCGCCACCAGTCGCACCGGGACGACTCGCGCTAACCCGTTCACGACATCAATCCGACCGTGAGGACGGGCCGCCTCGATCAATTCGGCAGCGGCCTGCGCTACAAATTGGCGGATGGCGGGCAAATCTTCAGCATGCACGACTTGGTGCAAGAGGCCATTCTCGCGATCGTAGTCGGGAGACGCATCCATTCCGAGAATGAAGGGGCCATCGATCTTGTTGATCTTGTCTTCATTGACCTCACGGATAGTAAAGTCGCGGTCGCGCTTCAAGACTTCAACTACGTCGTCGTAGCGGGTAATGATCGCAGTCTTGCCGATGATGGCGATTGGAAAAAACCGGCGGAAAAATGAAAAGACGGGACGCAGAATCCCCGGCCCAACCAGAAAATTAAAAAGCCTGTCTTTAAGGGTGCGACCCGAGGCGTGCTTGCCGAGCGCGACTATGTCGGTGGTTCGCGGCGGACGGTTTTCTTTATAAAGCCGCAGAATGAATTTCCCGGCCGGCCGCGCCCGCCATCGTTCCACTGTAGCTCGCATGTCTTTTGGCAGATCGTTGAGTGATGGCTTTGGGCCGTCGAATTCCGCGGGCAGCAGAATCGGAGTCGACAACGCTGCCAGCGCAAGATCGGCAGCGGTGAAGCGATCACCCATGAGGAAGGAGCGCCCGTTTTCGAGAATGGATTCCACTTGAGCAAATGTCGTCTCGATGGCAGCCTGCTGGTCAGGGATCGTGGTCGAGGTCAGTGAAAGGTCGCGACGCACTTGCGTTGCGAGAAGGGGATAGAAGATCTGAGCAAACAATTTTTCCCACCAGGAAACCTTGTGGGTCCACATGCGAAGCGTAACAGTGCGAACCGGAAGCAGGTAGGCGTATGACCAAGCCTGGGCGGCCCGACCAAAGCCCGTCAGAAAGAGATCGAAGAGCCGGTTGGCTTCGGCGTGGTCTTCGGGATGCGCCGGAAACAGCTTCCGGTCTAGCCGACTTCTCGCTTCGTAATAATCGACGATCTCACGCGCATCGGCGAGCGATGCTTCGCCCGTGTCCACAGCGGGGACGCTGCGCCCATTTCCAGAAGCCGCCAGCGAGTGGAAAACCGGCGCATGGCATTCCTCGACGCATGGGATTCCCCACCAGTCGAGCGCCCAACGTGCCAGTTCACAGTAGCAACTGCCCGGAATGGAGATCATCCGTGGATGGTAGATGGTGCTTTCGTTCACCGGATTCCTCGGAATTTCGATCTGGCCCGGAACGACGCCGGGACGTGAACAACGAAGGAGCACAGGCTTCATGGGAAGCAGCCCTGAATGAAGCACGGCCCGACTGTTTTAAGGGAAGACCGCCAGCTTAGGTCGAAAGCAGAGTGCGTGTCAAGTGGCTTAACTCACGCAGGAAATGGCAATGTGCAACGCAGCCGGCTGCTTTCGATCCCGAGTTCGAGCGCCTGCATCATCAGGAGCGCATGTTCGGTAGAAACGTCGAGAGGCGTTCCGGAAGCAATCGCGTCGCGCACATTTTCGTAGTAGCGGCGGTAGTCTCCGATTGCGGTAGGAACTCGCGTCTGTGTGAGCTTGTCGCATTCCGATGTCGAAAGCGTTCCCCAGTTCTCTGCCGGCTCCTTGCTCCAATTGGGTTGGTCCGGGGACTCGCCGCGTTTGAGAGCCTCTTCTTGCGGATCGGAACCATGCTTCACGAATGATCCTCGTGTGCCGTTCAACCTGAAGCGCGGGCCCGGGACCGCCGTAAGCAGGTTCGACCGAATCAGCGCTCGCATTCGGGGATAGTGCAATACAACGTCGAAGGCATCATCGACGGCGGCTCCTTCTCGTTCGGCGCGCAGATCGGCGGTCATGGACTCTGGCCGACCGAAGAGCACCAGCGCCTGATCCAGCAAGTGGGGTCCCAGATCGAACCATAGGCCGCTTCCAGGCTTCGGCAATTCCCGCCATGCTTCCTGCTTGAGTTTCGGACGAAAGCGTTCCAGGTGCGATTCGAACAGCACTAACGGCCCGAGTGGACCATCCTTCACGACTTGCCGCAGGGTCTGGAAATCACCATCCCAGCGGCGATTTTGGTACACAGTGATCAGGCGCTTGCATTCTTTAGCTATGCGAACAAGTTCCTCCGCTTCGGAGGAAGTAGTGGTGAATGGCTTGTCTACTACGACATGACGCCCGGCTTGCAGACATAGCCGTGCGAGGTCGAGATGCGATGGATTCGGTGTGGTGACGACCACCAACTCAATGGAATCAATAGAAAGCAGTTCGCCGACGCTGCGCACGATACGGGCATCCGGATAAGCGGCACGCGCGCTATCGCTGCTGCGCTCCACGATCGCCGCGAGATGCAGGCCCGGTACGGCGCTGATGATCGGGGCGTGAAATACACGCCCGCCGAGTCCGAAGCCGACCAAGCCAACCTGCACGGTTCGCATACCTGAATTCTTCTCCTCTTCAGATGGATGAGAATTTCGCAGTCAATGAGCGTTATAAGACACGCAAGAGTAGCAGGACGCCGCATTTCTCTACCACTTTTGTGCCATTTGTGCCCAGTTCTGCACAGTTTCCACCGCCTTGCCACTTGCATTCTCATCCACAGGTTACGGATAATCATGTACGAACATTCGCAAAACAGCCGTGCATCGATATACCAGAGCAGATCTGCTGCGCATCCTGCGGATCACTTCTCGCCAGCTTCTGGCATGGGAGAAGGCTACCCTCATCACGGTCGCTGAGTCCTACTCGTTTTTCGATCTATTGCAAATCAAGAAAGTGCGAGACCTGTGCGCGGAGAAAGTGCGCCCGGCGGTGATCCGGCAGTCGCTCGAAGCGATGCAGAAGCAGGTTGCCGGCATGGAAAATCCACTGCTCGAAGCGGGCGCATACCAGAGCGGGCGGCGCGTTGCCTTCCGACATCAGGGCCGGCTGGTGGAACCGATCGCGGGCCAGTTCATGTTCGATTTCACCACCCACGAAAAGTTAGTGACCAGCGCGCCGCGTACCGGACCGGAACTGGTCGTCACCGACGTAGCCGAGTTGTTTGCGCGGGGGATTGCCCTGGAAGAAGAGCCCCGCACACAGGACGAGGCCATAGCTGTCTATTCGAAGGTTCTTGAAATGGATGCCAATCACGCGGCCGCGCACATCAACCTGGGCACTCTTTATTACAACCGGCAGGAATATTCAGCGGCCGAACGGCATTATCGCTCCGCAATCGAGATTGATCCGCGTTATGCGCTTGCGTACTTCGATTTGGGCAACGTGCTCGATGAAACCGGACGCGTTCAGGAAGCGATAGCAACTTATAAGACCGCCATCCAGTTAGCCCCTACATATGCCGACGCCCACTACAATCTGGCGCTGGCATATGAAAAAATCCGCGAGCCGCGGAAGGCCCTGCAACACTGGCGTGCCTATGTCAGGCTGGACACGGCCGGACCGTGGGCCGTGCATGCGAAGCATCAGATCCAGCGCATTCTGCAAGCTGACGGACTGAAGTTGGTGTACGCCCGCCGGGCAAATTAGCCGCGGCCTCGCTGTCCTGTTTGAATTCCTGGCGGCAAAAAGGGGGCGCAGCTTGCGCCGCGCCCTGGGAGAGAGAAACCACCTCTTAGTTCACCGACAGCCTATTGTCGACGCTGAAGGCTCCGAACACGCTATTGGCTCGCAAGCCGGCAACGTTCTTGTCCATCTGGCTCTGCACTGATCCGTAGAGCGTCACATGACCGTTATCGACGATGATGCGGATCGGATCGACCGGGTCAGTCGCATAGCGGCCGAGCACTGAGTCACGATAGATCGCACGCGCGGTGCGAACCCGCAGTTCATCGTCAAAGATCGAGGTCGGCAGCACTTTTACTTCGCTGACAACATCCTTGACGCCCGGCATGCGCTGCACCGTCGCGAGCGCGGAGTCGCGCGCCACATCGGTCATGGTGTCGCCTTTCAGGGTTACAACGCCATCTTTCACGCCGATGGCGAGATAGTTGAAAGCGTTGTCGCGATAGCCGACGCGGTCGTAGGCCAGCTTCTTCGCCAGTGTTTGCTGAAGCTGGACATCGGATACGTTGTCACCCTCGACTACGATCTGGTTGCGAACGCCTGAAACGTTCTCGAGCTTCTTCACTTTCTTCGCGGCATCGAGCTTGTCCTGAAACAGGTTCACCGAACCGCTCAAGGTGACGATTCCGTCTTCGACGCTTGCCTCCACACTCTGCAGTTGTTTGGCGTCATGAATCTTGGTGCTGACCGCCTGCTGAATTTGCTGATCGTATCGGCCAGTCGCGGCCAGAGCGGTCATGCTCAGCAGGACCAGCAACGCCACAGTACCCATTGCAAACTTTCTCATGGTTGCCATATCCTCACTGTAAATTCCGGCCATAAGATGTTTATTAACCGGTTAGTTAAATAGATGCTTCGAGAGAGTAGCGAGATGCACGCTTTGGCTGGGGCTTGTAAATTGTGCGTGATCAATAATTTACATGGATTTGACAATTGATCGTGATGACGACTAACGTCAGGAACATGAGCAAAGGTTTACAGGAAGAACTCAAGCAGACAGTACCGTTTTCCAGCCGGGAGCAGGAGGCTTATCTCTCGCTGCTGCGGACGTCGGATGCCTTGCAGTCGCGCGTCGAAGCGAAATTGAAGGACTTCGGACTAACCGGCACGCAGTACAACGCGTTGCGCATCTTGCGCGGAGCGGGCGCGGACGGCATACCGTGCAGCGAAATTGGTGAGCGCATGATCACGCGCGATCCCGATGTCACACGCTTGCTCGACCGGCTACAAAAACGAGGGTTAGTCGAGCGCAGCCGCGGCAAGCAGGACCGGCGCGTTATCTACGGGAGAATTACCGGCGCCGGGCTGAAACTCCTGCGGGAGATGGACGCACCACTCGAAAAGCATGGGCGGGAGATCCTACGACATGTCAGCCAGGCAAATCTGAAATTGCTGATTGATTTGCTGGAGCAGATTCGCGGTGGAACGACTACTGGCTAAAGGCAGCAAAATTCAACGGTAACGGGAAACCGCGACACCGAACCGAAACACACCATCAAGGGCGGCGGATAATAGTGCTCCGTCCTATACTTTATCGTCGCTTTTTTGCCGCGACTCTCGGCGAGGGCTTTCCTTTAGATTTCCCACGAAGCTTGTCTGGAAAAACCCGGGCAAAGATCTTGTCGATGTTCTTTAGCTGACGCTTCAAATCAAATGCGCGCTCGATCTTCGCACGCGGCACGCGCCCGGAGATGGTGGGATCTTCACGCACGAGTTCATGAAAATCGAGATTCTCTTTCCACGCTCGCATTGCGTGGCTCTGTACGAGGCGATAGGCATCTTCGCGCGATACCCCGGCTTCGACGAGATCAAGCAACAGTTGCCCGCTGAATACAAGACCGCGCGTGCCTTGCAGATTGGACAGCATGCGCTCTGGGTAAACGAACATAGTTTCGATCAGGGATGCGGTCTTGTTAAGCAGGTAATTCGCCAGAGTGGTTGAGTCAGGGATGATGACCCGTTCCGCGGAAGAGTGCGAGATGTCGCGTTCATGCCAGAGAGCGACGTTTTCGAGCCCGGCTTGCGCGTTCGATCGCACAACGCGCGCCAGGCCACTGATTTGCTCGCTTGTGACCGGATTGCGCTTGTGGGGCATCGCGGACGAGCCTTTCTGCTTTTCACTGAAGTACTCTTCCGCTTCGCGCACTTCGGTGCGTTGCAGATGCCGGATCTCAGTCGCAATTTTGTCGAGCGTGGAAGCGATGACCGCCAGTGTTGCGAGATAGTGCGCGTGACGATCGCGTTGAATCACCTGCGAAGATACGGCGGCGGCCTTCAGTCCAAGCCGGGCGCAAATCTTTTCTTCAAGTTCGGGGGAGAGGTGTGCGAAAGTCCCGACCGCACCGGAAAACTTGCCGACGCGCAGATCCTCGCTGGCAGCCTTGAAGCGGGCGATGTTGCGTTGCGTCTCGGAATACCAGTTGGCGATCTTGAAACCGAAGGTGATGGGCTCGGCGTGAACACCGTGCGTGCGGCCGATCATGGGCGTGTCTTTGAACTCCCAGGCGCGCTGTTCGAGTACATCGCTGAGCCGCTCGAGATCCGCGGCTATCAATGAAGATGCTTGCTGGATGAGGAGCGCCTGCGCTGTATCGACGACGTCATTGGACGTTAGTCCATAGTGAAACCAGCGAGAGTGCGGTCCGACGATTTCGGCAACGGCGGTCGTAAAGGCGATGACGTCGTGCTTGACCTCGGCCTCGATCTCGAAGATACGTTCGACATTAAAGCTGGCGCGCTCGCGAATCGCCTGAGCCGCATCTTTCGGCACGATACCGGCTTCTGCCAAAGTCTCGGTGGCCGCGACTTCGACCGCCAGCCAGGTACGGAAGCGGTTTTCATCGCTCCAAATGAGGGCCATCTCAGGCCGGGTGTAACGAGGAATCACAGTGCGCTCTCCGTTGGGGGAACTGTGGATTGTAAATCAGAAAGGTGGCTGGGGGCCTCAAGCTACGGGCTGCGAGTAGGGTGGCAGGCGGCGGGCTGCTAAGATTTGCGCATGCGGGCAGCGCTGCGGATCTTCGGATGGCTCGCCTGCGTCGTCTATTCGACGATTCCGTTATTTTGGCTGATGATTCATCCGTTCGCAGAGCGTTGGCGGGCGCGAAGGCGATCGCCCTACCGCGTGCTGCTCCCGGCCTGGATAGCTATCTGGGCGGCGATGTCGCTAGTCACCGCGCGCTGGCGGAACTTTGCACTCTACCGCGCGGACTGGGGGTGGGGACTGGCGGTTCCTTTGTTCGCGCTGGGACTTTTCATTTATTCGCGCTCCGGAAAAAACTTCAGCGCGAAACAACTTGGCGGTCTGGCCGAAGTGCACGATTCCAATCGCGAGCAACGCCTCGTCACAGATGGAATTCGCGCGCGCGTCCGACATCCCATTTACCTGGCACATCTCTGTGAGATGCTGGCCTGGAGCGTGGGCACGGGGCTCGCGGTGTGCTGGGGGCTTACGGCATTTGCGATTGTGTCAGGCGCGATGATGATTCGGATGGAAGACACTGAACTGGAGAAAAGGTTTGGGAACACTTATCGCGCCTATCGTAACGTGGTCCCCTCTGTCATCCCGCGAATCAAGTAGTGCGTCCAGCTATAATCCGCTCTAGCTTGACAGCTGCTCCCATGCGCTTTGAACTGTTCATTGCGACGCGCTATCTTCGAGCGAAGAGACGCCAGGCATTTATTAGCGTGATCACGGGAATTTCTGTGGCCGGAGTCGCGGCAGGCGTGGCGTCGCTGATTGTGGCGCTGGCGATCAACAACGGCTTTCGCCAGGACCTTCAGCAGCGTTTGCTGGGCTCGACGGCGCACATCAGCCTTCTGCGCGTGCAGAGCGATGGGATTCAGGACTGGCGTCCGCTGTTGGATAAATTGTCGAAACAACCGCATGTGGTCGCGGCGGCCCCCGCAATATATGAGCAGGTGCTGATCTCGCGCGGGCCACGGGCTCGAGGCGCGGTGCTGAAAGGGATGCTTCCGCACTATGAGCAGCAAGTCAGTGATCTGCTCAAGACGGTGACGCTGGGATCGGCGGCGGCGCTGCAGGCGGAGAGCAGCGGTACTGGACATGTAGCACCGGGTTTTCAATCCGGCTTGGACGGATCAAAGACCGGTCCTTACACAAGATCTCCTGATGATCTGGCAGGCGTTCAGCAGCGGGTTGCGGCGATGCCGC
>QIAJ01000251.1 GCA_003225495.1 Acidobacteriota bacterium
GAAGGAGCTATTCAAAAAAGCTCATCTTTCTGCCAATCTGTTCCGGCGCGCCATACGTAATGTTTCTGACGATGATGTTCTGCTCAACACGGGAGTGAGTTTCCCCATCGCGGTGAGTTCAGCGAATATTTATGGCGTGGAAAGCCAGTTCGTTTTGCCGCAAATGGGGCCACTGACGGCCTGGGTTAGTTACTCGTATCAGGTTGCTTCTGCCCATCTACCGGTGGTGGGCGGGCTTTTTCTGGGAGACGATGCTGCTAACGAATTGAACTCCAACGCGCGGATTTGGGTAACGCAAGATCAGCGGCACACAGTGCATGGTCAGGTGCGCTACCAACCATGGTCGCGATTTTGGATTTCTGCGGGGACTTCGTACGGCACAGGCCTCCCGGTGGAGTTGAGTGGCGAGGATATCGAAACGCTGGTGGCTCAGTTCGGACAGGCGGTAGTGGACCGCGTCAACCTAGAGGCCGGCCGAGTGAAGCCCTCGTTGAGCATTGATTTATCGACTGCGGTAGATCTTTACAGGAAGGAGTCGCGTGCAGTGCGACTGCAGGCAGACATCCGTAACCTGAACAACCGTCTGAATGTGATCAACCTGGCAAGCCTTTTTTCCGGCACTGCCATCACCGCCCCGCGCAGCGTTAGTGTGCGACTGAGATTTGATTACTAGTGCCAGAAGTACGGGGCAATTTTCTATTCTAAGTTTATGGTCGGGCTTCTTACGGTGAAGTAATAGACCACTGGATTTAAACTCTCAGAGTATGCAAAGAGTTGCGAGGTGAAAAATTTTGTCACATCGCTCTATTTTGCATGGTATAACGAACTAGCGAAACCTGAAGCCTTTAGCATTTAGCGAATCCCTCCCCATACTGGCTTAACAACTGCTATTCCCCTGTTACCACCCGTTTGTTGGAGCATGGCCATTTGGAAGGAATGTCAGCGATGACGTTGAGCTGTTCACCTGGTAGGGTGGGATCCCATCCTTTTTCCGTTAGCGACAAGAGCCTAGGAAGTCGTCCGCGCTCCGCTGCCCGCATTCTCGTTGTAATTCTCTTTGCAGTCAGTCTGGTCCCGGTTGCATTTGGGCAAATGACGTTTCCCACCAGTCACGGGGATAATGCCAGAACCGGAACGAATACCAACGAAACGCTTCTCACTCCGACAAATGTCGACAAGAATAATTTCGGACGCATCTTCAGCTATCCAATTGACTATCAGGCTCTAGCACAGCCGCTTTACGTCCCTGGCGTTAATATCCCCGGCAAGGGTGTCCACAACGTTGTGTACATCGCAACCAT
The DNA here is from genome assembly GCA_003225495.1 of Acidobacteriota bacterium. Taxonomy (GTDB): domain Bacteria; phylum Acidobacteriota; class Terriglobia; order Terriglobales; family Acidobacteriaceae; genus Acidiflorens. Next base: position 1,302 of record QIAJ01000251.1, read on the forward strand.
GGCCGACACGGTATATGCCTTCGACGCGCAGAGCAACGTGGGGCCCAACGCTGCGCCGTTGTGGCAAGTGAATTTCACCAATTCTTCAGCAGGTATCACCACCGCCAGTGGCCCTTTTCTGCCATGCGCAACCACCGAGGACCGCGGACCTGGTTTCACGCAGGAAGGTATCGTTGCCACACCCGCGATCGATACCGGCAGCAATACCATTTACGTGGTGGCCAAGACTCTCGAAAATGGCACCGTCTTCCATAAGTTACATGCTCTGGATCTTGGAACCGGGCAGGAGAAACCCGGCAGTCCCGTTACGATCAACGCCACAACGACCAGTAAGGCCGGACGCGTAGTCAATTTCAACAGTCTGCACCAGAAGAATCGGCCTGGTCTTTTGTTGGCTAATGGAACGGTTTATCTGGCATTTGGCTCGAACTACTGCAATGACAGCAACCATTCGTGGGTTCTTGGCTACGACGCCACAACCTTGCAGCAAACGGGAGTATTCAACACCAACCCGGATCACGGCCTGACTTCGATTTGGCAGGCGGGTGGCGGATTGGCCGCCGATTCCGACGGCTTCATTTATCCCCTGACATCAGAAGGCAACTTCGATCTAGACACAGGCGGACAAGGTTACACGCATGCGGTCCTGAAGCTTTCGCCAAGTCTCGAACTGAGGGATTATTTCATCCCAGGGTCAGTCGCATATCTTAACGACCATGATCTTCACCTGAGTGGCTGCTCGCCCGTTATCCTGCCTGACCAGGGAGAGCCGTTCCCACATGTGATTGTAGCGGCCGGAAAACAGGGCACGATTTACGTCCTCAATCGCGACGACCTCGGCTGGTATGCGCCAAACGATCCCCAGATTATTCAGGAGCTGGTTGGTGTGATCGGCTCCATGAGAGGGGCGCCCGCCTATTGGAATGGGCGAATCTACTTCAGCGCCAAGGCCGACAAGCTGAAAGCGTTTTCTGTGTCGGGCGGTATGCTCTCCACCACTCCGGTTGCTACGACGACATCAATCCTCACAGGCGCGCACGCGCCTTCCATTTCAGCGAATGGCGACCATGATGGAATTGTGTGGGTGTTTAACGGAGGCCAGCTGTATGCATACAACGCGATTGATCTCAAGCTGCTCTACAGCTCACATCAACTGTCGCGCGACTTTCTCCCCAAAATATCGCATTTCATAACCCAGACCGTCGCCGATGGCAGGGTGTACATCGCCACAAGAAGTACGCTGGAGGTATTCGGTCTTCGCCACTACCTGTCCACGGTTGGGGGCGCGAACCAGACGGGCACGGTCAGTACCCCGCTTGCGCAGCCAATTCAGGTCGAGGCAGTAGAGGCTTATTCGAACATGCCGTTACCGAATGTGGCGATTACCTTCAGCGACGGCGGCAAGGGCGGCTCGTTCAATCCACCATCCGGCACCACCAACGGCAATGGTGTGATCTCCACGACTTACACTTTGCCGGCGAAAGTTGGGGCCTACACCGTAACCGCCACTTCGAGCGGCTTTGGGAATCTGACGCTTCCCGAAAGCGCGGTTGCGGGGGTACCCGTACGAATGATAAACGCCGGCGGGTCTGGGCAAACGGGCGCCGCGGGAACGGCGCTTCCGATTCTTCTTGGAGTTACAGTTCAGGACGCGAACAAGAATGGCGTGGCAGGCATCACAGTCACGTTTGACGACGGTGGCAAAGGTGGCGTTCTGAATCCACCTTCCGCCGTCACCGACTCTACCGGGAAAGCCCGCACGGCGTATCGACTGCCTAACCTGCCAGGCAAATACTTCGTCAATGCGAATACTTCGGGACTGAAGAGCCTGAGGTTTGGGGAGACGGCCGTGGCAGGACCTCCGGCAAGTGTTGCCATCGTTTCGGGAGACAACCAGTCAACGAGTGCCGGTACCAATCTGCCTCAACCTTTGAAAGTCAAGGTGACGGATCAGGTTGGGAACGCTATTTCCGGGACGTCGGTGACCTTCACGACTCCTTCGGGAAGCCTTACCGGCAGCCCGGCAACTACTGACTCGGGCGGAAACGCCAGCGTGAGCTACACGGCCGGAACAATGGCAGGACCAGTCACCATTACGGCTACCGCCGGCTCAGGTACGGCTCAATTCCATGAAACCGTAACCTCGGGCGCAGCGGCAAACATTGGAATTTCCGGCGGCGACGGCCAGATCGGCTCAGCGGGATCGCAATTGCCGCTCGGTCTGTCGGTGATTGTTGACGATCAATATGCCAACCCAGTCTCCGGGGTCACGGTGACCTTTGATGACGGCGGCGCCGGCGGCGGGTTTGGGACTGGAAACCCTGTCCTCACTGATGATTTGGGAGCGGCGCTGCAGTTTTATGTTCTGCCGCCGTCTCCTGGTACCTATGCTGTCTCGGCCGGTGCTGCCGGAGTGGCTGTTCCGGCGTTGTTCACCGAGTCTGGACAGTAGATTCCGCTGTTTCTAGAGAATACCGCTTCGACGAGGGAGCCCATTTCCTCGGGTCAGGCGATGTGGCAACTACAAGAATTGACATCTCGTCGGATTCGCGGGAAACTCCCCTCCAAGCCTTCCTAACCAGCCGTAGGCCGATCGGGATAATTCCATGCTCCCGCAACCCATGTCGTGGTCGGAGCCGCGAGAAGACGACGTGAGTCCGCTCGCCCAATCGGATCTTGTTCACGCGCTCGAGGAGCAAATTGCCTCGAACTTTCCGCCCGGTCTCGCCCTGGACCTGGTCCTTAACGAACTGGTAGTGCGGGCCGCAAGCGTTACACGCGCCCGTTCTGCGGCGCTGGCGCTCAAACGCGGTGATGAGATGGTTTGCCGTGCCGCTACTGGGGAGCACGCTCCCGACTTGGGTATCCCGCTGAACACTCGCGATGGCCTTTCCGGCGCGTGTCTGAGGACCCGCCAGTCGCAGCTGTGTCTTGATACAGAAACCGATGCACGCGTGGACGCGGACGCCTCCCGCCGCTTAGGGATCCGATCAATGCTCATTGTCCCGGTTCTGGACGGTGAAGAACTGGTCGGAGTGCTGGAGGTTTTTGCCACCGAGCCGGCGGAGTTTGTCGACAGCGACCAGAACTTGCTGGAGATATTCGCTCGCGATGTTACGCGCATCCGGCATGCTGCATTCGAAATGGAACAGCGGCCGGATCCGATCACTCCGCCGGTTGAGGTATTGAAACCTTCGCCAATCGCGATCAGCCCGGGGCCGCAGAAGTTCGGAGCACCGTACGAAATTTGGACCCTTGTCCTGGGGACGCTCGCAATTTTGCTGGCGGTAGGGCTCAGTTTCATGATCGGGTCTCGGATCGGCTGGCTGGGGTTTCCTTCCCCAGTCGCCAGTGGGAGAGTGGCTTTGCCGGCGCCCGAGTCTGTTTCGACGCCAGTCCCAAGAGTTGAGCGGGCAAAGCGAACTGGCGGCAATTCCAATTCAGCAGCCAAGCCTATAGAGGATGCGAATGCGGGCGGACTGGTCGTTTACGAAAAGGGAAAAGTAGTGTTCAGGGTCAGGCCTGCTCCTGCCGACACCGTCGCGACTTCCTCGCAGGGCAATAAAAGCGGCATCGGCGGGACGTGGCTTGCTCCGGAACTTGCAGAGGGCCGTCTTCGCCAGCGCACCGAACCGCAATACCCTCCTGAAGCACTCGCTGCCCACCGCGCCGGTGATGTTTTCCTTGAAGTAGTGGTTGGACCCGACGGCTCGGTTGCATCGACTCGCCCGGTGAGCGGCGACCCCCTCTTAGTCACAGCGGCCGTCGAGGCCGTCCGCACCTGGCACTATGAGCCCTATCATGTTCAGGGCCGCCCAGCGGGGTTTCAGACGGAGGTCACGTTGAGATTCTCGTTACCAGACTAGCGAGTCTCTTCACCGCCGAGACGCCGAGAAACATTTGAGCGAAATTTGGACGGGGCATGCAATTGAGGGTCGCCGGTTTCTCCAGGTTAAAGTTG
>QIAJ01000055.1 GCA_003225495.1 Acidobacteriota bacterium
ACGTTTGACTCGAGCAGTCGCAATTGATTGTCGAGGCGCTCGATTCCAAGACTGTATAATCCCCCGGGCGCTTAATCCACTGCCTAGTTTCAGACATAAAAGTTTCGAGGGGATCTCCTGATGCGGGTGCAACGCTTTTTTGTCTATATGATTGGCTGCGTCGCCTGGTTCCTGGCGAGCGGTGTCGAAGCGCAAAAAATCAAGATCATCGTCGATCAGGACGCGCGCGGGCCGGCCACCACCGATATGCAGTCTATCCTGATTTTTCTCCAGTCTGACAAATTCGATGTGCAGGGCGTCACGACAGTCAGCGGAGATCAGTGGGTGAAGGAAGAGACGCAGCGAACGCTGCGACTGCTCGAGATTGCCGGCCGCACGGTTGTCCCCGTCATTCAGGGCGCCGAGTTTCCGCTGCTCAATTCCAAAGAGGAGACCGAGCGTTGGGAAGCGTTGTACGGGAAATTTCGTTATAAGGGTTGCTGGAGTGATTTTTCCAACCGTCCTGCCGATACACCGCCCGCCTTTCGGGCGGGATACCACGAACCGGATGTCGTGCCGCCGCTCGTCGAAGGTGCGCCGCACACGAAAGCTCTCGACGAGACCGCGGCTCACTTTATTGTTCGCACGGTGCATCAGTTCCCGGGTGAAGTCGTGATCTGGGCAGGAGGTCCGCTGACTAATATTGCGCTGGCCCTGCGCCTCGATCCAGAAGTGGCGACGCTCGCGAAGAGCCTGGTGCTGATGGGCAGTGGAATGTACTCCGACAATGGCGGAATCGGCGGAGTGGATGGCCGGCGCGAATTCAATTGGTGGTTCGACCCGGAAGCGGTGCGCATGACAATGCGCGCTCCGTGGAAGAAAATTGTGATCACACCGATTGATATCTCCGTAAAAACCAAGCTGGGCAAGGAGGTCCGCGATGCGATCGCAAAAGCCGACACTCCGGTCGCCAAGTACCTGACGTCATATTCTGTCGACAGTTTCATGTGGGATGAACTGTCCGCGGCCGCGATGGTTGATCCGTCGATCATTACGGGGCAGAAAGAGCTTTATGTGGATATTGATATTGATCACGGTCCCAGTTACGGCCAAACACTATTTTGGTCGCCCGGCACCGAGCTTCCTTCTTACGAACGAAAAGCAACCGTGCAGTTCGATGTCGACGCGCCCAAGCTGTACGATCTCTACATTAAGTTGATGACGCAGAAGCCGCGGGCAGGAAAGTAGCACTAGCGTACATTCGCCAGATGCGAGGGCGATACGCCTCTTCTACCGGCTTTGGGCGGCCTCGTGGGTAGCCAGTAGGGTGCGGCCCTACGTTGTTGCACGTTCAGGTGAGGAACAGCATGGACACAAAGAAGTCTTTCGACATGACGCGGCGGCAGTTTGTGATGTCATCGGCCGCGCTATTGACTGCGGGGGCGTTGACTCACGATGCAGTGGCCTCTCAAGGTGCTGCCGCGGCACGCGGTCCGTTCCGTGTCATCATCGACACGGACCCTGGGGTAGACGACGCCCTGGCGCTGCTTCTTGCGATGCGGTCGCCCGAGTTGAAGATCGAGGCGATTACTCCGGTCGCGGGAAACGTTCCATTGGAATTGACTCTTCCTAACGCCCTTCGCCTGGTGGAGATTGCCGGCCGCACAGATATTCCCGTCGCGGCGGGCGCGCGGGCGCCGCTCCTACGACGTCTGGTAACTGCCACCTATGCGCACGGCGAAAATGGATTGGGAGGCGCGGTGTTTCCCGAGCCGACCACCAAACCGGTGAGCGAGTCAGCCTCGGAATACATTCGCCACATCGTCCGGAAATATCCTCATGAAGTCACGCTGATCACTCTCGGGCCTCTTACAAATATTGCAACGGCGCTGAACTCCGACCCCGAACTCGCAGGAATGGTTCGTGGTCTGACCATGATGGGCGGATCGCTGTCCGGTGGCAACATCACGCCGGCCGCGGAGTTCAATATCTATGTCGATCCCGAAGCCGCGCGAATTGTGTTTCAGTCGGGAATTCCGATCACCATGGTCGGGCTCGACGTCACTCGCAAGACCTCTCTGACGGAAGAGCACGTGCGCGTGCTTGAAGCCGCTCAGAACCCGGCCAGTCAGGCGGCTGCCAAAATCGGACGCAATGCCATCAATCACAACCGGGACCGAGGATTCCTTGTCGGACCGAACATGCACGACTCGCTGGCGGTGGCGGCATTTCTGGATCCGACGATTCTGAAGTGGCAGGACTATTACGTGGATGTCGAGGTTGCCGGCGAGCTAACCGCTGGAGAGACGCTGGGGTACAGTCCTGTAGCGGGCGATTTGAAGAGGCGTCCGGGAATGGAGAAGGATCTGGCGGCCAGCATGACCATTCGGGGCTCGGCGCCGACGCTGGCAAGCACAAAGACGTCTCCGGTAGTGCGAGAGAAGTATGTTCCGAACACTAAGGTCGGCATCGACGTCGATTCATCGCGGTTTTTTGAGTTGCTGATTGGTAGGTTGGCGGGAAAGTAATCGTGCCGTCTTTCATTCTGTCATTCCAATTGATTTATTTGTTAATTCTGAGGTGAACAATGCAATCGGGCCGAATACGGGGTTTGATCTTCGCATTACTACTCACGACCTGCCTGTTCTCTTGGGGCCAAGAAAAACGCAAGATCATCATCGATCAAGATGCCGCCGGACCCGCCGGCACGGATCTGCAATCAACCCTGCTTCTTATCCAGTCTCCGCAGACGGAAGTGCTGGGCGTCACTGTCGTCACTGGCGACGCGTGGCTCAAATCAGAGGTCGCTCACACTTTGCGTATGCTCGAACTGATCGGGCGTACTGACATTCCGGTTGTGCCGGGTGCCGAATATCCTCTTGTCAGAACGAAAGAAGCGACAGAACTTTGGGAGAAGGAGTATGGATCGGTAACCTGGCTGGGAGCGTGGACCCCGAGGTTCTATCATCCGCCAGACCAGTTGGGAGAGATGCCCGAGGGCAGGCCAACTACGAAAGCGGCTGACGAAGACGCTGCACATTTTCTGATCCGCATGGTTCGCAAGTATCCGCATGAGGTGTCGATTTACGCGGGCGGACCGATGACGAACCTGGCATTGGCCATTTCGATCGACCCTGAGTTTGCCGGACTGGCGAAAGAAATGGTATTCATGGGCGCCAGCCTGAATCCGCAAACCTCCGACCCAGAATTCATCAACACTCCGCGGCACGAATTCAATATATGGTTCGATCCGGAAGCGGCGCACATCGCGCTGAGGGCACCATGGAAGAAGATCGTTTGCACGACAGTGGATATCTCCGTAAAGACCCGGATGACCCAGAAATTAATCGACCGAATCAAGGCGGGTAACTCGCCTGCGGCTCGCTATGTTGGCACCTATGCCCGCTTGTTTGGTGAATATAACTACTTATGGGACGAACTGGCAGCGGCCGCGTGGCTCGATCCGCGCCTAATTACCAAGAAAGAAATCCGCTTTATGGATGTGGACCTGAGTCGTGGCGCGAATTACGGCAACATGCTGACGTGGAACGATAAGGATCGCCCTAAGCTCGATCTACAGCCGGTGGAGATACAGGTGGATCTGGATTTGGAGAAATTCTACGGGATGTTTGTGGAGATGATGAAGGCGGAAACACCGAAGAAGTAGTTGTCTAGGGCACAATTGTGGCTTGCTATTTCGATAACTCTTCGATCATTTGCCTCGCTTGAGCATGGCCGGGGCGGCGCTTAAGCAGCTCCAACAGGACGGTCCGAGCCTTGCCCCGAACGCCTTCCACCGTGTAGACCCGCGCCAGGTTGAGGTAAGACTGATCGAATTCCGGCGCCACGCGAATACATTCTTCAAACTTAGCAACTGCCTCATCCCTCCGCTGGGTGCGCAGGTACAGGATACCGAGATTGTTAAGAGCTTCGGGGTATGCTGGACGGGACTGTAGTGCTCTCGTGAGGTGCTCGAGCGCATGTGCCGGGTCATCCGTCTGCGCGTAGACCATGCCAAGACCATAGTTCGCGTCGGGATCATCGGGACTAACTGCGAGTGCGCGTTCAAAAGCTTTGCGGGCATCGTCCCACTGTTTGAGCAGGCGATAGGCGCTGCCGAGATTTTCGAGCGCGACAACGTTATCGGGACTGAGCTCCAACGCCTGATCAAAGTATCCGATTGCCTGCTCGGTGCGTCCTTCGCGGGCGGAAATGAGGCCGAGATTGTTCCAGGAATTCGCCAGCGTGTCGGGAAAGCTGGCATGGAGTTTCGTAGCGCGTTGGAAACTGTCGCGGGCCTCGTCTATCTTCTGCTGATTCAAATAGACGCTGCCCAAGCCGTACAGGGCCTCCGCGTTTTCAGGATCGTCAACGAGAGCGCGGTCAAAGGCGGCTCCGGCCTGATCGTAGTATCCGCGCTGAAAGAAAATGGAGCCATAGGAGAGGTAGTTGCGGGTGAACTCGGTCGCTTCGGTCACGCCGGGAAAAGGCAGCGCTTTGGCCAGGCGATCGGCGAAGGTTTGAGGAATATGGCGGAAGTCTTCGTCGAGATGGTCCGGCTCGATTGGACCTAGATAGACCTTGACAATGTCGCCCGCCCCATCGATGAGGAAGGATGTCGGCAACGGAATGTCGCGGTGGCGGTCGAACAATTGGCGGAAGAGGATGTTATAGATGGCGGCCACGTCGTCAGATCCGCGAAGGATAGGGAACGCAAGATGAGAGTCGCGGGCGAATGCCGGAACGTTCGCGTTGACGGCAACGTCGTCTACGTTGATGGTAATGAGTTGCAGACCTCGGGATGACCAGGCGGAGTAAAGCCTGTTAAATGTCAACAAGTCTTCGCGGCAACGCGGAGATTGAGAATTCCAAAAGTTCAACAGGACAGGCTTGCCGCGCAGAGCGACGAGAGAGCGCGATTGTCCGCCAAGATCGGGAAGGGAGAAGTCCGGTGCGGAAACGGGCGCCAGCAGCCATGTTTCACCCGTCGCACTCTTTCCACTTGGCGACTGGAGCGCAGATGGTGCAAACGGCTGGGAGAAATCCTTGAACGGTTCAATGCGTGAGGGCTGGCTGCCCTCTTCAACCCCCACTCGGTGATTGGGCGGTAGGTCGTGAAGTTCCTGCACCAGACCGCTGGGCCAGCGGATCGAAGCGCGAACGGTTCCTTTGGCCGTGCCCAGCCCGAATAAGACTTCTTTGCTGTGCTGCGAGAGAAAACCTGATCCGGCTTGCACCATGCGGGTTTGGCGGCCGGCATCGGTTTCTATCGTGATGGCCGCGCCGATTGAGTCACGATTACTCTTCGTGCCGCGCAGGCGAAAACCAATCGAGGGCGGAAGTTCGTTAACCGCGTTTTTCAGAATTCGCAATTGCGGTTCGCTGCGATTCTTTAGAAATACTTCCAAACGGCCATCGTGATCGAAATCGGCTAAGGCAAAGGCTCTGCCATCTTCGATGAAATCGAGGCCGATCACGGCGGATATGTCGGAAAACGTTCCATCGCGATTGTTGGCATAGAAGATATTGCGCTCATAGCCGCTCCATGTGCCGTCAGCGCGAATGAGTTCATTGATGGCGTTCCATCCTTGTTCGTAGTCGTGGGACGGCCTGGCTTCATCCGGCGACTTCGCAACCACCTGACGCCAGAAAAAACTGTTGAGGTCCTCGCGCGAAGGCCCGGAGACCATTCCGTTAGTGACGTAGAGATCGGGAAAACCGTCGTGATCGAAATCCCATGCGTCACTCGACCATGACCAGCGGCCCATGCCGACGCCGGCGGAATCGGTTACGTTCTGAAGGGGGCGTTGGCTGGAAGGAAGAGCTTCAGCCATGGGGGATACGGAGGAAGAGGGAGCGGTTTGATTTCGGAATAGTGAATTTCCCATCGCGTGTTTGCGATAGCGTGTCCGGATTTCGTCGGGAGCACTCTGTTTGAAAACCTGTTGATTCGAGATGCGCTCGCCGGCTGCGGTCCACATGTTGGCGACGTAGAGATCTTCGACGCCATCGTTGTCATAGTCGAAGGCGCAGACGCTCATGCCGGCGCCCACATCTTCGACCCCCGCCTGTGCGGCTACATCTGTGAAGGTGCCATCGCCATTGTTCCGGTAAAGATTCTTGCGGCCGAAATCGTTGACTACACAGAGGTCGGGCCAGCCGTCAGAGTTGAAATCGCTCCATCCGCAGCAAAAACTGTAGCGGGTGTTGTTCCTATCTAGGCCGGATTCTTTGGTTACGTCGCGGAATGTCCCATCGCGCTGGTTGCGCAGCAGGAAATTGGGTGGGCCATTTTGCGCGTCGTAATAAGGAGTTGGATATTTGTACTGGTCAGCGCCCTGATAATAGACGTAGAGGCAAAAGTAAATGTCCAACCAGCCATCGCGATCGTAGTCGGCGACCGCTGCGCCGGTGAAAGTTCCTTGCGGTGGAGTTGCGAACTGAAAGGCATTTGGTTTTTGGCGAAACTTTCCGCCGCCTTCATTCATGAATAGAAGAGGTCCGTTCGCGCGGACGACGATGAGGTCCTGACGGCCGTCATTGTCGATGTCTACGAAAAGGGCGCACGCTGTATTTTCCAGGACCCCGACTCTGGATAATTCCGTGATGTCTTCGAACTTGCCATCGCCGCGATTGCGATATAGGCGGTTGGGCAGGCCGGCGGGCTGGCAAATGTATAGATCGTCGAAACCGTCGTTGTCGATGTCGCCGACCGCGACTCCGTTGTGTCCGTAAATATCGATGCCGGAAGCCCCGTCAAGCACGGTGCGCCAGTAATCGATTCCGTAAAGTAACTGCGAGGAGTAAGAAGAATTGCCGCCGAGAGCTTGTTCCGTGATATCGACAAAGACCGGGCTAAAGGAAAGGCTGCGGGTCTCCTCGAGAGCTTGCCAACTGTGCAAACGAAACTCGCCGACTGAAGCTTCCTGCCAGGCGAGATCCCAGGAACCAACGCGCTGCTCGCGGTAAAAATCTTTCCCAGTGCCAACAAGTTCGTAGCGAACCCGGGCTCGCAATCGGAGCGAACCTTGTTGCGCAGCCGACACCGTACTTTGATTGATGTTCGTGATCTGAAATTCCGCAGTCACAAGTTGTGAAAAAGGGCTGATAGCGGACCGGAATTCCTGTAGAAAAGCGTCGCGGCTGAGAGGAGTTTGGCGCTCGAATTTGAGATGGTGGGATTGAGCAATCGGACCCGGCCGGACGAGTCGCGACTCCACGGGACGGAGGGATGTCCCGCGGAAGTCTGCGGCAAGACTGGCTTCGATCTTTGTAATGTCTTGCGGAGACTGGAGCAGGCTTTTGCTCCACTGCGCGAGGATTGTTGCTATCTGGTCGGCGTATTTCTCGGTGATGAATTCGTCGTGTCCGGCTTCTGCCTTGAGGAGTGTGGCATCGAGAGCGGATGGACTTCGGTAGTGAGGATGGAGATGGAACTCGGGTCCGCGTAGAGAGTCGTCGCTAGCCAGCGAAAACGCGAACTTGCTGAGGCTTGTGGGAAGAATTGCTGCGAAGGCGAACCGAAAGCAGCGCGACAAAAAGTTGCGGCGGCTGCGGTCGACTGATTGAGGGCCGACAAGATGACGCGTCTTCTCTCGCCGACTCAGAGAAAGCCCCCAGGTTTGTTCTGCCGGAACGAAAAATCTAACACCCACACCAGGGAGCGTCAAGGCGCGGCAGCGTGCGCCTTGTCACTGTGGGTTGCAATGTCACGAGCGTTGGTAGAATGAGGACCGGCAATCGATGGGTGGGCGACGAAAATGGATATCTGGCGGCGAATAGCGTTCGGCGTTTCTCGATGGACAGTGGTTGGGACTCTACTGATGGTCACATCGGGCGCTTCTGCACAGACGCAACCGATCCCGCTTCAGGAGATCGTTACGCCCTCCACCGTGATTTCAAAGGATGGCCGCCCTGTTACGTTCGCTCTCCATGGCTTCAAAGAATTCAAGTCGCTGGCTGAAATGTTTTCTTACATCGATTCTCAGACACGACGATGGCCGTCGATACTGACGGATGAGGAACGATCTGGATTGGGGCGCGAGTTGCTTCGTCGGGGCATTGAGAGTCGCGTGGTTTCCATGGCTGATGAGAGACCGCTCGAAGCTTTGTTAACGCACACGAGTGAAGAGCTCCGTCAGGCAATCGCTCAAGTAAAGGAATCTGTGCCACCAGGATTTGGCGAGGCTTTTCTGGGCGTGCAGGAAAAGTGGAAACATTCGGTGAATTGCTGGAGTGCTTCGTCGTATCTGCCGGGCAGAGTGCTGTCCAACTGGTATCCGATCGCGGAGGGAATTCAACTGTATGGCGCTACTTACGATTCGACGGAGCATTTCTGGCAGGCGGTGAAGTATCACCCGGATATCAGCGTGGCCGATTTGACGGAGATGCTCGGGATGCTGGGACAGAAAGACTGGCGTCCCTGGATCTCGCGTCTAGACGGCGATCCCAAGCTGTACTTGCCTAACGCATATGCGGTGGAGTTTCTGCGTCACAATCTTGCTCCTGATCGTCTGCGCTGGTTTCGCGACGAACTTGGCCGGCATGAACTGAAGTCAAACGTCCGCGTACGTTCGGTTCAACAGCGAGGGGCTGCGCCTTTCCGGTTCAGCGCGCTTGAAGAAAAAGTTCTCTGGGGCGACCTGGCGGATTTGTTTCATCTGGTTTATACATTTTCTTCTCCGGACGATCCCCTTCGGAATAAACTTGCCGTGCGCCATTTTGACGGCATTTATCTCGGGGAAAGGCGGATGGGCTTTATCAGCGAAGAATTCCGCTCTCTGATGATCGAAATCTGGCGTGTGAAGTATCTGCAAATGGCACGCTTCGGTGAGGTCATCCGTTCGATTCCGATGGAGATCCGGCTGGAACATTTTTTGAACGATGGGGACTCGCCGGACATTCCAATTCCGATTTACGTCGGATATTTGAATCAGATCCGTGATCTCGCGCGTACGCAGCACTAAGTCATTCTCAGCGCCTGTGGTAGCCTTACCGAACAGTAGTCGGCAGCTATGCAACCGGCTTGACGATGAAAGTTGAGCGTTTGCCGAGCTGCGGCGAGACTCTCCTTGGATCCGGCTATCGCGTGGACTTCGGCGGTAAAGGTTCGAATCAGGCGGTGGCTTGCGCGCGACTCGGAGCGACGGTCAGTTTCGTTGCAAAGATTGGAAAAGACAGTTTCGGCGACGCAGCACTGAGGCTCTTTCAGAATGAGGGCGTCGACGTTACTCACGTCTCGCAAGTTCCGGAAGCACCTACCGGAGTGGGGTTCATTGTTGTCGAGGCAGGTAGTGGGAATAATTGTATCGTGATCGATCCAGGCGCAAATGATCTTCTCACTGCGAAAAACGTGTCCGACTCGGTTGTGGCTTTTGATTCGTCCGCGGTTGTATTGAGTCAGCTGGAGATTTCGGCTGTGGCTGCCGAGGCGGCAATGGTGCAGGGACGCGCAAGCGGCGCAACTACGATTCTGAATCCCGCTCCGGTCAGGCCTCTTGCCACTTCAGTTTTGCAGGCGGTCGATATTCTCACGCCCAATGCGGTGGAAGCGAAGGTGCTCGCGGGAATCGCTCCTGACTCGGCCATCGCCCCCGAGCAAGTGGCTCGCGAACTGATTCGCCTCGGAGTAAGACAGGTCGTCATGACGCTGGGCGAGAACGGCGCTTTGATCGTGACCGATTCCTCTTCCATACGGGTTCCTGCAATTCAGGTGAAGGCGGCAGACACGACCGGCGCGGGTGATGCCTTCAATGCGGGAC
>QIAJ01000252.1 GCA_003225495.1 Acidobacteriota bacterium
CAAATCCCAGATTCGTCTTCTGACAACACACCTCGCCCGGCTCAAACGGATACCGCTCCCACATCCACCAGAACCGGTTGATCGCTCCTCGATGCGTCCCCTCCACCCCCTTCGGCCGTCCACTCGATCCCGATGTGTACAGCAGGTAGGCTGTATCCCCAGGCTCAACGTGCGTCGACAAATCGTCCACGGCTTCTCGCGCGATCCTGTGCCAGTCTGTATCCAGAGTCACGGTTTTTGTGTTGCGAATAGGAAACTTGTCGACAACTACTTGTTGCGTCACTACTAATGTCGCCTTCGCGTCTTCAATTTCAAACTGCATGCGATCAACGGGGTGAGATGGATCCAGGGGTAGATAAGCTGCTCCGGTCTTCAGGATGCCCAGCAGGCCCACTACCATGTCGAGCGATCTTTCGACACACAACGCAACCCTGGTTCCGCGCCCCACCCCCACTTTCGAGAGTAAACGCGCGAGTTGATTGCTGCGCTCTCGCAGTTCTCGAAAGCTGAGGCACCTGCTCCGCTGTCGCAGTGCCAACGCCTCCGGCGTCCGTCCGGCTTGCGCGTCGAAGCATTGGTGAATGGTTGTGTTTCGCGAATAATCCGCTCGTGTCCGGTTCCAGTCCACCAGTATTTGCCCTCGCTCACTGGCTGTCAGGATGGGCAATTTCGAGACTGCACGATCCGGATTCGCCGCGGCTCCTTCCAGGAACGTGCGCCAGTGTTGAATCAGACGGCTGATCTCTTCAGCGTTGAAGACGTCGGGATTGTAGGTAACTGGACCGGCAATTCCCTCCGGCCTCTCGTCCACGTCTATATACAAATCGAGCTTGGAGGCCCCGGTTCCAATGTCAGATTGAGTCGCACTCCATCCGCTGTCGACCGTCTCGATCAGAGGCTCGATGGAGATCGCGGCTTGAAAAAATGGGTTGCGCGCTGGATCGGGGGCGGGCCGAATTGTTTCGACCAGTTGGGTAAGAGGTACGTCGCTGTTCGACAACGCGCCAAGTACCGTTTCCCGCGCGCGCACCAAAAGCTCCAGAAATGTCGGATCCCCTGAAAAATCGATTCGCAGCGGCAGGATGTTCAAGAAATATCCCACCATCTTCTCCAATTCCGGAAGCGAACGCCCTGCGCTAGGCGTACCCAGTATGATGTTTGCCTGACCGGTGTAGCGGTGCAGCACGGAAGCGAACCCTGCGACCAGGATCATGAACAGTGAAACGCGTTGCTCCTGGCCAAGAGTTTTCAAATTCTGCAGAAGCTCCTTCGACATCACCGCTGTCTGAATCTCGCCCCGGTAGGTTTGCAGGGCCGGGCGGAATTGATCGCTGGGCCAGGCGAGTACGGGCAATTCCCCCGCGAGCTTACTCTGCCAGTAGGCCAACTGTCCCGCTATCGCCTCCGGATTCGTCTGTTCACGTTGCCAGATCGCGTAATCGGCATACTGGATTCGAGGGTCAGGGAGCGGCGAAGGCTGGTTCTGCGAAAAGGCGAGATAAATAGCGGACAGTTCAGGCAGGAACACCTGGTAGGCGGTTACACCATCGAATATCATCTGGTGAAAAGTCAGGAACAAGCGATGATCACCCTCGCTCAGTTTCACTAGCGTCGCTCGGAGCAGCGGGCCCTCGTGGAGATTGAAGGGCGCCCGCGCCACCGCACGAGCGATTCGCACCGCCTTTTGCTCTCGTTCGGGTTCTGGGATCTCCCGCAGGTCTACGAGGGGCAGTTTGAACGCCGCATCAGCTGGATGTACCACCTGCACCGGTTGGCCATCGCGCAGTTCGAAAGTGGTTCGCCAGATTTCATGGCGCCGGATAGTTTCAGCAAAGGTCCGTTCCAGCGCGGCCACATCCAGTGGGCCTGAACGACGAATGGTTAAAGTTTCGTTGTAAACGGGAACTCCCGGCGGAGCCATTTGGCCGTGCAGCCAAACTTGCTCTTGTGCAAGCGACAGAGGCGCCGTGTTTCCTCGCGGACGAGGAGCAATGTGAGCCTTGCCCTCGCTCGAGCTCACCGCATTCCCACTCAGGTATTGTTGGAGCAGAATCCGCTTCCCGTCTGATAGGTCCGAGATATCTGGCATCAGGCGGCACTCCTGGCGTGTGTCCGTATGGCCAAGGCACTGCCAAACACAAAGGTAATTGCTCCACTCATTAAGCTTCCTACAGACATATGCCTTCGAAGAGTAACTGCAAGTCCTGCAGTACATGTTTAATAGTCCCGATCTCAAAGAGATCGGGATTGAATTGAGCCCGACCAATGATCCCTTCAGGTCTGTCAATGAATGCCAGGTAGAGGGGCCAGGGAGAGCCGCCACTATCAACATCCATGGATGTCACGCTCCATGGCAGACCAAACTCCGGAGTTGGAGGCTGTAACGAGACTGCTATGTTGAAAAACGGGCTGGGGCCGGGGCCGGCGCGGTCGTTGCCCTCAAGTGCGCGCGCGAGATGCTCAATCGGAACGTCATCATTGGCAATCGCGTCCGACACTACGCCGCGCGCCTGGTGCAGAAGCTCGTCAAACGTCGTATGCTCGCCGCAGTTCAGGCGCAGGGTTACCGGGTTCAGTAAGTATCCAAGCAGATCCATTACCTCGCTCCGTTTTCGGCCAGACGGAGAAAGTGTACCGAGAACAACATCCCCACTCCTTTCGCAGCGACGAATCACGGTTGCAAGGCCAGTTAGTAACACAAGGAAGAGAGTGCTATTACGTAGTTTGCTCAGATCCCTAACGTGAGTGCTCAGTTGTGGAGAGAATGCAAACGGATGGATACGTCCGTAACAACATCGAGTGGACGCGTTAGGCTTTGCCGCCGGCCAACCGCGCACAGGTAAATCACGTAGTTGCTCCCGCCAGTAGTTAATCTGTCTCGCCTCTTCCCCGTTCAAACACTCCCGCTGCCACCATGCGAAGTCAGCATACTGAATCTTCAATTCCGGCAAGGGCGGGGGTTGACCCGCTAAAAAGGCTTTGTAGTGGGCGGCAAGTTCGTACGGATATATCTGGTACGCTGATCTGCCGTCCACAACAATTTGGTGTACGGCAAGAAAAAGGCGGTGCTCCTCGTCGCCCATTCTTACCAGCGTAGGACGGAGTAACAGATCTTTGTTGAGCTGGAACGGACGGCGGACGTCCTCACCGGCCAGTCGAACGGCCTCCGTCTCGCGCTCCGCTTCACTCAGTCCGCGTAGGTCTATCCTGGAAAACTGCACCGGCCTGTGGGGATGCACGATCTGGACCGACTGCCCAGCCTTTGTTTCAAAGCTGGTGCGCCACACTTCATGACGCCGGATGATCTCGTTGAAGCTCCGCTCCAGAACATCGGGGTCCAGCGGGCCGAGCATACGGACAGTAACGCACTCATTGTAAAGGGGCGGGTTCCCCGCAAACTCAAGTTCGCGAGAGTAGAGTTGTTCCTGCACTAGAGATAGAGGAGCCGGGATGCCCTGCGGCCTGCGTCCGATCTTAGGCCCGGACGAAACACGTCCTTGCAAATATCGGTCGAACAGAATGCGCTTCGCATCGGATAACTGGCTCAGTCCTTGCATGTCTACCTACCCCAAGCTTAAGTCAGATGTTAAGTTACCGTAAAGGTAATCGGTAACCTAGTTAGTCCGCGTAATCCCAGATTGTGCCGCCACTCCAGCGGTATTGACGTATCCAAAGTCAAGCCGGGTAAGCGCGTCAAAATCGCCTCGAACGCAATCTGTCCCTCTAAACGCGCGAGAGCTGCGCCGAAGCAAAAATGCGCGGCCCATCCGAAGGCGAGGTGGCGATTGTCCTGGCGAGCGAGGTCAAGGCGGTCGGGATCTGGAAAACGTTCGGGATCGCGGTTGGCGGCGCCCATAACCGCGATGACCGCCTGGCGTTCTCGGATCTTCTTCCCACCCATTTCAACGTCTGCCGACGCGAGGCGCGCAGTGTGCTGGCTCGGGCTCTCATAGCGCAACAGTTCCTCGACCGCCGAGGGAATCAGCGACGTGTCGGTTCGGAGCCGCTCCATCTCAGCTGGATTCCGAAGCAGTGTCAGCAACCCATTGCCAATCAAATTGGTGGTGGTTTCCTGTCCGCCGACCATGGTTACAATCAGGTTCGCAATGATTTCATCTTCGGAAAGTCTGGCGCCATCCACTTCGGCCTCCATCATGGCGCTCACGAGTCCGCCGCGAGGATGAAGCCGCTGCGCCGCCATCGCCGAGCGGAAATAGGAACACATTTCTTCCACGCTACGAAGGACTCGGGGGAAACGATCGGGATTGTGTTGAAAGTTTCCCAGCATCTCTGCGAAGTCCGTGGACCACTCCTTCAATTGTTGGTGATCTTCGACCGGAACTCCGAGCATTTCAGCGGTGACGATTGCGGGCGCCGGACTCGCGAAATCCGCGATCAATTCTGTCTGTCCTTTCGGAATCAGTGCGTCCAGCAGTCCATGCATGATTTCCTGGATGTGCGATCGCAGGAGTTCCACACGGCGCGGCGTGAATGCTGCAGACGCGAGCGCACGCAGCCGCGTGTGGTCTGGAGGATCCAGAAACAGCATCTGCCTCACCATCACTTGGGCGATTGGATTCAGCGCCTCCAGACCCATCGCACTGAGTTGCCCGGGAGTGGGCGTGCGACGAGCGGAGAAATGATGCAGGACGTGAACGACATTCGCATATCCGGTGACTACCCATGCGTGCAGGAATGGGTCCCAATGCACGGGGTCCTCGGTGCGAAGGCGGCGATAAAGAGGATAGGGATCGGCCAGAACCTCGGGATCAAGCAGATGGTAAAGGCTGAGGGCCTTCCCGCCTTTGGCGCTTACATCGGACGACGTGGTTGCCGCCATACTAAATACCGTTTGCCGACGAGGACAGCATTCGCTGCGCTTCATCCTCGCTCATCGCGGAAACCTTTGCGTAAATGAGCCGCTCAATTTCTGCCGACATCCCTCGAACGGTGGGCTCTTCAAACAGACTGCGAAGAGGGAGGTCAACTCCAAAGGTCGAACGAACCTTGGCAATCAATTGCGCGCCCATCAGCGAGTGCCCGCCGAGAGTAAAGAAATTGGCTTCCCGGCCAACCTGCGGCACCCCCACAAGTGTCGCCAGAAAACTGGCAAGATGCTCCTCGACTGGAGACTGTGGCGCTTCGAACGACTCATCCTCAAGGATATTTTCTGGACTGGGATTGGGAAGTGCCAGCCGGTCCAACTTGCCATTGACCGATCGAGGCATCTTGTTGATTTGGACGAATGCGGAAGGCAGCATGTGGTCGGGCAGAGAAGTACTCAGAAAACTTCGCAGATCGCTGGGTGTGAACCGTGCACCTGATGAAGGTACGACATAAGCGACCAGCCGGCGAGTTCCAGACGGATCGAGATAGGAGGCGACAAGACTCTCTTTGACGGCCTCATGCTGATCGAGGACTGCGCTGATCTCGCGTGGCTCAATGCGGTAGCCCATGACCTTGATCTGTTCGTCGATTCTTCCCAGAAAGGCGATGTTGCCATCTGGCAAATATTGCGCCAGGTCACCCGTTTTGTAGAGCCGAGCCTGCGGATCGTTGCTGAAGGGATCGGGCAGGAATTTTTCAGCAGTGAGTTCAGGAGCGTTCAAGTATCCGCGAGCGACGCCCGCACCGCCAATCAGCAGTTCTCCGGAAGCTCCGGCGGGAACAGGCTGCATGTTCTCGTCGACGATGTGGACGGTAACGTTGTCGATCGGCCGTCCGATCGAGGGCAGAACCTCAGCCCCATCCTCGGGAAGAACCGTCCCGGACGTTGCGACCACCGTACACTCGGTCGGCCCATAGTTGTTGACGAGGGCAAACGGCAAATTGTCGGGCGGGCATCGGCGAAGTGTATCGGCGCCCGTCAGCAATACTCGAAGATTGCTGTCGGATGGCCATGGTAGGTCCAAGATACTTTCGGCAAGCGCAGTGGGCAGAAAGGTGATTGTGATTTTGCTGCCGACAATCCAATCTCGCAGCGCCTCCGGCACGGTTCGGATTGTGTCACCGACTACATGCACGCTGGCGCCGGTCGCCAGATACGGCCACAGCTCCCAAACCGATGCGTCGAAGCCCGGACTCGCATACAAAGTGCCTCGGTCGGTGGGAGTGACGTTGAACGATCGTTGATGCCACGCGATGAGGTTCAACAGATTGGCGTGGGTTACCATCACGCCTTTTGGGCGACCCGTCGATCCCGAGGTAAAGATGATGTAAGCCAAATCGCTCGGCTTGGTATTCGATGGTGGCGCTACTCTGGAATAACGGGCGCTGTCCAATCCCTCCTGGTTCATTGCGACGTATTTCCAGGAGCCCTCGGGAATTTTGCCAGCCAGGCATTCCTGCGTGACTACCAGTGACGCGCCGGAGTCGCTCAGAAGCATTGAGACTCGATTAGGCGGATAGCTCGGATCGATTGGAACGAACGCGCCACCGGCTTTCAAAATGGCGAGTGCACCGATCGCGAGATCGATGGAGCGTTGCATGTACAGGCCGACAGGAGTGTCGGGACCTACGCCTGAGGATCGCAACAGGTGAGCAAACTGATTCGCGCGGGCGTCGAGTTCTCCGTAACTGATTTTCTTATCGCCATCCACGAGCGCAATGGCATCAGGAGTCGCCCTCGCCTGGTCTTGGATCGCATCGTGTATGCAACGATCTACCGACATAAAGAACTATCCTTACATCCTGACCTACTGCAGTTCCGGGCCTCCGCGAAGAGGAGCAGTTTGCTTGCCATCGAGCGCGCGTTTGAGAAGGGTTTGGATGTCATCGGCGGAGAGTTGATCCAGTTGCGCCAGCAATGCTTCCCGGCTGGGAGCCGTCGTCGCTTCCGCTCGCGGTCGTCTTTGCAGAATCGGAGTCCGCGCTTTCAGCCCCTGCGCTTCCGCCTTCTCCACCGCCCCCGCCAGCCCCACCAGCGTCGGTTCCTCAAACACCGTCCGCACCGGCAACTCCACTTCGAACATCCGCCTGATCCGCGCAATTACCTGTAACACCAGCAGCGAGTGTCCACCCAACTCAAAGAAGTTCTGATCCACTCCCACTTCTTCCACCTTCAGCAATTCCTTCCAGATCTCCCCCAACTTCCCTTCCGTTTCCGTTCGCGGCGGTGTCATCCCCTGTTCCGTCAACACCACCCCCGCCATTCCCCCCAGCGCCCGTCGATTCACCTTCCCGCTCGCCAGCAGCGGCAACTCCTCCAGCACCACATACCGCGCCGGCACCATCGCCTCCGGCAACTTCGTCCGCAAATGCCGCCGCAACTCCCGCGCATTCGGCATCTCCCCATCCCGTCTCACCACATACGCCAGCAGCCGCGCCTGCCCACTTTCCTCCGCCAACTCCACCGCCGCTTCCCCCACCTGGGGATGCGTCATCAGCACCGCCTCGACCTCCCCCAACTCAATCCGCATCCCCCTCAACTTCACTTCACTGTCCACCCGCCCCAGGTACTCGATCTCTCCATTCCCACGCCACCGCCCCAGGTCCCCCGTCCGGTACAGCCGCGCCGACCGTTCCGGCGCAATCGGATTCGCCACAAACCGTTCCCCCGTCAACTCCGGTCGATTCCAGTACCCCGTTGCCAACCCGTCGCCCCCAACATAGATCTGCCCGCGCACTCCCACCGGCACCGGATTCATCTGCCGGTCCAGCAGATAAATCTGGCTGTTGCTGATCGGCTTCCCGATCGGCACCGTCACCGTGTCCTCTTCCCCTACCTCGTGCCACGTCACGTCCGCCGCCACCTCCGACGATCCGTAAATGTTCAGCAACTTCGCTTCCGGACACGCCTCCCGGAACCGCCGCGCCAGATCCGCTGACAGCACTTCTCCACTGCACGACCACAACTTCAGCTTCGGAACCCGCTTCCCCAGATCCGGTGCATGATCGAGCAGCGCCCGCAGCAGCGACGGCACCAGCACCATCCGCGTCACTCCGTGCCGGGCCAGATTTTGCAACAACTCCTCCGGATCCAACACCGTCTCCCGCGACAGAATCACGCTCGGGATCCCCGCCAGCAGCGGCCCAAAG
>QIAJ01000013.1 GCA_003225495.1 Acidobacteriota bacterium
AGATGTTTAATGTTGATCGGGGGTTGCGCGGCAGCGGTTGGCGAGCGGATGTGAAACGGACTTGCACTTTTCGGGGAGAAAAGAGAAGAGACTGAGCGAGCCCAAGGTAGGGCATCGGCCGCGCCTAATGTATGTCTCCAAACATTAAAATTCGGGTCCGTTTGGCGCCCTCCCGAGACTGGTTTCTCCGGTAACGGTTCACGCCTGGAGCCAACACGCACTCAGTCGTCCGCGCTTACGGTGGGCTGCGGAGCCGATGAACCTGCGACTGGAATCTCCTGGTCTTTGTACTGCAGCTGGTACAACTTCCAGTAGATTCCGCGCTGGCCGAGGAGCTGCTGATGCGATCCCATCTCGCGGACCTGGCCTTTATGCATGACGATAATCTTGTCCGCGCGCTGAATTGTGGAAAGGCGGTGGGCGATGATCAGCGAGGTGCGTCCTTCCACCATCCGGCTGAGAGCGTCGCGGACGCGGAATTCCGTTTCGGTGTCCACGCTCGAGGTGGCTTCGTCGAGGATCAGAATCTTAGGATCATGCGCGAGGGCCCGGGCGAACGAGATGAGCTGTTTCTGTCCGGTGGAGAGGGTAGAGCCGCGTTCACGAACTTCTTCTTTGAACCCGCCGGGCAGGGTGCGGATGAAGTCAGCGAGGTTGACTTCTTCGGCGGCTCGCTCGACATCGGCGTCTTCGATCCATTGAGTTCCGAGTCGTATGTTTCCAGCGACTGTGCCCGAGAAGAGAAACGGATCCTGTAGTACTGTGCCAAAACGCGAGCGCAAGTCTTTCAGGTTCATGTCTTTGATGTTGACGCCATCAATCCGGATCGCACCTTTCTGCACGTCGTAGAAGCGCATGAGAAGCGAGATTAAAGTAGTCTTCCCGGCTCCTGTGTGGCCCACGACTGCGACGGTTTCTCCGGGTTCAAGGACGAAGCTGACATCCCGGAGGACCCAGTCGGGTGTGAAAGCGTTCCCGTCCGCGGATTCTGCCGAGATTCTTTCGGCTTGAACGGGTCGAAGAGCCGTTCCCACACCTGCTTCTTTCTCGCTATCACGCGGAACATTTCTGTATGCGAACCACACACGGTCGAACTCGACTCGGCCAGGTCCTTGTGGTTTCCTGGGCTGGACAGGCGATACCACATCCACTGGAGTATCCAGCAATTTGAATATCCGTTCGCCTGCGGCCATTGCTGATTGCAGGATGTTGTACTTCTCGCTCAGGTCCTGAATGGGACGGAAGAAGCGCTGCGCGTACTGCATGAACGCTACCAGCACGCCCAAGGTAGCAATGCCCTTGATCACCCCGATGCCGCCAAACCAGATGATCGAGGCGATCGCGATTGCCGACAAAATTTCCACCACTGGATAGTAGACCGCGTAGGCCATGATGGCGTCTTTGAACGCCTCCATATGCGACGCGTTAATGTCCGAAAATTGTTTGAATGCCCGTTTCTCGCGGTTGAAAAGTTGCAAGACGAGCATGCCCGAGATGGCTTCCTGCAAGTAGGAATTAATTCGCGCAATCGCGGTACGAATTCGACGGTAGGAATCGCGAACTTTGTCGCGAAAGATCTTGGTGGCGATCAGAATAAGCGGGAGCACGGCAAAAGTGATCAGCGCCAGCTTCCAGTTCATGTGCAACATGATGCCAACGATGCCGGCCAGGACGAAGATATCTTCGAAGATCGAGACCACGCCAGCCGTAAACATTTCGTTGAGCGCGTCGACGTCGGTCGTGACGCGCGTGACGAGGCGGCCGACAGGATTCTTGTCGAAGAACGCGACGTGCATATGCTGCAAGTGCCGGAAGAGCTGGCTCCGCAGATCGAACATGACCTTTTGGCCGGTCCACTGCATGGTGTAGGTCTGGATGAACTCCAGCACAAATGTAAATATCAGAAGCCCGATGTACAGCCCGCCAATCTGCGCAATGCCAACCAGAGGCGCACTGCTCAAGCGATCACCGATCCAGGAGTGGGAGTTGGGAGCCTTCGCCAGATACTTGTCGATGGCAATTTTAGTGAGGAGGGGACCGAGCACGTCGGCCACCGACTTGAGCACGATCGCGACCAGCGCGATCACCACGTGCCATTTGAATGGACGCAGGTAAGTGAGCAGCCGCCGCATCAGCCGGCTGTCATATGCTTTCCCTATTACCTCTTCTTCGTGGTTGGACGCCATCGGGCAGAGACAGACCTGAGTACAAGGTTATCTTAAATAGATGGCAGGGAGGCCGAAGAGGATGGAAAAAGGTTCGAAGGATACGAGTCGGATTATGAAGGACACTGATGTGGCATTCGCATGCCACTCCGTCTTCAATTAATGGGCATGCGAAATCACGTGGAATCGAAGCGATTTACTCTGGCTGAGCCGAAGGCATGCAATCTGTGGGACGGGTGTCTGTGGCCAACCCACTCCTCCGCTCTTCAACGTTTTGCTTGATCCATTTTCGAACTGGATTGACCAGGGGGGCGTTCGTGCCGAGCGATTGAAGAGCTGCTTCCCGCAGGTCCGCCGAAGCATTGCGCGGAGGAAAGGTTGCAACGTTGACCGACTGCACGCTGCTGTTTCGGGGTATGCTCAAACTGGTGAATTCTCCTTCGCGTCCGAAGAATGCTGTCGCCATATTGCTAGGGAGTGCCGCAAGCTTAGGGTTATCTAGCAGTCTCTGCAATCCCCCGAGCTGCGTCATGTCGAGGGTGTCGCGAAAGATTTCAGATTTCACAACTATCCCGGACTCCCGGATGATCTTCTCGAAACGATAGCGGCCGCTGTCGTACAAAATCGCGCAAGTGTGCGTGATCTTGAAAGCGTTAATATCCATGGCGTCAGTATTGGTGACGCCGCCGACATTTTGCCCGGTAGTTCCTTTCGCCGCGCTCACTGACGATAGGGCGGTGCCGCTGCCTTTTGGCTCGTAAAGATCGGTCAGAATTCGCATCATGAAAGGGTTGGCTGCGTTTTGGGTGGTCAAACTCTTGGCAGCCTGGGTAGTCTGTGGCGGCATGCATCGGGTACTCACGGCATTTGGAACTGAATTTTGCTGCTGCTTGTTGCGGTCCAACCACTTCAGGATCGGATCGACCTCCGACTTAAACGGTTTACGACTCTTGGCGCTAGGAAAGGTCAAGGTCTGGAAGCCATTCGAACGCGCAATTGTGATCATTACCTGGTCAATGTCTTCTCCCGCGGTTCCCGCTTCGATCTGGCTCTGTTTTAATTCGGGCAGTCCATTCGTGTTCAGCAATGGCTCCAGTTCCGTCAACGTCGATGATGCAAGGGTCCCGTCAAAAACCTGCGCGCGTCCGGCGGCAGTGCGTTCCGTATGGAAGCGGCCGTCTTTCAAAACCAGCATGCAGACATCCTCTGCCCGCGTCTGGTGTTCAATCCTGGTCAAGGGGCTGCCGCCGTCCTGAGAAAGGCAAATGCCAGTAATGACGATGATGCAAAGAATTACGGCGGATAACGTACGCACGATGCGCCTCCTGAATACCCCGAACTCAACAAAAAAAAGAAAGTGTATATATGTGCAGCAATTACTGCAAACTCGCGATCTGAGAGATTCGACCCTGTCCTTCTTTCGGCACGCAAAAGAATTTCGAAAAAATGTTACTCACTTGGAGCGCAGCGAGCATTCTGAGGCGTCGGCGTGGGAACGGCGCCCTTTTCGTTGATGTTGGCCTTCAGCCATTCTCTTAGGGGCGCGAGGAGTTTCGTCGAGTGATCATCTACCGACCGCGATAGAGTGTGATTGATGATTCGATACGACTTCCAGGCCGACAGACTCTGAGTTTTTCCGGCCCGCGGTATCGTAAGACGAGTGAGATAGCTATCGGCCGCGGGACCGGTTAGGACAAGTCCCGGGTCCTGATTTTCATCCGGCTGATTCGCTAAGTCAGGCGCATCGAGAAGTGTGCGCAGTGTCCCCAATTCCGGCGGACTGAGCATTCCATCGAGAACCATGCTGCTCAACCGCTTGTTGTAACTCTTCGATTGTTTCACCATATGGTACGCGCCAGAGGTTTCCACAAGAAGGCAGCTCACTAGGATCTGGTAATTGACCATGCGGTTATCGGTCATTTGAACGATGTAAGTTTGCGGTGGCGGGGGCGGTGGCGAGGGCGGTAGGTTGCCCGGCAGCGAAGAGATGGTCATGGATTGCGGAGATCGAACTTCTCCGCGTTGGGCGAATTCCGGCTTGCTGGGTGGCAGGCAGTTATTGCGGCCTGCCTCCTCAGAAAGTTTGCGCATTCTGCGTTTGTTCACCGTCTCCAGCCACTTCAGAAGTGGATCCATCGCGTCGCGGAAGGAGTCACGGGATGCTGAGTCAGGGAAGAAGAGCTGTTGCCAAGTGCCGGGTCGGTGAATTTCCAGCATCACCTGGTCGTTGTCCGATTTCCGCATCAAATCGGGGATTTGCTTCTGTTCCAGGTAGAAGAGGCGATTGCCCGAGACAATGTGAAAGATGTTTCGTAACTCATCGGCATCAAGTCCGCCTTCGAAGATTCGAACCGCCTGGTATTCATGGCGCTCCAAGTGGTACTGGCCGTCTCCCCTGAGCAAGATGCAGACGGATTGGAAGTGGCTCGCACGTTCGAGTCGCAGAAGGTACGAAGAGTCGGTTTCTGTGGCTTGCGCGATATTCTGTGCGTTGGGCCCGAGGAACCAGAGCCCCAGGAGAATGAAGACGGCACGCACACGCCACATGGCTGCGTATTAAACCATGAAAGCAGCGATAACACTACTTCGACAATTTAGGCCCAGATTCACTAAACACTCCGCAGCACCAGTGCCGAGTTCTTCGATCCGAACCCAACGCAGTTACAGACTGCATGCTCGAGGACCGCTCGTCTCCCGGGTTCGGGAACATAGTCCAAATCACATTGTGGGTCGGGTTGATCGAGGTTGATGGTCGGTGGAATCAGTTCGTGCTTCATTGCTACCAATGTTGCCGCGACTCCGGCTGCGCCGGAAGCGCCTTGCGGATGGCCGATCTGTGACTTGAGCGCCGAGGTGGGGATCTTCGTGGCGCGATTGCCAAGCGCCAGTTTTACAGCCCGAGTCTCAACCCGGTCGTTGAGTTCGGTGGAGGTGCCGTGCAGATTCACGTAATCAATCTGCTGCGGAACGGCGCCTGCGTCTTCGAGCGCCAGCGTGATGGCACGAGCCGGTTCTTCTCCATCTTCTCCTAGACGTACACGATGTAGCGCCTCGCAGGTTGAGCCATACCCGGCAAGCTCCGCATAGATGTGCGCTCCACGCGCTCGCGCGTGATCAAAGTCTTCGAGAACGAACATCCACGATCCTTCGGCTAGTACAAAGCCGCTTCGGTCAGCAGAGAACGGACGCGAAGCCCTCTCCGGGTACTCGTTCCACATCGGGGTAAGCGCACGCAGCAGCGTGTACGCTTTCACGGTTGCAGGGCTAAGTGGAGCATCGACTCCTCCGGCCAAGAACATTGGCGCCGTGCCGATCCGGATTTGATCCAGCGCGTAACCGAGGGCGTCAGTCGAAGATGTGCAGTTAGTGGTTACGACATGGCTCGGCCCGCGAAAGCCGAAGCGCATGGAAATCTCGCTCGAGAGGGTTCCCATCGTCCCGGACGGAATGCAGAACACGCTTGCCTGCTTCACATGGCCAGTGTGCCAGAGGCGGTATTGTTCTTCTGTGAATTCCTGCGCGCCACCACCCGTGCCGAGAATCACGCCGATCTGGCGTTTTTCATCTCGTGACATGGCCCGCGGATCGAGTCCCGCGTCAGCGATTGCCTCGGCGGAGGCGGCTACCGCTAACGGCACCGATCGCGAAACATGTTTACGCTCTCGCGCATCCACCCATGCCAATTCATCGAAGCCTTGAATCTCACCGCCGATGTGCACTGGCAGAAAGGATGGATCGAATCGCGTGATTCTCTTCACGCCTGACGTGCCTGCAAGAATGGCGCGGCAAAAAGCGTCTTTGCCGATGCCATTAGGACTGACCACGCCCATGCCGGTGATAGCGACTCGTTTCATTACCGTTTAACTTATCTGAAGGCTCCCTCGGCAGTTGTCAAAAAGAGGAGACAAAGTCTCGGGTCCCATAGAATACAGAACAGGATGACTTTGGGCCTCTATATTTCGGTGCCATTCTGCCGGACCAAGTGCAGCTATTGCAATTTCGCCTCGGACGTCTTCTCGAAAGCAGCCTACGAAGGCTACGTGTCCCGCGTGCTCGACGATATCCGGAAGGCGCCGCAAATAGCTCTTGAACTTGGATGCGCACTGCCAGAAACAGTCGATTCCATTTATTTCGGTGGAGGAACGCCGTCGATTCTGGATCCCGGCCAGCTGGCCCGAATTTTTAATGCCCTACGGCAGCGATTCTCGGTCGGGTCCCATACCGAAGTCACCGTCGAATGCGCTCCTGGGACTCTAACTTCCGCCATGGTCGACACATTGCTGGCATGCGGAGTTACTCGAGTCAGCTTGGGCGTGCAGTCTTTCGTGGATCAGGAGGCGCAGGCGGTGGGGCGTCTGCATAAACGTGCGACGGTTCTGGCAGAAATTGCTCGCCTGAGGCAGCATGGAATCGCCAACATCAACATTGACTTGATCGCGGGGTTGCCGCATCAGACCGCGGAGACATGGACTTTTTCCCTCGGCGAGACGATCGCAAGCGGGGTGCCTCACGTCAGCGTTTACATGCTTGAAGTGGACGAAGACTCGCGCCTCGGAAGAGAACTGATCGCCGGAGGTACTCGCTATCATGCCCACTTCGTCCCAGACGAGGAAGCGACGGCGGATTTCTATCTGCAGGCCTGCGAAACATTCAATGCCAATGGAATCAAGCAGTATGAAATTTCCAATTTTGCCCGCCGCGATTCGGAATCCCGTCACAACTTGAAGTATTGGACTCGCCAGCCCTACCTTGGTTTCGGAGTGGACGCACACTCCATGCTCGTAGTCGGCGCGCCGCCGAGTGTGAGTGCCGTGCGGTTTTCCGCTGCCGATTCACTCGATGGCTACATGAATCGTGCGCCAATCGCGGTGACTCAAGTCTCAGAACGGAGAGCGCTCGAAGAGAGCTTTTTTCTTGGCCTGCGGCTGAACGAGGGGGTGAATCTCGCGCAACTTAGTGCTCAGTTCGGCTCGGAAATTATCGCTGGTTCCGAGATTCCCATCAAAGAATCTATCCGCGAAGGCCTACTGGAAGAGTGCGGCACGGGGATTCGGCTGACTCCACGCGGTCGGCTGCTGTCCAATGAAGTGTTTGCGAGGTTTTTGATCGAGGAAAAAGTGGACGTGGAACCGGCGAAGGCCTAGCCCGTCCCAGCCATTTCAAAAGTCTTGGGCATCCCAACAGCAAAGATCGGCGCCTCGCGAGGCAGAGCCTGAATGCCCATTTCTCCGGGGCGGGTCCATACAACGCGAAATTGCGCTTTGCGGGCTTCATGCTGGACGTCGAGAACCTCACCGGCATGCAGCTTGGAGTGAACGTCGAGCAGAACGGCGCCGCTGTCGCTCACACTGGTTGCGCGCACCAGTTCCGCGAAAGGCCGCGCATTCCGGTCGACTCCCCAGATTCGCACCGATAACTCAATGTCGAGCCGGTACTCCTTGCGGCGGTCCATGGCGGCCCTTCCCGAAGCTTCGCAATCATAGCGAGGAGCGCCAGAAAGAAAAACGTCACGCCGGTTACAGGCTGCTGATTACCTGCGGAATGCTCTGAAATCCCGTCGTTTTAGGCTATTTATCAGTGCTGAACATGTCGAGAATGGCCTTCCATTGCTTATCGGATTGCTTCTTCCAGACCACAACGTATTTGCCGATTTGGGTAGTCACGTTACCCTGGGCATCGTTCGCCTTCAGTTCAAAGGTTCCTACGTCATAGGCGAGGTCGCCGGATTTTGCGACTTCGATTTTGGTGGGACCGAAAGTGAGTGAAAATCCTGGCATGGACGTGAGATGAGTCCATAGCTCCCGAATTTGGTCTTTACCCGATGCGATGGGCGCGTTGAACGGCAGCGCGGAAGCGTCATCGGCATAAAACGAGATGGTCTTGGCGACATCTTTGCTCTGCGCGGCAGCGGACCAGTCTTTGTCAAGCTTGCGTATCGCCTGTTCGTCGGGATTCGGATTCGCTTTTTGAGCGAGCGAGAAGCTGGTGCCAACGACCAGCAGAAGTGCGATTGCCTCCAGCCACTTGTTAGTTTTCATGGGATGTCCCTCGTAATCTGAGTGTAGGTGAACTTAGATCTTAGGCAAGCGGTCGGGAAATAGTGCTCCGAGGAGTCGACACTGTCAAATAGAAAACAGTTGCGAACAGCGATACTGGCGAGTTAATTCGAAACCTGTCTAAAGACGCGGTGTGTCGCGTCCCTATAAATCGATTCTTCTAGTTGTCGCGGGAGCAAGAGCCCGGACCTCTCGGGTCACCGCAAGATCCGCATGGTCCTCCCGACATCGACGGCGCCGAGCCGCCGCTCTTTGCGGAGACAGCAAACACCGAAAGCTGCGGCGCAAGTTTCTTGCTGTGACACTTTGGGCAGGCAGCCTTATCCTTTCCAAGGACGAGCGCTTCGAACTCGTGCTGGCATTCCTCACAGATGTATTCATAGATCGGCATTGGGCAACTCCTGACGGAAAGTCTCGTTCCCTATTTAAAATCAGATGGTGGATAATTCGCAATCACCGAAAGAGTCAGATAGTTTCATCCCGCGCCGCTGGCTGCGCGGCGGACACCTGCAGACTCTAGGCAGTTTTCTTATTTCACGCCGCTTCAACCTGCCCGTGCCCGAGAAACGTCTGATTGAGGTGGCGCCATGCGTCGAGGTACTGTGCCACTGTCACTGGCAGGCGGAGCGTACCAAGCCACTGACGATCATCATCGTGCATGGGCTGGAGGGCTCAAGCGAGTCGCAATACGTTCGCGGAATCACAGAGAAGGCTCTGGCCGCGGGGATGAATGTGGTCCGCTACAACCAGCGCAACTGCGGGGGCACCGAGGAACTCGCGCCCGTGCTGTACCACTCCGGATTGTCGGACGATGTGGCGGCAGTGGCGCGGCACTTGATTGAGAAGGATGGCATCTCCCAGTTCGCCCTCGCGGGCTTTTCTATGGGTGGAAATCTAGTGCTGAAACTGGCGGGCGAATGGGGGTCACAGGGTCCGCGGCAATTTCGCGCCCTCGCTGCCTGTTGCCCCGCGCTGGACCTGGCGGCCTCGGCGGATGCGCTGCATGAACCGGCCAACCGGATCTACGAGCTGTATTTTCTATTCAATCTCCGCCGACGGATGATGCGCAAAGCAAGGCTCTTTCCCAAACACTTCGACGTAAGCCGGATGCGCGGCATGCACAGTCTGCGTGATTTCGATCATCAGGTTACGGCCTTTTATTGCGGGTTCAGCGGAGCGGACGATTATTATGCGCGCTCATCCGCCTCGAACGTGATTGATAAGATCGCGGTGCCGACCTTGATCGTGCACGCCACAAACGACCCGTTCATCCGCATCCTGCCGGAAACGCGAAGAAAGATTGCAGTCAATTCCAACATCACATTTGTCGAGGTCGAGGACGGCGGGCATTGCGCATTCGTCGGACGGCGGAACGGCATGGATGACGGTTTCTGGGCGGAAAGTCAGATCGTCAATTTTCTGGGCAGGTTCTGATGGAAGCAGATTTCTCCGTCGAACTCGGGCGCGACGATCCAGTACTCGAGTTTCCATGGACAGATCCGGATCGCAAGTTCGCCTATTTCGACCTGAAACGTCAGCCCGAGCTGCTGGCCCGCGTGGAGGAAACCAAACAATTTTCCGAACTTGGGGAATTTTTGCGTGTGGTCAACTCGAAGTCGAGCGCCGTCGAAAGCGCGAAATGCGACGCCTGGCATACTGAAGACCTGAGTCCGGAGGAAGAAATCTTCGGCGCTTCCCACAAGATGGCTGGTTATGTGGACCTGGTCTTCTCCAAGGAAGATCAACGGAAATCGTTTCTCGATCACGAACACTTTTCGAAGCGGGCAGTCGAACTTTTACGACAAACGCCGGAGACGCCATCGGCGGTCGAATTCATCACCAGGCGAGCTTTCTATTTAAGCGAGTTACAGACGCTCGAAGGCTACTATTTCACAGTCTATGTAAGTGGATATGGAGACGACGAAGGCCGCGCTCGCCAGAATTGGGGGATCGCGCTCAAGTTAGTGGCGCATGCCGTTCTCCAGCTTTCGGCGGCCCCGCATGTATCTTAAAAATAGTCGATATAGATTTATGCGGTGCGATTACGCGCTCCGTTTTGTTGGCACCAGTCGCGTTCGTAGCGAATCGCCTAAATCCTTCCAGTTCACGCGCGTTCGCAGTAGGGATAGCGCCAGCATCATGAGGAAAATCATCAGAAGTCCGAGCGACGCGGTACGAACATCATTCGATCGCTTCACCAGCAGAGAAGCGCGTCCGTAAACGAACTCAAGATGGACCCAGTACACGAGCAGTGAAGTCTGGCCCAGTTGGATGAGCGGACTGAAGCCGCGCGCCCCCAGCCCCCAGCGGCACCAGGCATAACTTAGCAGAGCAATGATCAGCAGAAGCCCCACACGCATCACGAAGAAATTCGG
Organism: Acidobacteriota bacterium; assembly: GCA_003225495.1. Lineage (GTDB taxonomy): Bacteria > Acidobacteriota > Terriglobia > Terriglobales > Acidobacteriaceae > Acidiflorens. Next base: position 10,597 of record QIAJ01000013.1, read on the forward strand.
GCTGGTGTGCCAGTAGTCGTACACGGAATAGAACTGGAAGGGCATGTGATCGATCCAGCGCGCTCCGGCGATGAGCCCGACTCCTGCGACCGCCGACACGGCGAGAGTCTGCACCGTTCGTGCCCGTCCCGAGTCGCTGAAGAGCACCAGGCCCGCCGCAAGTCCAGCGAAGGCAAAGCCTGTCCACGGAAAGATCGGGAAAAGTCCCGGCTGCGGGGCGCTCAGATTGTGGGCGCCATCGATGTAAGACTCGATCGGCCATGGGAGCCATGACGGCCGCCACGAAGTCCAGAGCGGCGGCGTTAGGAGCGCAATCAGTGACATCCCCAGTACACCGGCGATCAGCAATGATGGTTGCCGTCGTTCTGGCGTTCTGGCGATCCGCAGGGCGATTCCACAAACCAGCGCCATCAGGATCATGGAAATACCAATTGTGTTCAAGACATCCACTTTGAATAGATCAGACCAGGGTGCCCATCCCCAGGCGATGAGGTATTCCTGCAGCCGAAAAAGGAATGCGAAGGCAAATATCTGGCTGCCACGCCGCAACAAAATGCGCGTAATCTCTTTTGCGCCAACGTTATTACGGAGGAGCTTATCGGTGATGAGTGCAAGGGAAATGCCGGCGAGGAAAAGGAACAGAGGCGCCGGCAGAGTGCCCAGAAGCTGCGAGTACATCAGAAAGGTGCTCTTGCGCGCGTCCCCGCCTAGCCACGAATCGTAACAGTGCGTCTGGAACATCAGGATGCAGGCGAGGCCTCGCATCCAGTCGATCCAGACGAGGCGGTTGGTAGAAGCTACTGACACGCGGTAAGTTTAGTGCAAGGCGAACGAATCAGAAGAATTTGTGAAGCTCGCCGAAACCGAGGACGAGGTGTCCGTGGGACTGCCGGCGGTACTCGGCCATTACGGTCTTCCGGTATGAATCGTTAACGTGATGCTCTACGATCCTGGGAAGGCATGCTAGCATTTTCGCAGATACTCTTGCCATGAAACGCAATTCTACGATCGGCGCGGCCTTGATCTCTTTACTCGGGATCGCGGTTTCGGCTCGCCCCGCGTTCGCGGCTGATCAGCCGAAGTGGGTTGAAATCCATTCCGCACATTTTTATGTACTCACCGATGCGGGAGAAAAACGCGGCCGCGAAGTCGCACTTCGGATGGAACAGATGCGGTCGATATTCGGGCAGCTACTGCTGCGCGACAAGTTGAAAATGTCGGTGCCGATCACGGTAATCGCGCTCAAGAGCGATAAGTATTTCGGCTTCATCGCTCCCACCAAGCAAAACATGGCGAAAGCATTTTATGTGCCCGGAAGCGATCGAATCTACATCGTGCTGAATCTCTTCGAGCCCGATCCGTGGCGCGCGATTGCCCATCCGCTGGCGCATTATCTGATGAACTACAACTATCCGCCTGCGCAAGGCTGGTTTGACGAAGGCTTCGCGGAATACTTCGGATCGATGCGGGTCGATGACAAAGGCGTGGACATCGGCGGCGATCCGGAGATGACTTCTGAGTGGTTTGAAGATGCCTTCGAGAATTTGAATCGGAACCCTAATACACCGCAGTCGCTGACGCAGCTGGTGAGTTCGCCGGTATGGCTCAGCACGGTCGATCTCTTCACCATGAGGCATGACGGATCCGGCGCGCGCGAGGGAACGCATCACACGCTGTACTACGCGCAGTCGTGGATGGTTGTGCATTACCTGATCAACAAGAACCGCCTTCCGGAAACCGGCGTTTACCTCGATCTGGTGTTGAACCAGAAAGTTCCCGTCGACAAAGCGATTGTGCAGGCTTTCGATCTTACGCCCGCGACGTTCGAGGAAGCGGTCAAAACGTACTTCCATTCGTTGAGCGGCCTGGGTATCGCGATGGATCGTTCCAAGCAGCCGCTCGAACAGGCCGACGTCGCACAACCGTATCATCTGACGGCACCGTTTGGTCCCGACGAAATCGGTATGACGGTGACGCCGGTTCTCGACCCGGAAGCCAAGGCGGTGATCGGGGACGTGATGGCGCGCATTCCAGAGCGACGCGATCAAGCTGTGCACGAATTGCAGCAACTCACCGAAGATCCCAAGGACAATGAACCCGCTCGCCGCGCGCTGGCGTGGGACGACTTGCAACAAAAAAAGTTTGACGCGGCGGCGGACGAACTAGAGAGAGCGACCGAACTTGACCCCCGCGATCCGTGGATCTGGTATTACCGCTCGGTTCTGAAGTATCGTCGAGCGGAGGAGACGCATCAGGAAATGCAGGGCCTTGCCAACATGATGCAGGACCTGCGGGCCGTCCTTGACTGGTATCCAGAGTTCGCGGAAGCGTACAACATGCTTGGCATGGCGCGAGTGGAAGGTGGCGGGATCAATTCCGCATTGGAAGCGCAACGGATGTCGATTTCACTTTCGCCGCGCAATCTGGAATATCAGTTCAATCTCGGCCAGATTTATGTCGCCGGAAAGAAATGGGATCCGGCGCGCGATATCTTTACGCGCTTGAAGACTGTGCCCGAGCCGCGGATCGCGGCAGCTGCGAAGCATCAGTTGGATGATCTGGATGCTTTGCAAAAGTATGGCATCCGTCCCCAGCGCGCCGGCGAAGCGCAGACCCCTGCGGGAGCGGCCAGCGCGCCGAAAGCGGTTAGCAGCACCAGCGATGACGATGACGATGAGCCCAAGGCTCCGCCAAAGCCAGCACCTCCGAAGCCCGGTACGACCGGGCCAGTGCAGCACATGAAAGGCAAACTGCTTACGAGCGATTGTGCAAAGTCACCGGAGGCGGTTGTGACAGTGCTGGTTGGTATGAAGACTTACAAGTTTCATTCCTCCGATTACAGGTCGATGCTCGTGATCGGCGAGGATCAATTTTCGTGCGAGTGGCGGAACCGCATTGTCTCGGTAAACTATCGCGCCGTGGGTAGTAATGGGGGAGAGTTGGTTTCGGTTGAAGTGCAGTGATGTGCAAGCGACATTCGCCTTAGTTAAGTTGAAGCGGATCGGATTGAATGCCCTGGCAAAAAATTGACGATTACGGATCCGACGGATGGTCGGCCGGCGATTTTCTGTGGCGCGCACGGCATTATTGCTCGGAACTCGAAAAGGGACAAGTCCTGTTTTTCCAATTGCCCCCCTTCGCGCTGCCACAGGACGACATTGATTTCCTCGTCTCGCTGAAGCCCGCTGATTCGCGTCTGCATAAAAACATCTCGTACCGTCCCGAGCAGGACCTGCTGCGCGGCTTTTCAGACAGCGCCAGTGAACCGCGCGTGCATGACATCATGCGACGCTACGCCGCCGCGGTGCGGAATTTCGTATCGTTGTTTCTTGTGCCCTATGCGGGGAAATTTCAGATGGACTATGCCAGTTTTCGTCCACTCGAAGAAGAAGGTCGTGATCTACCACTGCACAAGCGAAATGACCTGCTGCACGTGGACGCCTTTCCGAGCCGACCGACCCGCGGCGGCCGCATCTTACGAATATTCACCAACGTCAATCCATCGACAGACCGGGCCTGGGTGGTCGGGGAGCGTTTCCAGGAATTGGCATCGCGATTCGCAGAGCCAGCGGGCTTGAAGAGGTTCGCCGAGGCTTCGGGCGCTCTACGCGGGTGGAAACGCGGCCTCGGGACGCTCGGCCTGCCGGTCGCCGATAATGCCCCCTACGACAAGTTCATGCTGCACTTTCATGACTGGCTGAAGGAAAACAACTCCTTCCAAAATGCCAAAAATGGGAAAGAGCGGCTGGATTTCCCCCCCATGTCCACCTGGCTCGTCTTCACGGACTGCGTCCCTCACGCCGCACTATCCGGCCAGTTTGCGATGGAGCAGACGTTTATTATTCCGGTCGAAGCGCTGGTTGCGCCAGAGGTCTCGCCGATTCGTGTGCTGGAGAAAATGGCGGGAAAGGCACTGAGCTAAGGCCGCGCCTTAGGCGCTGCCACAGGTGTTTCTCGACGGTCCGCCTGGCCGATCGAGCGAAGTGTGAAACGCGCGATCGTTCCTTTCGGGCCCACCGCCCAACCATCTGGTCCCTTGAAACTGGCCGCGTTCAGATTCAGTGCGTCGGTATGCTGCCAATGCACACCCTTTCGGCGCTCATACGTGGCAATATCCGTGCCATTCGTACCGACCGCCACGAAGGCTTCGCTCGAAAAGCGTGCAACTGCCGAACGATAGCCTCCCGGTTGTTTTTCCGCGAGATCCCAGCTTACGCCGCCATCACGGGAATATGCTGCAACTGCCTTTGCGCTCTCTGGGTCCTTGTAGTCGCCGCCTATAGCAACTACCAGGTTACCTTCGCAAGCGACGCTGAAAATACCTCTCGATGCATTCCCGGCGGCGACTGGAGTTTCAACGGCTGTCCATGACGAACCGTTGTTTCTGGAGTGAAACACTCGCGCGGCGTGTGCGCCTCCGGTGCCGAAGAAAACACCTCGTCCACACAGAGCGATGGCCGTCCCGCTCGCGGCAAAGGCTCCCTCGCCGCTGAGGATTGGCGGCATTCTGTCGCGCGGCAACTCCTTCCAATGTTCGCCATCTTCCGTACTGATCACCAGGAATTTGCCATCGACCGGGTCGCTGAGGGCAACGCAATGGATTCTCGAATCGCAGGCAAGGGAGTCGAGAAAAAATCCTGCTCGCTTGTCAGAATACTGCAGCAGCCATGTTTTGCCGCCATCCGTTGTTTTGTAAATCCGTGATTTGTCGCTGTCACCGCTCGACATTACATAGGCAGTGTCTGCTCCGAACCCTTCGATGTCGCGAAAATCAAGGCTGCCACCCCCGGCCACGCTCAGTAGCTGCCACGTGTTCCCATCATCTATTGAGCGGAGAATCACTCCATTTGAACCCGACGCCCAGAGCGTCAACCGCCTCTTCCCGTTGACAGCGGCAGACCTGACACTAATCCCGCGCAGGTTGGTGTCAAGCCCACTTGTCTGCACCGTCCACCATTGACCGAGAACGCTTGGACAGAGGAATACAAGGATGAAAACGGATCGCACAACCGGATTCTAGAGCACAAAGGAATCCCAGTTTTTGATATTTGCTTGCGATCAAAGCGATTATGGGCGGTGAGTGAACGCGCCCCTCGGAAATTAGGCGCCTTTCTTCATCTCCTGCATTAGAAAATCGCACGAGCGCACGCATAGGGCCATGATGGTCAGCGTCGGATTCTGGCAGGGGTTAGCGGTGAAGCCGGAAGCGTCCATGACGTATAGGTTCTTGATGTCGTGGCTTTGCTGGAACTGATTGAGCACGGATTTTTTCGGATCGACTCCCATACGTGCGATGCCGGCCTCGTGGAGCGCCCACCGCGGGGCCGAGGGATTGGCGTAAGTCCTAATATTTTTGGCCCCGGCCGCTTCGAGCATTTCTCCCGCAGAATCGCCCATGTCCTGAATCATGGCCCGCTCGTTCTCGCCGTCCGACAAATGAATTTTCAACACAGGGATTCCGTAGATGTCTTTGACATTCGGATCGATCTCCACGAAATTGTCCCAGCGCGGCAGTACTTCTCCGAAGCCGGTGATCTCAAAAGAAACACGCGGCTCGAGGATCGCTTTTTTGTAGGCATCTCCGAACCCGCTGGCATTCCAACTGAAATCCACACTGGAGCCGCCCTCGTATCCGTATCCGCGGATAAATTTCTTGTGCGGCGGATCGCCCTTCAGGTTGCGAAATCGAGCGATGTAAATTCCGACCGGCTTGACGGGACCGCCGCGGGAAGGCTTCTCGCCGAGAGCAGGGAATTCGCCTCGGCCTCCGCCACTGCGAGTGTGCGCGGTCAGGTAGTGACCGAGAGCACCGCTTGAATTGCCAAGACCATTTGGATACTGCGTGGTCGCGGAATTAAGAAGAATTCGTGCCGACTCTTGCGCCTGCGCACACAAGATTACCGTTCTCGCGTTCACTTCGTGCGGCTGCTGCGTATTTCGATCTATGTAAAGCACGCCGCGCGCGCGATTACGGTCGGCATCCATCAGGACCTTGTATGCCATCGCGTTCGAAATGAGCGTGCAGTTGCCAGTGGCCAGGGCATCCGCGACTGTTGTAAATGCGGAGTTGAAATACGAATGTGTGACGCAACCCCGTTCGCACGGCCCACAAAAGTGGCAGGGCCCGCGGCCGTTGAGTGGCCGCGTAAGATTGGCCGACCGTGCCAGCGTTACCGTCCGGCCGAGTTTCTCTTTCACGTGATTGCGAAAGAGAGTTTCGTGACACGTGAGTGGCATGGGAGGCTGGAATTGGCCGTCGGGCAAATGATCGAGTCCTTCCGCCATCCCAGTGACGCCGACGTACTTTTCCACCAGATCGTAGTAAGGCGCGAGTTCCTTGTAGCCAAGGGGCCAATCTGTGTCGTAACCGTCGTGCGAGGCGGCTTTAAAGTCTGCTTCGCTGAAGCGCAAGCTGACACGGCCCCAGACGTTGGTGCGGCCGCCTGTCATCCGTAGTCGGCCCATCCAATCGAAAGGCTTGTCGGCTGGAGTAGTGTACGGTTCTTCAATATCGTTAACGAACCAGTCGTAGTTGTATTCGCTGCAGACCTCAAATTTCGACTGAATGGGACGAGTCTTGCTCACAATTTCCGGAGCGAGATTCCGATACTTTAACTGGAACTCAGGCTTATGTTCGGAGAAATTCGCGTCGGCCTGCGGACGTCCCGCCTCTAGCAGCGCAATTTTTAGCCCTGCTTCCGCCAGGCGCTTGCATGCCCATCCGCCGGATGCGCCCGATCCCACTACGAGAACATCGAAGGTCGTCTGACTTTTTGAGGGCATCGTAGTCTTCGGAGGATGAAAGCGAATCTTAGCAATCGGACCGTCCTTGGTCAAAGTGAGAGCATGGCCCTCGCCAGCTGGAAACACGATTGTTGGCGGTTAAGGCGGATGATACCATCGGCGTTTAGGTGCCCAAGCATGCGGTGGGCAAAGCAGACGAAACGATTGACCGAAAAATGACGCGACGCGAAATGGTGGAGAAGTTGCTCGCAGGCATTGCGACCGGAGCAGCATGGCCGCTGATCGCAACGGCGCACCCCGTTTACCGGCACCTGAAAAACAGCGCCCTTCTGGATCGCTCCGAGGCTGCACATAATGCCACGCGCTGGGTGCCTTTGTTTCTGAATCAGCAGCAGAATGAGAGTTTGATCGCGCTTTCAGAGAGCATGGTACCTGGGTCAATCCAGGCCAAGGTAAACCGTTTCATCGATCTTTTATTGAGCGTTGACACAAAAGAGAACCAGGGAAAATTCGTGGCATCGCTCCGAACATTCAACAAGATTGCGGAAGAACAATTTGGACAGGCATTCCCGCGGCTACCCCTGAGTGACAGAGACATCGTGCTCAAGACAGCCTCAACGCAAGCAGATCATCACCGCGATTTCAGCAATTTGAAGGACTGGATTACGACGGCGTACTACTCTTCCGAGGAGGGCATGCAGGAATTGGGTTGGACCAAAAGCCGTGCGTTCCGAGCTTTTCCGGGATGCGATCACGAATCGCACTGAGCGTTGTTAATCCGACCGTTTGGCATTTTCCACCCCGTCACCGCCATTTTGGCCCCCAACTGGTAACTATGAAAGTTAACTCCTTGTATTAGTGTAGGGTTGAGCAGAGTATCACGGTGGCACAACCGTGCATCTAACTGAAGGTGAAAATTCCTGAGAGGTCAATCTTCGCCGAGCAATACCGGGTGGTTGCGGTCCACAGCGATCGCCTGGTCGTCCGAGGAATTCTCAGCGGGCAGGAATTGACAATCGTCAATCCTGTGCCGGAAACACCACTCAACCAGTTCGACTTTCCTCCTGGAAAGTTAATTGCCCTGAGCGACCCGTCGTCAGCACAGCCGAATTAGCTTTCTTACGGCCGCTCGCCTGATTTTTTAAGCGTGATCTGTCTTCCGTGTTTAACCGGAATCGTCTCGTGAACGATCAGCGGTTCCGGTTCGAAGAAAACTGGCTCAGCTCTTTGTTTCACAGTACTTTGAATGGGGCCGGCTGCGATTAATTCGGCAAATTGCTCGGCGATCACCGGTGGACTGAAATAGTAACCCTGTGCCTCGTCACATTGGTGAGCCTGAAGAAAAGCCAACTCGGGTTGAGTCTCCACCCCTTCCGCTACGACCCTCAGATTAAGGCTTCTGCCCATACTGATCACCGCCGCCACAATGGTCGTTTCACCGGGGGCCGGAGAGATCTGTCGGACGAATGACTGGTCGATCTTCAGAGTGTCGATGGGGAACTTTCTAAGATAACTCAGACTGGAATACCCCGTTCCAAAGTCATCGACCGCCACTTGCACGCCTTTCGCTTTCAGTGCGTTGAGGATGGATGCGGTGGAATCAGCATGTTTCATCAGGACGCTCTCGGTCAGTTCCAGTTCCAACGATCTCGGATCCAGGCCTGTTTCATTCAGATTGCGAAGACGCCTTCAAGAAAGTGCTCATCCCGAAACTGGATAGCAGAAATATTCACCGCCATCGTTCCCACCCGCAGGCCCGCATCGACCCATGCTTGGCTTTGCCGGCAGGCTTCGCGAAGCACCCACTTTCCGACCGGCAAGATGAGGCCGCAATCCTCCGCAATCGGAATGAAGTGTGAAGGAGAAATTGGCCCGCGTATTGGATGAGTCCAGCGCAGCAATGCTTCCGCCCCGGTAATCTCTCCAGTTCTCAGATTGACCTTCGGTTGGTAGTGCAGCGCGAACTCCTGCCGTTCGAGCGCGCGACGCAACATCTCCTCGATCGTTTGCCGCTCCACCGCCCGAACGTTCATGGCGGGCCGAAAAAACTGGAAACACTGACGCCCATTCTCCTTCGCCTGGTACATGGCGGTATCGGCGTTCTTGATGAGTGTTTCGGCGTCGATACCGTCGTCGGGATAGACGCTCATCCCAATGCTGGTCGTCACGTGAAGATCATGTTGTCCAAGAGAATGGGGCTTTGCAACCGCTTGCAGCATTCTGCGCGCTGTAATCGCTGCATCCTCGGCTTGCTCAACCTCCGAAAGCAACACGACGAATTCATCGCCGCCCTGCCGGCTGACGGTGTCCGAGCCTCGCACGCAGTCCACCAGGCGACCCGCGACAGACTCAAGAAGTTTGTCGCCAGTGGGATGACCCAGGGAGTCATTGATGTGTTTGAAGCCATCCAGATCGAGGAACATGAGCACGACTTTTTTCATATGACGCCGCGATAAGCTGATCGCCTGGCGCACGCGGTCGTGAAGAAGCATCCGGTTGGGTAGTCCAGTCAGAAAGTCGTGCTCGGCCAGGTGCGCCATCTGGAGGGCCAAAGTGCGGGTGGCGGTGACATCGTGGAAGACGATGACAGCTCCGCTGACTTTTCCTTCGCGGTCGTCGATGGGGGCAACAGAATCCTCAATCGGAATTTCAAAGCCGTCTCGGCGGATCAACACGCAGCTCGGCGGCAGGTGCATGGTTCGGTTCTTGCCGATAGCCATCAACATCGGATTCGGGATGGGTTTTCGGCCGTGGGTATCCAGAATTTGCAGCACTTCCGCCATCGGCCTGCCTGCGGCTTCATCAGAGGTCCAGCCGGTCATTTTTTCGGCGACCAGATTGAGGAAGGTGACCGTCCCTGCGATATCCGTGCATGCAACGCCGTCGCCAATGCATTTGAGCGTGACTTGTGCTCGTTCTTTTTCCTCGAAGAGCGCCTCTTCCAGCGCCTTGCGTTCGACCGCGTAGCGCATCGCCCGGCGCAGCCCCCGCGCGTCGATTTCGCCTTTAATGAGGTAGTCCTGTGCACCTTTGCGCAGAGCCTTCGCCGACAGTTCCTGATCGTCCAAGCCGGTAAGAACCACGACTGGAACGCGTGGCGCCGCAGCACGGGTCCTTCGTAGAGCTGCAAGGCCCTGTGCGTCGGGCAATCCGAGGTCGAGGAGGATTATGTCCACAGGATGCCCGGCAAGATATTGTTCAGCCTCACCCAAGCGCTTAACATGAGTCAAAGTGGCATCGTGTGAACCGGGTTCGTTCAACATCTCCCGGAGCAGGTGGGCGTCCCCGGCGTTATCTTCGACCAGGAGCAGCACCTTGATTGATTTGTCGCTCATTCGCCCTGCACCCGTCGTGGCAACTTAACCTTGGTCAGCCAGAAGTCGTTGATGCTCTTTACCAGGCTCTGGAAGGCGTCCAATTGCACCGGTTTGCAGAGATAGCAATTCGCCAGGAGCTGATAGCTTTTCGCGATGTCAGCCTCCGCCTCTGAAGTTGTCAGAATTAAAGTAGGAATTGTTTTCAGACTCTCGTCCTTCTTGATGCTAGTTAGAACTTCGCGACCATCCATCTTGGGCAGATTTAAGTCCAGCAAAATGAAATCTGGCCGGGGGGCCTGTGAATGAGCTCCTTCCTTCCTGAGAAATGCCATCGCCTCAATCCCATCCGAAACTATGTGGAGACGAACCGACATATTGGCGTCGCGGAAAGCCTCTTGCGTTAACCGGACATCGCCCGCGCTATCTTCCACCAGTAGAACCTCTGGGGTCATATCATTCCTCCATTGGCTTTCAGATTTCCTCTCACCTCCGGTGGAGGCCTGAACAAATCCTTCTTCCAGTGTCCAACAGCGCAGTTGGACAGCAGACAGCGAAGCATCGTCGCGGCCGGATTCCATACGGCTAGCCTCGACGACTGTCTTACGGGAACCTCTTGTCCATAAGGAACGGCAATAATCGCCAGATTAATGAGTTCTAATAATTGGCAAGAACACCGATACTGATTGTTTCCCGAAAGTGGAATGATGGAGGTACTTGAGCTTGCAGATGCCGCAGCTGAGTTTTTTGGAATGTGAGCAATCCTGCTCAGTTGTGGCTTAGCGCTCCTGCCATGCTGAAGTGGCGAGGACGAGGAAACGCATCGCTAATTTAACGATTTTTCCGACTCGCTGACAAAGAGCGCTTCGCAATGTTGAAGGATTGAAGATGGGACCCGCCCTGGATCAGTTTCGCAATCGGCTGCGAAGGCGATTCGCCTTCCTCGCTGATGTTTCCGGCAAAGTTCTGTCGATACTGATCCCGCAGATTCGGGAAGCTCGACCGCAACGGATGTGTCCTTTTTGCGGCCTGATTACGCCACGCCACAAGACGTCCTGCATGGAATGCGGAAAGTCTCTCAGGCCAGCCTAGGTCGGGCCAAACCGTCAACGCGAAAGCCAGCACCTTCCCGGTGCAAACTCTCAGGAATTCTGTTTTACTGCTGCTGCGGCGTTCCAAACTTCGGGCATCTTGAGGTGCGGCATTTCAGGCGCTGCAAAGAGCCGCTGGCAAGGTTTGGCAAGCCAACGGGCCCAACGGGAAGATCGCGAAACACGTGCGCTGTCAGTCGCAATACCGGTATCGGCGTACATCTGGCGATAGATTTTTGAGATCAGGACAAAAGCCAGCCGCGCCCGCATCGACTTAATGAACCGGGACCGCAACCACACTGATTTCAGACTGTAGAACGTATCCCAGACTGCCTGGGTATGGCTGCGAATTTCTTCGGCCGACATAGTCGGGTGAGTCCAATACAGTTTCGGTCGAAGATTCTGAGGTATGAGCCAGCGCCTCGTGATCGGCACCCCGCCGATCTGAATCGGCACATCCATCGACTTCTCCCACCGGTTAAAGTCGACAGTTCCTGGATACGGAGTCAGCGTCACAAACTGCGCGAAGGCTACTTCAGCCTGAGCGGCGGCCGTCGCCGTCGCCTGAAAAGTCTCAGGCCGGTCGCTGGGTAGCCCGAATATGAACGAGCCGAGTACGTAGACTCCGTGTCGTCGGAATGTTCGCAATTGCTCGACCAGATCGGTACCGGAAGAGTTGAATTCCTTGTACACGTCTTTCAAACCCTCCGGCGTCACCGACTCGACCCCGACCAGTGCACCCTTGATGTGGGCTTTGTTCATCGCCTGCAGGAAATCTGTGTCTTCCGCCGCTTCCATTGTGATCTGAGTGAAGAAAATTGTGTCAGGCGGTAATTGTGCGAGACGTGCCATCAGCTCAAACCGCTCCGCCCGAATCGCCTTTAACTCATTGACACGATGAGTATTGTTTTGCGCTTCCGCCAAACTAATGTCAGTAAGTGTGACGGGATAGAAATTGTCGTCCGCGAGCGCGATAAAGCGAAATCCCAGCCGCCGTAGTTGGACGATTTCCTCAACCACTACGTCTGATCTACGCTGCCGGGGACGCTGGCCATCGGTACGCCAAACCGAACAAAACGAGCAGTGCTTGGGACAGCCGCGCACAGTCTGCACAGATGCCCACATGTAGCTCTTCCGCGGCACAAGGTCCCACCGCGCTGCCAGAAACTCCGAGGCTTCGATCCGGCCGCCCTCATAAACCGGTAATGGACTCCCTCGCTCACAATCCGCGAGTACTTTGCCCCACGCGACATCTCCGTCGCCTTTCACTACGGCGTGCGCGCCACCTAGTTCGTGGGCTTCGTCGGGATAGAGGGTCGCGTGAATGCCTCCAAACACTACGTATGCGCCGCGAGCACGGGCAATCCTTCCGAGTTTGTATCCCCTCAGTGCGTTCGCGGTGTGGATGCCGATTCCGACAATATCGCCAGGCTGAATCTGGGTAGGGTCAACCGATTCAAGGGTTTCATCGACCAACAAGGGGTCCCCAAAGCTTGACGGTGTTGCGGCTGCCAGAACGTAGAGCCAGCGCGGGGTAATGACTGCAGTGCCGAAAGAAACTTCACTTGGATTGACGAGGTGAACGCGCACGCTCTGTTGGCCCTCCTTAGGGCTAGCTTGCAGGGGTGCGCCGGAGACGATTTGTCCGCAGGAAATCGCGGTTTCGCCACTCTTAGCGGTTCTCAAGTCCAAAACTGCAGTTATGGACGTAAAAATGCTGTGCACACACCCAAGGCGGTAATTCTCGCGTCCGAGGATAAACTGAGTCTGTTCAAAAGTGAACACTCTTACGTACCGTGGGACGGTATTCTGACGCCCTGCCGGTGAGCATGAACCTCCATTTCGCTTCTCTTCTTACGTCGATTCTGATGTGCGCAGTTTTAAGCCTGCCTGCCGCCGCACAGTGGTCGAAAGCAGTTGCACTGTCGCCTTGCGCTTCCATGACCGCCGAGCAGGTTGCCGATAATCTGGTGCAACGAAACCGAGAACGCGCGCGGGGCCTGGAGGCCTATCATGGCACACGGATTTACCGGCTTGAGTATCGTGGTTTCCCCAGTTCCAGAAACGCGGAAATGATCGTGGATGTGGACTATCGCTCTCCTGCGACCAAGAATTTCAGTATCCGATCGGAAACCGGATCTCACTTCCTGGTGGAGAAGGTTTTTCAGAAGATGCTGCAAAGCGAGAAGGACGCGCTTAGCGAGGAAAATCAGGCTCGTGTAGCTCTCAACCGTGAAAACTACCTGTTTACGTTGTCAGGTGGCGACCACTTGCCAACGGGTCAGTCTTATGTTCTTTCCGTTGAGCCCCGTACCAGCAACAAACTGCTTTATCGCGGCAAGATCTGGGTGGATGCTAAAGAATTCGCTGTTGTCCGGATTGACGCAACGCCCGCAAAAAATCCTTCCTTCTGGACCAAAGAAACAAGAATCGAGCAGCTGTACACCAAGGTGGGAGATTTTTGGCTTCCCGTTTCTAACCGTAGCAGCAGCGCGATTCGACTGGGAGGCCGCGCGAATTTCACGATTGATTACCAGGACTATCGGATCACGGGCATCAATCCAGAGCGTAGCGCAGGGAAGATCGCTGGCAATTGATCGTGCGATTTCCCGGCCAGCGACGGAAGTGTTTCGAAAGACTCGGGTTGTACAGAGATTACTTGCGCGCGCCGGCAATACTTATCGCAATCCCACCCGCAATCAGCACGACACTGATGATGGGAGATACCCGTTCGCTATGGCTGGTCTCGACACCGATTTTTGCGTCTCCGACTTTGATGCCCTCCGTTTCGGAGTGGGGAATCGGCACCACCAGCGACGCGATACCGAGCGCGATCAGGAGCAGGCCCGCATAAAGTAGCATCTTCATATCATTTTCTCGAAGCGACTCTAGCTATCGTAATGAGTCTGCCATCTTTCCTGCGGCGATTGCTTCCGAAATTCTCGCAAAATCCTGGTACATTACCCGGTCTTTGTCCATCGTCGCGCACACTGCCCGCACTGCGGCATGCGCTCGCTGGAGCGGCTTCGAAGTCTTGAGCGGCGCCAGGAAGTCGATTGCCTGTGCCGCCGCCATGGCTTCGATCGCGAGCGTGTTGCGCGTGTTATCGATGATTTTCTTCAGCTTGATGGCGGCCGTCATGCCCATCGACACATAGTCTTCCTTGTTGCCGGACGTGGTGATGGAATCAACCGATGCGGGGTGCGCCAGTACTTTGTTTTCGCTCACGAGGGCGGCGGCGGTCACTTGCGGCATCATGAAACCGGAGTTAAGGCCTGCGCCTGGAGCGAGGAAAGGGGGTAATCCTTCGCTGAGTGCGGGGTTCACAAGGCGTTCGAGGCGGCGTTCGCTGATCCCGGCGAGGGCGCTGAGAGCGATGGCGAGAAAATCGAGCGCAAATGCGAGTGGCTCACCGTGAAAGTTGCCGCCTGAAATGATGTCACCCTCGCCATCGGCAAGCTTCGGGTTCTTCACGAAAACGAGCGGATTGTCGACGGCGGCATTTGCTTCGGTTTCGAATACTTCGCGACAGTAGGCGAGAGTATCGCGCACCGCGCCGTGGACTTGCGGCATGCAGCGTAACGAGTACGCATCCTGCACGCGTCCGCAGTCCCGATGTGATTCGCGGATCTCGCTGCTTTCGAGCAGACGCCGGAGGTTGGCGGCGGTCTTGGTTTGTCCGGCATGCGGACGCGCTTTGTGAATGCGCTCGTCGTAAGCGGCGTCTGTGCCTTTGAGAGCATCGCAGGCCATGGCGCCGATGACATCGGCGGTATCGACTAAAATTTCGGCAGCCAATAACGACAGAGTCCCCACTGCCAGCATCGCTTGCGTGCCATTGATCAGCGAAACAGCTTCCTTGGCTTCGAGCACCAGTGGTTTGATCTGGGCGCGCTTTAATGCTTCTGCGCTCGGGATGCGAGCGCCTTTATCGTCAAAACACTCGCCTTCGCCCATCAGTGCCAACGCCAAGTGAGCCAGCGGAGCAAGATCGCCACTCGCTCCTACGCTGCCCTGCGACGGGACAAAGGGCGTCACGCCGCGATTGAGCATCTCGCAGATCGTGTCGATAGTGATGGCGCGAACACCGGAATAGCCCTTCGAGAGCGAATTGGCGCGCAGCAACATCATGGCGCGGGTTTCGGAAATTGCCAGCGGCTCGCCAACGCCGACAGCGTGCGAGCGAATGAGGTTCAGCTGAAGTTCGCGAATCTGATTGCCCGCAATCCGAACGTCGCTCAGTTTGCCGACGCCGGTCGTGATGGCGTAGGAAAGTTGGTTGTTTGTGACGAGCTTATCCACGACTGCGCGCGCGCGATCGACGGCTTCGCGGGCATCTGGAGCAAGAAGCACTGGTTGACGCGCGTGAATATCCGCAACCTCGCGGACCTCTTCGAGAGTCAGATCGTTTCCGTTAATGTGCAAGGCTTTCAAGGCAGGTCTCGGTTCTCAGGTTGCGGGTCACAGTTGATGGGTGAACATCCACCTTCTGCAAGGCGCTCATCGATTTGCGATCGCTTCGCGGAATACCGTCATGTATTTTTCCGGTAACACTCGCGGCTTCATTTGCCTGTCAGCTACGATATGGGTCGTTTCGCCTTCCGCCAATAGTTCGCCGGTTCCGGCGCGCACGAGCTCGTATCCGAAGTGAATTAACTTTTCGCGCATGTTCTTCAAGTGAGTGCGCACGAGGACTTCGTCATCATAGAGCACGGGAGCTTTATAGCGGCAACGGGCATCGACCACAGCAATAAAGCAGTCGTCCTTAAGTTCCATTTCCTTGTAGCTGAAACCAAGCTGGCGCAGCAATTCCACACGCCCAACTTCGAACCAGATGAAATGATTGGCGTGATAGACAACGCCCATTTGATCGGTCTCCGCGTAACGCACGCGAATTCGGGTTTCGTTGACCCTAGGGTGCTTCGCCGAGGACGATCCCGTACTTTGCTCGCTCACTGGCCCGTCCATTTCGGTTTGCGCTTCTCGAGAAAGGAAGTCACGCCTTCACGAAAATCTGCGGTAGCGCGGATGGAAGCGTTCTCGCGAACCGCGGCTTCGATCTGCGAATCGAGTTCGGCGCGTGCATGCTCGCTCAAGAGATGCTTGGTATATGCCAGTGAACTCGGACTATTCTCCATGATTTGCATGGCGAACTCACGCGCGCGGTCGAGCAATTTCTCCGCAGGGACGACTTCGTTGACAAGACCGATGCGAAGAGCTTCTTGCGCATCGAAGAGGCGTCCGGTGAGGAGCAGGTCGCGAGCAATCTTCTCACCAACCTGGCGAATCAGAAATGTCGAAACAATGGCGGGAACGAATCCGATGCGAACCTCGGTGTATCCGAACTTCGCCTCCGCCGCAGCGAGAGTGAAATCACAGAGCGTAGCGAGGCCTGTGCCTCCCGCTACGGCAGCGCCATTGACCGCCGCGATCGTCGGCTTGGGAAAATCGTAGAGTGACCGGAAGAGTCCCGCCATTTTTCTGGAATCATCGAAAGTCTGTTCAGGAGTGCGCGCTGCAAGAGCCTTGAGATTGTCGAGATCCATCCCGGAGCAGAAGGCCTTTCCGGCCCCGGTTAAGATCAATACCTGAACGGACGAGTTTTTTGCTTCTTCGAGGGCACGCAGGAGATCGTCGATCAGTTCGTAGCTGATGGCATTGCGCTTGTCGGGACGGTTGAGAGTGAGGGTGGCGATGCCGCAATCGACGACGAGTTGCAGCGTGCTGTAATTCATCTTCGCAAGTCAAACGCTACTGCATGTTAACAGTTTTGTATCGCGCCCCGATCTCGGCCGTCGCCTTAAGCAGTGCGTCGAGCGGTTTCAGCGGTGGTAGCTGCGCTCCGATTGCTTGCAGGGTTTCGATCACTTTTTCGGTCGAAATATTTCCGACGAGATCATCCTGCGCGAACGGACAGCCGCCAAGTCCGCCAATGGCAGAGTCGAAGCGGCGGCATCCCGCATCATAGGCAGCCAGGACTTTTGACGCGGCTTCCACAGGGCGGCTGTGCAGGTGAACGCCCACTTCGAGGTAGTCGAATTTCGCCATGACGGCCGAAACTACTTCGCGAATCTTCTCCGGGGATGCCATGCCTACGGTGTCGGCCAGAGAGATCATGTGGATGTCCTGCACTTCGAGCAGGCCGACCGCTTCGACTACTTCGTCGACGGTCCAGGGGTCGTTGTAGGGATTGCCGAAGGCCATCGAGATGTAGACGACCATTTCAAGGCCAGCATCGGCGGCCTTCTTTTCGATTTTCTCCAGTTCTTCGATGGCGTCTTCGAGAGTCTGGTGCTGATTGTTCTGGAGGAAGGTGGGCGAAATTGAGTATGGGAAGCCGATCGTATGTACCGCTTGCGTGTTGATCGCTCGCTGCGCGCCTTTCTCATTGACGACGATGCCGATGATCTCGACGTCATCAGGAGGATCAATCTCTTTGAGCACCTCTTCGGAGTCGGCCATCTGCGGGACGGCGTTGGGGGAGACGAAGGAAACGGCGTCGATGTGCTTGAAACCGGCACTGATCAGAGCCTGAAGATAGTTCGCTTTCAGATCGGTGGGAATCTGGCCCTTGAGGCCCTGCCAGGCGTCGCGTGGACATTCGATCAGTTTTACCTGCTCGGGCATTAAGTTCGCGGTTCGCCTTTGCATCTCCGAAGATCTACGAAAAACGACAAGAAGCTGATCGCGAACATTGTCGTTCCGCCCACGAACAAAATTTTAATACCTCTTGGGTTTTCATACCATCCAGGACCTTTCCAAGTAACGGAACCGTCTTGATTGATGACCGCTGGCGCGTTTCTCAACCGTTCATTTGCCTTGTTCACGTTTCGCTTCCAGAGAGAGAGCCAACCAAGTGAAATCGTGAGGCTCACCAGGCCGATGTAGAACAACGTCTTTGTTCGGCTACTTATCGCAAGGCTCATCTCTAAGACCTAGACGAAAATCTCAATTCCTTATCTACACGAATTCGTCGAAATGGGCTTACGTTTGCAGCACTCCAACCTTGAACTCCGGCACCTCCGGGTTCAGCGCGGCTGCTTCCAGCGCCTGCGTGATCGCCTGTCGCGTTTCCATGGGATCGATGATCTTGTCGATCCACAGCCGCGCGGCGCCGTAGCGCGGGTCGGTTTGTTCTTCGTATGTTTTCTTGGTTGAATCGAACAGCTCTTTCTTCTCTTCTTCACTCAGCTTCTTGCCGCCGCGCTCCAATTGCTTGACTTTAATTTCCACTAGAGTGCCGGCAGCGGCGTCCCCACTCATGACGGCGTATTTTGCGGTCGGCCAGGCAAAAACGAAGCGCGGATCGTAGGCCTTGCCGCACATGGCGTAGTGTCCGGCGCCGAAGGAGCCGCCGACGATCACGGTGATCTTGGGCACTACGGAATTCGACACCGCATTCACGAGCTTGGCTCCGGCTTTGATGATGCCGCTCCATTCGGCATCGCGGCCTACCATGAAGCCATTGACGTCGTGAAAAAAAACCAGAGGAACAAGATTCTGGTTGCAGTCCATGATGAAGCGAGCGGCCTTTTCCGCCGACTCGGTATAGATCACGCCGCCGAATTCCACGCGCTTGTGGCCTTCGTGGTCGGTCTGATGGGCGTGGAGTTTTTGATTCGCAACGATGCCGACGGCAAATCCACCGATGCGCCCGTAGCCGCAGATAATGGTCTTGCCATACTCTGCTTTGTATTCGTCGAAGCGGCTTTCGTCGACGATGCGCGCCAGGACTTCCTTCATGTCATACGGGCGCGCGGGCGATGCATCGTAAACACCATAAATTTCTTCCGCGGTCAGGGCGGGCTCAGCGGGCTGTTTGCGGTCCCAGAGCGAGCGACGGCGGTATCCCCACTTTTCGACCAGCGAGCGGATGCGGGCGAGGCAGGCTTCATCGTTGGGCTCTCGAAAGTCGATTGTCCCGGCGATGGCAGAATGCATAGCGGCCCCACCCAGTTCCTCCGCGGAGAT
The DNA here is from genome assembly GCA_003225495.1 of Acidobacteriota bacterium. Lineage (GTDB taxonomy): Bacteria > Acidobacteriota > Terriglobia > Terriglobales > Acidobacteriaceae > Acidiflorens. The sequence goes on from QIAJ01000013.1 coordinate 29,717, forward strand.
CCTTTGTCCGATGGCGGCTTGGACCAACGCGGGGCCGGCAAGAAAAAGACCGCTGCCATCGGTCATGAGCACGTTGTCACACATCACCGGCAGATATCCGCCACCGGCCACGCACATGCCCATGATTGCTGCAATCTGGGGTATGCCCATCGCCGACATCACTGCATTGTTGCGGAAGACGCGGCCAAAGTCGTCGGTGTCGGGGAAGACATCTTCCTGGAGCGGTAGAAATACCCCGGCGGAGTCAACGAGATAAACCGTCGGAATACGATTCTCGATCGCAATATTCTGCGCGCGGATAACTTTCTTGGAGGTCATTGGGAAAAACGCGCCAGCTTTCACGGTGGCATCGTTCACGATCAACATGACCAGGCGTGTGTGGATGCGCGCTAAACCGGTAATCACTCCGGCAGCAGGTGCGCCACCCCATTCTTCGTACATGCGGTGAGCGGCGTAGGCTCCGAGCTCAAAAAATGTTCCGGGATCAGCGAGCAGGTGAATGCGCTCGCGGGCGGTCAGGCGTGACTTGGAATGTTGGTTTTCGATCGCTTTCGGGCCACCGCCTTCACGAATCTTCTCTTCTTCATTGCGAACCTGAGCCACCAGATCGGCGAGGGCTCTCATATTGGATTCGAAGCGGAGAGAACTCGGGTCCACCTTAGTTGCGAGGACATTATTAACGGACAGGGCAGTCGAGTCGGTACGGTCGGCCATGAGTGCTGATCAGAAACACTTACTATAACAGCGACGACGGGCAGACTAGTCCAGAGGGCCCTCTGGCAACTCTGAGGTGCCGTATAGAGACCCGGCGCTACAATCCTAGAATGTTTCGCAAGCCCGAATCATGGCCGGACTGGAAGATTGCAATCGCCCTGACGGTCGGATTGCGGACGTTCTATTCCGCAATCGCTGCAGCACTCTCGTTCTTCCTGCATCCAGATCCTCTCGTGATCCACAGCAATGCGCTCACCGAGAACCTGTCCGCGCCCGGCAGTTGGCATTACGCGCTGCTCGGAGTCTGGGAGCGCTTCGACACCCTGTGGTACCTGCGAATTGCCCAGCACGGTTACGATCTTCCGCGGGCAGTGGTCTTCTATCCGCTTTATCCGGCGGCGATCCGCCTTGTCAGCGTACTTCTGCCGCCAACCGTGGCAGCGCTTCTGATTTCGACGGTGGGGGCATTCTTTTTCTTCTGGGGTCTCCTGCGTTTGGCGGGTGAAAATTTGTCGAGCATGGCCAGGCTTCGTACTTTGCTGATCGTAAGCGCGTGGCCGAGCAGTTTCATCATGTTCGCGGGCTATGCCGAATCACTCACTCTGGCACTGATTGTGTGGTCGGTAGTTTTCGCTCGCGCCAGCCGCTGGGGGCTGGCTACAGTCTTGGGACTGCTGGCTGGCTTGAGTCGTCCTTCTGGCGTGCTGGTGGCGATTCCTTTATTGGTGCTGGCCGTGCGAAGCCGACGAATTTCGGCCGCGGTAGCGCTGCTTACGCCTCTTGGGTTGTTGAGTTATTGGGGATGGCTGCACGCCACAGGACGGCTCTCAGTAGTGGAGGCATATCGGATTTATCAAGGTCTAACCATGGCTCCGCCGTGGGTCAGCGTACGAGATGTCCTGCGATTGATTGTCACAGAGCGTCAGGGTCTGCTTGCCATCAAGTTTGGACTCGTGGTGCTGGTGGCGGCGCTCAGTTTGCGCCGGGAGCTACGAATTGAAGACAAGCTGTTCGCAATGGCGGTCATCCTTCAAATGCTGATGTATACAGGCCTGCCACTTTTGGGTGCATCTCGCTATCTGCTGCTTGTGTATCCAGCATTCCTGGTGATGGGAAGGTCCTCGGCGCAAAGATGGAAGTGGCACCGCTTTGGCATTTATTGGGCGGCGTTCGAATTCTTCAATTTAGTGTGGATGTGGGGGTTTCTGAACTGGGATATACGTTGTGCGTGAAGGTCGCCAACAGCTGACTAGCCTACGAGGAAGAGTCAACAGACACGCTGCTCGACTTCACGTGTGCGCGGATGAATTTCACGATGTCATCCATGGGCGTGCCAGGCTGGAAGATTCCGGCGACACCCAGCTTATTTAAACCTTCGACATCCTGATCGGGGATGATACCGCCCACCAGCACCAGCACATCGTCCATCTTGTTTTGCTTGAGCAGGTCGAGGACGCGCGGCACGATGGCGTTATGCGCTCCGGAGAGGATTGAAAGGCCAATGACCTGCACATCTTCCTGGATTGAAGCATTGACGATCATTTCCGGTGTCTGACGCAAGCCCGTATAGATCACTTCCATGCCGGCGTCGCGCAACGCGCGCGCAATAACTTTGGCCCCGCGATCGTGACCGTCCAGTCCGGGCTTGGCCACGAGCACGCGAATCTTGGGATGAGGCATCGGCTCCAAGGATACAACAGAAGCAAGAGGAGTCAGGGCTACAGAAGATCCGGTCTTCCATGCGACAGGGTGCGCGGGACAGCGCAACGACCAGGAGAGAGGAACGATCCGCCCCTCCAGTTAAAGAGTGGCGGATCGAACCAACCTTCTATTGCTGGGGCGGTTTTTCGTCTTTCTTCCGCTGCTCTTCGCGGTCTTTCTCCGCCTTTGTCTGTTGGCGGTTGGGTTTGGCCTCAGGCTGATTCTTAGGACGTTCGTTAGCCTGGGCATTCGGTGGACGGTCAGTTCGCTGTTGTTCGACCTGCTGCTGACGAGCGCGATCCGGGGGCGGCTCTGACTGCTGGCGGCGGTTTTGATCAGCTTGCTGCTGGTCGGCCTGTCGCTGGCGAGAGCGGTCCTGCTGCTGTGGCTGCTGCTCGGCTTGCCGCTGCTTCGTCTGATCCGCCTGCTGTTGCTCCTGACGTTGTTGACGAGCCTGATCGGCCTGCTGTTGATCTGCCTGGCGCTGACGAGCACGGTCCTGCTGCTGTTGCTGCTGCTCGGCTTGTCGCTGTTTCGCCTGATCGGCTTGATCCTGGCGAGCTTTGTCGGCCTGCTGTTGATCTGCCTGCCGCTGACGGGCACGGTCCTGCTGCTGTTGCTGCTGCTCGGCTTGCCGCTGTTTCGCCTGATCGGCTTGATCCTGGCGAGCTTTGTCGGCCTGCTGTTGATCTGCCTGCCGCTGACGAGCACTGCCTGTCGCTGGCGAGCACGGTCCTGCTGCTGTTGCTGCTGCTCGGCTTGCCGCTGTTTCGCCTGATCGGCTTGATCCTGGCGAGCTTTGTCGGCTTGCTGTTGATCTGCTTGGCGCTGCTGCTGATTTTGTTGCTGCTGCCGATTCTGATCCGCCTGCTGCTGCGCAGACGGCGGACGGTCATTGCGTCCTGGCTGCCTCTGACTCGGAGCATTCGCCTCCGGTGTGTTGCCGGGCTTGTTCGCATTGTTCGGCGGTGTGTTGGCCGGCTGTCTCGAGTTGCCCATTGCCGGCTGACCGTTCGCCGGCTGATTGTTAGGCCGGTTTCGGTTGGGCGTTGCCGGTTTTCCTGGAGGTGCCTGTTTCACCTGTGGGCGCTCCGTCGCAACATTTGCCGGGCGCATAGTCTGGATTTCACGCCGAGGGAGCGGCTGACCGGGATGCGTCGCCAGCTGTTGCTGTTGTTTTGCGAACGGCACGGGTGGCGGCGGTGGCGGCGCTTTTGCTACCACGGCACGCTGTACAACCGCTTGAGGCGGTTTCGCGGCCTGATTGGCGGATGAAGCATTACGTCCGAGAACGCTTTCCCGGGTCGGCGCTACAGTCGCGCGGCGAACAACGGGTGCGGAAGCAATTTGTTGCTGATTCACTTGAACAACCGCTCGTCGTACTGGCTGTGCGCCCACAAAGGCGGCTTGAGGCACTGCCGTCACGCCTCCGCGGACGTTCCGGTTAACGTACGTGACGTTCGTGATATTCGTAACGTTATTATTCGTAATTTGTGTGTTGTAGACGTTCGTGATCGTCGTTCTATTGACGGTTGTGTTGCTGATGTTGACTCGCTCGATGTAGGTGCGGCTCACGTTGTACGAAGGCACATAAACTTCGCGTGGTCCCAATGGGAACCATCCCACATTGCCACCGAATCCTCCCGGTCCACCGCCAATGAATACCACCAGAGCCGGTGCGTAGACTGGTCGAATTTCGCGCGGTCCTGGAATCCATCCCCATGTTCCGCGGATCGAGGCCCAGCGACCATAGTGGAAAGGAGCATAGCCCCACGGTTCGTCATCAACCCAGGTCCATCCCCAGGGAGATATCCAGGCCCAGTGACCATCTCTGAACCAAACGTTCCCATATTCCGATTCGGAGTGCCAGGAGCCGTATTCGTCCAAGTCTTCGTAACCGACAACGTCGGACGAGACGTAGCGCGCGGATTGCGACTCGTCATAGCGCCGATCCCGGCTATCGCCCCAATTGTCAAAGTCGTCGCGATCACCCGATTGATATACGTCCGCTTGCAGTTGGTCGGTACCGGTAAATGTACCGCTCTCGCCTGAACGCATAGTGTAAGTCTGTCCACCGCCTGTGGCTTCGCCCTCGCCCGTGCGAACGACGACGTAAGTGGAATTTCCATCTTCACTGGCCTGTATTCGGTAGCGGCCCGGACGAAGAATAGAGAATGCCTGGTTGGGAGTATCTACTTCATAGATTTCGTCATTGTCGATGCGGCGGACCCGAATGTCGACCGTGCCCTCCGTCAGTTCGATCTGAACGGTTCGGTCATCGAGATTGAGGAAGGAAAAGCCAGTCCTGCCATTCAAACGGATACTCGCAGCGCCGATATGCAGTTCTGCGCGGGCATCCTGCTCCGTCCACAGCCGGTCCCCGATGGTCAATGGACGGTTCGTAAATGCCTGAACCCAATCTTGTTCTCCGGCAGGCTGGAAAGAAACCGAGCCCTGAAGATAGCTAAGCCGCGCTGCACGCGATGGCGGATCGTCATTATCCTGTGCGGTGGCGGTTTGAGGCACAGTCAACATCGCGACTGCGACAATTAGCAACGCGATCATCAAACTCAGTGTCTTGTTGTTTTTAGTGATCATAGAGTTGATCTCTCTTTTCCCGAGAACGCATTCCCGGAACAGTTTTGGGGGATCCCGCGCACCTCACTCCGATGGTCTTGCCCCAAAACCATCGAGGTACCTAGCGGACGAAGAATAACCAGGCGCGAACGAAAACGTAACAATGCAAATGTCACAGATCGATTGCTAAGCGTCGCGCCGACCAGATTGTCTCACCTTGCTCTGCAATGCTATGCATAATTGCTGCTTTCTCCCGCACCAACTCCGTCATCACCAAATGTCGGGCGGATACTCACAACCGTGCATTTCGGATAATCCAGCCACACACAATGCCTCTGCTATTTTGGATGTTTTGTTGCCGCGGCCGGTTGTAAGCTGACTTGGCCCGGCTGGCTCCGTCGATTGCTTGGAAGCCATTTGCACACTGCCAAGGTTAACTCGGATGTAAACAGGCGTCGCTCATCGTACGTTTCGCTCCAACTCTTTTCAATTGTGGGTTCAATCTTTTTCACTTCTAGGCGATGCAGGGTATAGCTTCAAAGATAACCGGCTGGTAGCGTCGGGCGAGTATGAGTAGAGCGGCACAAATTCTCGTCGTTGACGATCATCCCATCGCTCGGAAGACGACCTGCTCTCTCCTGCAAGCGGAGCCCGATTTTGAAGTTGTTTGCGATGCAACGAATGGCGCAGACGCCGTTGTGCAAGCCAAACATCTTCAGCCTGATGTCGTGATCCTCGATATTAATATGCCCGGCATGAATGGCCTGGAAGCGGCGCGCCATATAAAGAATGCTGCTCCATCTGCTGAAATAGTGTTCCTAAGCCAGCACACCGAGTTGGAAACCATCCGGCAAGCTTTTCATGTCGGTGGCCGGGCCTATGTGCTTAAGTCGGATGCTGGAAAGGAATTGGTCGCCGCCGTCCATGCCGTGCGCGCCAAAAATCGGTACTTCTGACATTCCCACGCGACGATTTAAATAGCAGGTCGTGGCGAGAGCGGTTGCACTTTCTTCGGATCCGCAGACCCCTGCTTGCTTCCCATCCGCAATCGCAATCTGTCGAGATACAGATAAACCACTGGAGTCGTGAAGAGGGTGAGAGCCTGGCTCATCACCAATCCGCCAACAATGGTTATGCCGAGCGGGCGTCTCAATTCTGAACCTGTGCCGGTCCCCAGCGCCAGAGGCAATCCGCCCAGCAGCGCAGCCATGGTCGTCATCATGATCGGACGGAAGCGGCGAATACACGCTTCATAGATCGACTCGGCGGGATCCTTCCCCATGCGCTCCGTCTCAAGCGCGAAATCGATCATCATGATCGCATTCTTCTTCACGAGCCCAATCAGCAGGATGATACCGATCATTCCCATTACATTCAGCTCGCTGTGCGTCAACAGCAAAGCGAGGATCGCGCCCACGCCAGCCGATGATAGAGTCGAGAGAATTGTGATGGGATGAATGTAACTCTCATAGAGCACGCCCAACACGACGTAGACGGTGACAAGTGCCGCCAGAATGAGAATGGGCTGGCTCGCGAGCGATGATTGGAAAGCGGCAGCCGTGCCCTGAAAATTCGCGTTGATAGTCGACGGAAAGTTGATGGAACGCTGCGCCTTGTTGATTGCCTCCGTCGCCTGCCCAAGAGAGATGTTCGGTGCGAGATTGAAAGACAGGGTTACCGAGGGATATTGACTCTGATGAGCCACGGCGAGCGGAGTGTTGGACGGCCCGAAGTGCGCAAAAGAAGAGAGCGGCACGGCAATCCCGTTCGACGCGCGCACATAGATGTTCTGAAGCGCTTCCGAGCTTTTGGAAAACTCCGGTGCGACCTCCATCACCACGTGATATTGGTTCAACTGCTTGTACATGATGGAGACCTGGCGTTGGCCAAAGGCGTCATAGAGGGAGTTATCTACCGTCGCCGCATCGACACCAAGCCGGGCGGCGGTATCGCGATCGATGATCACGGTGGCTTCCAGTCCTTTATCTTGCTGATCGGTGTTAACGTCGCGCAGTTCCGGAAGTGCGCGCAGTTTTTGCAGGAGCAGAGGGGACCAGTGATTCAAGTCCTCCAGACTCTCTCCCTGCAGCGTGTATTGATATTGCGCCTGGCTCTGTCGACCGCCAATTGTGAGGTCCTGCGCTGACTGCATGAATAAGGTCGCACCGGGTACTACTGCCAGCTTGCGACGCAGTCTGCCAATTACCTCATCGGCGCTCACTTTGCGTTCGGCCAGCGGCTTCAGCGTGACGAACATCCGGCCGGTATTGGCCGATGTGTTACCGCCCGCGAAGCCGACCATCGTGTTGACAGCAGGATCTTTCATCACGATATTGACGAACTGCGTCATCTTGTCCTTCATCGCCGCGAAGGAAATATCCTGCGCCGCCTGCACTGAGCCCGTGAGGCGCCCGGTATCCTGCTGTGGAAAAAATCCCTTCGGAACGATGACGTACAGGTAGACGCTGAGAGCAGCGGTGGCAATCGTGATCAGCAACGTGATGGGCTGATGGCGGAGAACGAGTTTGAGCGCGCTCGTGTACCAGCGGAGGATCGTGTCGAAAATCTTTTCACTGAATCGGTAGATGCCGCCATGTCCGTCCTTGTCAGACCGCAGAAATTTGGCGCACATGGTGGGTGTGAGCGTGAGAGAAACGAGTAAGGAGATTGCAATCGTCACGCTGAGCGTGACTGCGAACTCACGAAACAGTCGGCCAACGATTCCTCCCATCAGCAGGAGCGGAATGAAAACCGCGATCAGGGAGACGCTCATCGAGAGGACGGTGAAACCAATCTCCCGCGCACCCTGGAAAGCTGCCCTTACGGGATCAACACCTTCCTCGACGTGGCGTGTAATGTTTTCCAAAACGACGATCGCGTCATCTACCACGAAGCCCGTCGAGATCGCGAGCGCCATTAGCGAAAGGTTATCCAGGCTGTAGCCGAGCAGGTACATCACCCCGAAGGTTCCAACCAGCGAGAGTGGAACGGCCACGCTGGGAATGATCGTGGCGCGAAATGTGCGCAGAAATGCGAACACAACCAAGATGACCAACAGAACTGAAATTAATAGCGTGACTTCAATGTCATGCACGGAGGCGCGCACGGTCGTGGTGCGGTCGAGAACCACGTTGACGTCGATCGCCGGCGAAATCGACGACTTCAGCTGCGGTAGCGCAGCATACACGCGATCGACGGTCGCAATGATGTTAGCTCCGGGCTGGCGAAAAATGATAATCAGGACGGCGGGCTTCCCGTTGGAAAGACCCACGGTCCGGATATCCTCAACGGAATCCTGCACGCTGGCGACGTCGCTGAGACGTACCGGCGCGCCATTCTGGTAGGAAACGATCAAGCGCCGGTATTGATCGGCGCTAAATATCTGATCGTTAGCACCCAGCGTCCAAGCATTGACCGGGCCCGATAGCTCGCCTTTGGGACGATTGGCATTTGCCGAGGTGAGAGCGGTTCGCACTGAATCCAAGCCGACACCCAATTTATTCAGCAGAGTTGGATTCACTTCCGCCCGCACCGCCGGCTTCGCGCCACCGCCTACGAATACCTGGCCAACGCCCTGAATTTGTGCCAATTTCTGCGACAGAATCGAATCCGCGGCGTCGTACATACGCGGCAGCGTCAGGATGTCGGAAGTGAGCGCCATAATCATGATGGGCGCGTCTGCCGGATTCACTTTCCGGTAATTCGGATTGCCCGGCAGATTCGCGGGCAACTGGCTGCGAGCGGCGTTAATGGCAGCTTGCACATCGCGTCCGGCGGCGTCAATGTTGCGGTTGAGATCGAATTGCAGCACCACATTGGTCGAGCCCAACTGGCTGGTTGAGGTCATCTGGTTGACGCCGGCAATGCGTCCGAACTGGCGTTCGAGGGGAGTGGCGACCGCGGCCGCCATTGTTTCGGGACTCGCACCTGGCAGTCCAGCAGAGACGCTGATGACCGGAAACTCTACCTGGGGCAGAGGCGCGACCGGAAGGAAACTAAAGGCCAGCGCTCCTGCCATCAGTAGCGCGGCCGCAAGCAATGACGTTCCGATCGGTCGCCTGATAAATGGAGCTGAGATATTCATGCTCAGTCTCCGGCAGCCTCGCTCGGTGCGTCGATCGGATTGCCAATCCGGTAGCTAGAAAATCGTTGCGCCAGACGATCGAACCAGAGGTAAACCACCGGCGTTGTGTAGAGAGTCAGCAACTGGCTTACCAGCAGTCCGCCGACAATCGTGATGCCGAGCGGATGCCGCAACTCCGAACCCGTGCCCGTCCCCAGCGCGAGAGGGATACCGCCGAGAAGAGCGGCCATAGTCGTCATCATGATTGGTCGAAATCGCAGAAGGCAGGCTTGAAAAATCGCTTCTTCCGGGGCCTTGTGTTCCACCCGCTCGGCTTCCAGAGCGAAGTCAATCATCATGATGGCGTTCTTCTTCACGATGCCGATCAGCAGAATGATGCCGATAAGAGCGACAACCCCCAGGTCGTTGCGCGTGAGAATCAACGCGAGAATGGCGCCGACCCCGGCCGAGGGCAGCGTCGACAGGATCGTCACGGGATGAATGTAGCTCTCGTACAGCACGCCCAGCACGATGTACACCGTGATGATTGCCGCCAGTATCAGCCACGGCTCCGAAGACAGCGAATTGCGAAATGCCGCCGCTGTTCCCTGAAAGCTGGTGTGAATGCTGGGCGGCAGGTGAATGTCCTGTTCTGCCTGCTCTATGGCTTTGGTCGCTTCTCCAAGCGACACTCCGGGAGCGAGATTGAATGAGAGCGTGACGACGGGGAACTGGCCTTGATGATTCACCGCCAGCGCGGTATTGGAAGTTTCAAAATGGCTGAAAGACGCGAGCGGAACCTGCTGTCCACCGCTGGCATGGACGTAAATATTTCGCAACGCGTCCGGGTCCTGCGAAAACTGAGGTTCAACTTCCAGGACAACGTGGTACTGGTTCAGCTGCGTAAAGATTGTCGATACCTGCCGCTGACCAAAGGCGTCGTAGAGGGCGTCATCTATCGCCTGCGGTAATATGCCGAGCCGCGACGCGGTATCGCGATCAATCACTAAATCAGCCTTGAGACCGCCATTCTGCTGATCGGTAGCCACGTCCCGCATCGAAGGAAGTTTCCGCAGCGCATCGACCAGTTGCGATGCCCATAGCGACAACTCCTGAGCATCCGCATCTTCCATCGAATATTGATACTGAGTTCGGCTGACGCGATCTTCCACGGTCAGATCCTGCACGGGCTGCATATAGAGCGTGATGCCGTTCACCTTGGTCAGTTCCGGTTGCAGCCTGCGAATAACCTCGGAGGCGGTCGACTTTCGCTGGTTGCGCGGCTTCAGGTTGATCTGTATGCGCCCGCTGTTGGGCGTGGCATTGGTGCCATCAATCCCGATGAATGATGAAAGACTAGCCACGTCCGGATCTTTCAGGATGACCGACGCTAATGCCTGCTGGCTTTGTCCCAGGGCAGAGAAGGAAACACTCTGCGGCCCTTCCGAGATTCCAAGAATTACGCCAGTATCCTGCACGGGGAAAAATCCCTTGGGCACGAAAACGTACAAGAGCAAAGTCAGAACGAGCGTGCCGACCGTGACCAGCAGGGTAGTCGTCTGGTGCCGCAAGACAAATTTCAAAGTGCGTCCGTAAAACTCGATGACGCGATTGTAGAAACGCTCTGTCGATTTGTAGAAGCGGCTCTGATGGGATGGGTCGTGGCGCTTCAGGAGCTTCGCGCACATCATCGGGGTGAGAGTCAGCGAGATGACAGCAGAAACGAGAATCGTGACTGCCAGCGTGACCGCAAATTCACGAAAGAGGCGTCCAACGATGTCGCCCATGAACAGCAATGGAATCAGCACGGCAATCAGCGATACCGTCAACGAGACGATCGTGAACCCGATCTGCCCCGCGCCCTTCAATGCGGCATCCAGCGGAGATTCGCCCTCTTCCAGATAGCGATCGATGTTTTCGATCATCACGATGGCGTCATCCACCACGAATCCCGTGGAAATTGTGAGGGCCATCAGCGTCAGGTTGTTCAGGCTGTAGCCGAGGACATACATCACGCCGAACGTTCCGACCAGCGAGAGTGGGACAGCAATGCTGGGGATAATTGTTGCCGACAGGTTCCGCAAGAAAAGAAAGATCACCGTCACGACCAGGCCGACGGTGAGCATCAATTCAAATTGCACGTCTTTCACGGAGGCTCGAATGGTGTCCGTGCGATCCGTCAGTATCTGGACTTTGACCGACGATGGCAGAGAAGATTGCAGCTGCGTGAGCAGCGTCTTCACCCGATCGGCGACGCTGATGATATTGCTGCCTGGTTGCCGCTGGATATTCAAGACCACGGCAGGAGTCATGTTCATCCACGCGGCTTGCTTAACGTTCTCCGCGCTATCCACGGCCGATGCGACGTCGGAAAGCCGCACGGGAGCCCCGTTTTTGTAGGCCACAACAACGCCGTTATACTGCGCGCTCGAATTGAGCTGATCGTTCGCGCCGATCGTAAAGGACTGCCGCGGACCATCCAGCGTTCCTTTAGCCTGATTCACATTGGCCGCGGCCAGCGAAGTCCGTAAATCTTCCAGGCTCATTCCATACGAGGCGAGCGCAGTCGGATTCGCCTGAATCCGCACTGCCGGCTTTTGTCCACCGCTGATAGAGACCAGCCCGACGCCCGGGAGCTGAGAAATTTTCTGAGCCAAAGCTGTGTCGGTGAGGTCCTCTACTTTTGAAAGCGGCAAAGTGTCTGAAGTCAGAGCCAGCGTCAGGATGGGCGAGTCCGCCGGGTTCACCTTGCTGTAGATGGGCGGATTCGGCAGATCACGCGGTAAGTAAGTTGTCGCTGCATTGATCGCTGCCTGAACTTGTTGTTCTTCAATATCAATATTCTCGTTGAGGTTGAATTGAAGAGTGATGATTGAACTGCCGAGAGAGCTCGTCGACGTCATCTGGCTCAGTCCCGGAACCTGGCCAAACTGGCGTTCGAGCGGTGCCGTGACAGACGACGCCATGACGTCGGGGTCCGCGCCGGGATAAAACGTCACGACCTGAATTGTGGGATAGTCGACTTCGGGAAGCGCGGAAACCGGAAGCTGCGTATAGGCGACGATACCCACCAGAAAAAGCCCGATCATCAACAGCGTGGTTGCGACGGGACGAAGAATGAAAATCCGTGACGGGTTCATGGTGTTCCCGTCGGCGCAGACTGCGCAGTCCTGTTTCCTCCCCCTGCACCGGCGTGCGGAGACACCGTGCTCCCGGCCTTAAGCTTGTCCTGCCCGTCGATCACAACCGAGTCTCCGGCTGAGATTCCGCTGGCGATTGACGCAACATTATTCTGCGTGAACGACACCGAAACCTGCCGCACTTCCGCCGTCTTGTCCGGCTTGACTACAAACACGAAGCTTCCTTGCGGACCGCTCTGCACCGCCACGGAAGGAATCACGGTTGCATCTTTGTGGACCTCCAGCAACAGCCGGACGTTAACGAACTGATTGGGCCAGAGCGAGCCATCCTGGTTATCGAAAAGGGCTTTCAGTTTGCCAGTGCCGGTGGCCTGATCGATTTGATTGTCGATCGTCAACAAAGTGCCGGTTGCAAGCTTTGTCTGATCGTCGCGGCTGTACGCCTCAACCGCCAAACCGCTTCGTCGCATGTGCTGAGCGACCGCGGGCAGGTTATCTTCGGGCAACGTAAAAATCACAGCAATCGGTTTAACCTGGGTAATCACTAACAATGGATTGGGATCGGAAGCGTGCACGATGTTCCCTACATCGACAAGGCGCAATCCAATTCGCCCGCTCAGCGGCGCAGTGATATGGCAGTAGGTGAGGTTCAACTTGGCATTTTCAATTTGAGCCTGATCCGCTCGGACCGTCCCCTCCAGCTGATTAGCCGTGGCCCTTTGAGTATCCACTTGCTGCTGCGACACCGCTCCGGATTCATCGAGCAAGCTCTTAAAGCGCGTGTAGTTGAGCTGCGCATCCTTCAGTTGAGCTTGATCCCGAAATAGAGTGGCTTGCGCCTGGTCCAGGGCGGCCTGAAACGGTCGAGGATCGATGACTGCGAGCAAGTCCCCTTTGTTGACGTTCTGGCCTTCCTTGAAATTGACCTGCGCGAGCTGGCCATCGACGCGGCTCTTGACGCTCACTGTATTTGAAGCCGTCACACTCCCGAGGCCTTTCAGATAGACAGGAACATCGCGACGCTCCGCCGTTGCCACCCCCACCGGCACTACCGTTTGAGTTGAAGCCCTGGCTGTGCTCGGCTTGTTGGAATCACCGCATCCGGACAAAAAGGCGCCAACGACAAGGAGGATCCCGATCGCGAAGCCATGCTGACGAATTCGTCTGATTATTCCCTGCGAGCCGCGCAGGCCGATGAGCCGCGACCTGTTCGTGAACTGATGCGAAACGTTTGTTCTCTCCCCACAGGCTTTTGGCAACTTGATAGGTGTCCCCTCTATCCCTAGACTAGCTTCCCGTTTGACGTGAAAAGTGACCTTCCGGTTGCGATTTAATCCTTTTTTTACATGATTTTACAATTTGCCTGGTCGTGGAGATTGCGGGCTTATTTGAGGAAATGCGCAGGGAATGCATACCGAATTGAGTCGTCGAAGGTCGAATGAAGCGTTTCGCGGTAGAGGCAGGGTCTACGTGGCACAATCCGGAACTCGTCGAACATTCGATCGACGGCCAACACTAGACCGAAGCTGGAAATCGATGGAATTTAGGACCACTGTCGAAGCATCATGCAACCAAACCAGCGTTTGCTATTCCTTCGGTGCCGAACACTCGGCGGTAGCGTTCAATTTCCGATGCCGGGCCGAGCGCCTTTGCATAATTGTCGGAGAGCTTCACCGCTGGCCGTCCTTCGACATCGGAGACTTTGCAGATCAGGCTGATGGGATCAAATTCAATTCTTCCTTTCGGATCGCAGCCACGGAAATCATTCGTCAGCAAAGTCCCCCAACCTGCGCTGAATCGGATGCGCCGGCCTGGAGTCCATTTGCGCGAGTCCTGGAAGTCAGCAGCCTGACGGAAGTCTTGGGCGCTCGCACCGGCCCGTAGCGCTCCCCCGAAATAAGCGTGCAGGCCGATGATGTCATCGATGTCGAGAGCGTCCGAGGCGATGACGAGCTTGTCGCGCGGATCCCGACCACGTTCCTTCAACCATTCGATATATTCGTCGCCAGCCACATACGGGTTCTTGCTATCCATACGTTGCCCGGTCCAATCTGCTGTCCACTCGGGCGCGCCTTTTAAGAACTGGGTTGTTCCAAATGTATCGGGGAGCATGACTCGCAGCGCCCCCTCATACGTGCTCTGCCACAGGTCGAGGACGTGGTATTGAGAAGTTTTCAAGGCCTGGTCATCGTTTGCCAGCGCGGCAAGCACCATTGGGATTTCGTGGGCATTTGTTCCGATCGCTTCAAGGTCGTGCTTATGAGCGAGAAAAGCATTGGATGTTCCAATGAAGCCACGGCCCAGATTGGAAGCCATCGCCTTGACCACGTACTCCTGCCACAGGAAGCTGTGCCGTCGCCGTGTTCCAAAATCCGCCACGCTCAGATTAGGTACGCCGTAAAGGCGCTCAATTTTGCCCCAAAGTTTCGTTTTTGTCCGCGCGTACAGAATGTCGAGCTCGAACTCACTCAACTTCTTCATGCTTGCTCTGGTCTTGAGTTCGGAGATGATAGAGAGGGCATAGACTTCCCACATGGTGGTTTCTGGCCAATAGCCATCGAAGGCTAATTGGAACTGGCCGTCGGTCACCGACAACTCATAGTCCGACAATTTGAAATCCTGCTCCAGCCATTCCAGAAATTTCCACTCAAAAATTCCGCGGTGACCATAGAAGGTGTTCCCAGCCAGCCAGACCAGTTCCGATTTTCGAAACCGCAGTTTGCGAACATGCTCCAACTGTCCGACCACTTCCTCGACAGCAAACATGTCGGCAAGGCGCACTGAAGAAGTGCGATTGGCTAGGGAGAATGACACTCGCGTTGTCGGGTAATGCTTCCAGATGAACTGCAGCATCAAAAGCTTGTAGAAGTCCGTATCGAGTAACGATCGAACGACTGGATCGAGTTCCCAGTTGTGGTTATGCGCGCGCTCCGCGAAGTTAACGATCATCGATTAACGGTTCTGATTGGCGGACCCATTCTAACTGGTTACGCACTTGCCATTCGACTATAGAGCTTGAAAAGTCCGACTCTCGGGTATGCAAGTTCCAGACTTCTGGGATGAAATTAATCCGGAGAGGCCGGTGTACGCGTGCTATTTGGCGAAATCGAACTGTGCTCTGGAACTCCCGACCGATCCGATCTTGTCTGCAAAAAAAAGATTGTACAATCTCGCCTTCATCTTAACCTTGCCGCTCATCGAATGTCGTATGCGCCTTGGAGCGTCGCCCCTTATTACTTGCCCTTGAGAGGAGGACACTTACATGTCATTTCAGCAGGAAATCCCTTACGAGTCGTGGCCCCCACTCTCCTATCCCGACTTTGCGGCCACCCAGCATCTCTTGCATATGGGTTTACAGGCCGTAGGCAAGTTGAAGCTGAGAGAGCCATTTGAACCGCAGTGGGCCGAAGTACCTCTCTGGCTCAGGAGCCAAGGACTAACAACAGGACCAATCCCCTATTCTGGGGGCGCGTACGAAGTCACAGTCGATCTGATCTCTCACCGCATTGGCTGCACGACTAGCCGGGGATTTTCGGGGTACTACGACTTGGCGGCTATGTCTGTCGCCGAATTTGTGAAGCAGCTCTTTGACCTCCTGGGCAAAGCCGGCATCCATGCTTCCATCAACTTGAGGCCACAGGAAGTCCCCAACGTCATCCCATTTGACCAGGACACGCAGCCTCGTCCCTACGACCGGACATTGGTCAATGCCTGGTGGCGAATCCTTCTGAGTACGCAGCGCGTGATGCAGATTTTCCACGGACGCTTCAAAGGCAAGACGCAGCCCATTGGCCTGATGTGGGGAACGCTTGACATCCGCGACGTGCGCTACAACGGCAAGCCGGTTTCGCCCGCCGAGAAAGCTGACTACATCCGACGTAACGCCATGAACGAAGAGTTAATTGAGGTGGGATGGTGGTCGGGCAGTCCTGCTTATCCAAGACCCGCGTTCTATTCCTTCACCTACCCGCAGCCAAAGGAAATCGAACACGCAAAGATCAGCCCGGCCAGCTCGCGGTGGGAGTCGACCATGGGCGAATTCCTCTTGGACTACGACGATCTGCGCAAATCGAAAGACCCTGACACCGATCTGCTGTCGTTTTTCGAGTCAACATATAACGCCGGCGCAGAGAGGGCAGGCTGGGACCCGAATCTCGTCGGTAGCGGCAGCCCTGAGTAGTTGAAGCGCGACGTACAAGATTGTCCTGTTAAGCCCGCTGAGAGTTCAGTCTCTCTTACGAGCCCTATAGGGGTCATCATTCTATCGACAAAGAACAGCTGACCAGGAGTGCAAGCGCCCCCATTTGAATAGATCCTCAGGCAATTCCAACCGGCATTTCACTTCGCAGATTTTACTTCTTCAAAGCTGAACTGCTTGTCGAGCTTATCGTACGGCTTTCCGTCGACCTCGACATATGGGTAGACGAAGTAATTGAGCGCTGGACCATCCTGCTTAGGAGACAGTGCGATGTCGCGGCCGGTGGAGAACTGCACTCGATTGGCGTCAACACTGCCGAAGAAATAATCTTCTTTCTGCTTCGCTTTCCACGCTTCTGAAATGTCGACGGGGATCCAGCCGGTCTTGGGCGCATAGAACTCAGCCCAGCAGTGATAACCGGCGATATCCCCTTTGTCCTTATTTTCGGGCAGAGGAAAGCCGATGTCGAAGCGGGCCGGAATCCCGTCAGCCCGCAACATGCCGATGAACGGAGAATGGAAGTCTGTACAGTTGCCGCGCTTGGCGTCACAGGCCCAAACCGCATCCCCGCGCCCCCAGCCTGAGCCCGTCTTGTCGTAGCGCATATTCGTGAAGAGATAGTCATACGCAGCTTTGGCCTTTGCGACCGCGCCGCTCTGGGATCCTGTTACCTCGATAGCCAGCTGCTTGATTTTCCCGTCCGTAGGAATCAGACTGTCAGGCGCAATCAAACGGCTCATCGACGCTAACACGACGCTAGGCTTCTGATCTGCTCGCTTGAGTTGCGCGTAAGCGCCGCGCGAATATTCGCGGCGAGTGATCTTGTACTCCACACTGAACTCTGCTTTGCCTGCGGACGGATTCTGAATCTCGGCATACATCATCCGATTGCCGTACTCGGGTTCCTGCGTCATCCGCGTTTTAACCGGAGACTTGACCGCTAGAACGCGCACAGTCTGGTGCTGGTCGGTATGCGGCAGCGGAATCCAGACGCGCACTCGCTTTGCTCCGGAAGGGATATCCTTCACAGTGAAGTTGTATGTGAAATGAAAGATGCGGCTTGGCGGGCTGAATTTCTGGGCATTCGGAGTGGCTTGGGCAACTAACTGACATGCCGAAAAAAAGAGCAGCAGCAATGACGAGAGAACTCGCAGCCTCATGGAGACACTCCTTTTAATAGGTGGACATGGGTCGAGATTTTAACAGCCGCCAACGCTAACTGTCAGGTCTGCGGACGAAGTGGTAGTGTCCTAATTTGAAGCGTTGGCGGTATTGTTGCGTAAAAAAGAGAGCGAAGGAGAGCTCTGTGGGCGCAAAAGAGAAGCTAACCTCAATTGGCCATCCAGTGCCGGAGTTGCCGGTCGCTGATGTCGAACGCGCACAACAGCATTACAGAGATGCACTCGGCTTTGAGATTGGGTGGCTTTACCCAGGCAAAGAGATTGGGGCCGTGTCACGCGGCAACGTGGCGATATTCTTTCGGAAGCGGAGGCCGCCGTTCGAACCTGCCATTCACTGGGTGTTCGCTGAAGATATCGATGCGTCGTACCAGGAACTGAAGTCATTAGGTGCGAACATCGTGGATCCTCTGGAAAAAAAGCCCTGGGGATTACGGCAGTTCACCGTACAGGACCTGGACGGGAACCTGTTCTATTTCCACCATGATTAACCAAACGCTGACCGAAGTTTGAGCTTC
>QIAJ01000057.1 GCA_003225495.1 Acidobacteriota bacterium
AAGCCATCAGTATTCTCGACCTTGACTCGCGCATCATGCGCATCAACGGCGAGTTCACGCGGCTATTCGGCTTCACGGCCGAAGAAGCTTACGAGAAGGTGATTGATTCACTGATCGTGCCGCCGGATCGGTCCGCCGAAACTGTCTGGATTGCGGAAAGCGTCCGCAATGAGAATAAGCTCTCCCTCGAGACCCGGCGCCGGCGCAAGGACGGCAGCCTGGTAGACGTGCTGCTTTCCGTTTCGCCAGTGATGATGGATGGCAAAAGAGCAGCAACTTATGCCTCCTATCGGGACATCACGGAGCAGAAGCGCGCAGAGGAACTGAACTCGGCGCTTTACGCGATTGCAGCGCGGGCACATTCTGCCGAGGACCCAAAGCAATTTTTTGCTGCCGTTCACAACATCGTCGGCCAGCTGATGTATGCACGGAACTTCTATATCGCGCTCCTCGAGCCTGAGCTGCAATTGCTGACTTTTCCCTACTTCGTAGACGAAGAAGATCCAGCACCGGCTTCGAAGCGATTGGGCCGCGGCCTCACCGAGTACGTCATCCGGACGGGTGAGCCGCTGCTGGCAACTCCGAAAGTATTCGAAGAGTTGGTGCGGCAGGGGGAGGCCGAGCTTATAGGCGCCGCGTCGCTGGATTGGCTGGGAGTTCCCTTGAAGGGCAGCAGCGGATGTATCGGCGCTCTGGTGGTGCAAAGCTACAACGAAAATGTGCGCTTCGGCGAACGGGACCGCGACATTCTAAAATTCGTCTCTCAGCAGATCGCCACCGCCATCGAGCACAAACGATACCAGGAGGCGCTGCGGCGCTCGGAGGCGCGTTACCGTTCCCTGATCTTGAGCGCGGCGTATGGCATTTATCGCTGCACAATCGGTGGTCGGTTCCTGGACGTGAATCCCGCATTGATCGCAATGCTGGGCTACGGTTCAGTGCAAGAGGTCCTCAAGCTAGACGCCAGGCGAGACGTCTTCTTCAATCCACAAGAACTCGACCGTCTAACGGAAGACTATAGCCGCACAGGAACATTAAACGGCGTGGAAGTGCAGTGGAAGTGCAAAGACGGACATGTGATTGTCGTGCGCTTGAGCGGCCGCCCTGTCAGCGGAATGGAACAGCCCGCGGAAGAACTGGAGATCATCGCGGAAGACATTACCGACCGGCGCCAACTCGAGGAACAATTTCGTCAGGCGCAAAAAATGGAGGCCGTCGGGCGTCTTGCGGGCGGCGTCGCGCATGATTTCAACAATCTGCTGATGGTCATCAACGGTTATACCGAAGTGCTGCTCGAAGAACTGACATCGAGCAGTGCGATGCATCAGAAAGTACAGTCTATTCAACAGGCAGCGGACCGCGCCGCGACTCTGACCCGGCAGTTGCTAGCTTTCAGCCGCAAGCAATTGCTCGAACTGAAAGTGGTAGATGTCAACAGCGTCATTAGCGACATGGAGCGGCTGCTGCGTCCACTCATTGGCGAGAACATTGGACTAGTAACGCGGCTCTCTCCCGACGCCGGACGTACGCGCGCCGATGCCGGCCAGCTCGAGCAGGTCATCATGAACCTGGTGGTAAATGCCAAGGATGCAATGCCCGAGGGCGGCAAGATCACAATTCAGAGTTCCGAAGTTACCGTTCGGCCGAACTTCCGCGAACACCGCTTCATCCAGCCGGGGCGATATGTGGTCCTTTCAGTGAGCGACACCGGGCACGGGATGGATAACGAGACGCAGTCCCGCATCTTCGAGCCGTTCTTCACGACAAAAGAAAAAGGCAAGGGCACGGGCCTCGGACTCTCCACCGTGTACGGCATCGTGAAGCAAAGCGGCGGTTACGTGTTTCCGCAAAGCGAGCCGGGAACCGGCACCACTTTCTACATCTATCTGCCGAGAGTGGATGAGTCGCCCGAGGAGATGACCCCGGCAAAGTCCCAGGAAAATGAAAAAGGCGGCTGCGAAACGGTTCTGCTGGTCGAAGATGAGGAATCAGTTCGCGAACTGGTTCGCGAGACTCTTGTCTCGCGGGGCTACAAAGTTCTGGAAGCCGAGAACGGTGAGAACGGCCTGCGGGTGGCCGAAGCCCACGGAGTTGGAATCGACATCCTGATCACCGACGTGGTCATGCCCGGCATGGGCGGCCGGGAACTGGCAAAGAAACTACTCCAGATTCGTCCAAGCCTGGGTGTTCTCTTTCTCTCCGGGTACACCGAAGACACGATCCTTCATCAAGGAGCACTTGGCCCAGGTACGGCGTTCCTGCAGAAGCCGTTTACCTTGCAGAACCTGGCACGCAAAGTCAGGGAAGTTCTGCGTGCCGGGACGAACTAATCTAAAGTACACCCGCTCTGCATCTTTTTCAGCCTTTCGGAGTCCTATAATTCAGATAGGAAACGTCTGAGTACGCCTGCTTCGCGCATCTTAAAGGAGGATGGGTAAAATGTTCATTAAGAAGTCATCCGATATTCCATCTTCGGAGATCACCTCCAAAAGCCTCTATCTGAATCGGCGGCAGCTCATCACAGGTGCCGCGATTGTCGGAGCAGCCGCCGTCGCAGGTGTCGGATTGAGCGAGATCGGCTTTCCGTCGCGGGTGGCCGGGGCGAATGCCAAGATCGATGGCCTGCAGAAGAGTCCGTTCAGCACAAGCGAGAAGCAGACTCCCTACAAAGATGTCACTAACTACAATAATTTCTACGAATTCTCCACCGACAAATACGAACCCGCGGGGCTCGCCAAAGATTTCATGACGCGGCCCTGGACGGTCACGATCGATGGCCTGGTCAAGAAAAAGCAGCAACTCGATGTGGATGCGATCATGAAAATGTCGGCACCGGAGGAACGCATCTACCGGCACCGCTGCGTCGAGGGATGGTCGATCGTGGTGCCTTGGGTCGGTTTTTCTCTCAGTGAGTTGATCAAACGCGCCGACCCGCTTCCGAAAGCCAAATTCGTCGAGTTCACCACGCTCCTCGACCCCAAACAAATGCCGGGACAGCGCGTTTCTGTGCTGAAGTGGCCGTACGTCGAAGGATTGCGTATGGACGAGGCTATGCATCCTCTGGCTCTTCTTTGCTTTGGCATGTATGGCGAAGTGCTGCCGAATCAGGATGGAGCACCGCTGAGAATTGTCGTTCCATGGAAGTATGGGTTCAAGAGTGCGAAGTCGATCGTGCGCATCCGGTTTACGGAAGAACAACCGATGAACACATGGCAGCTCTCTGCGCCGAATGAATACGGCTTCTATTCAAACGTCAACCCCAATGTAGATCACCCGCGCTGGAGCCAGGCGAAAGAGCGCCGGCTGGGTGAACTGACCAAGCGGCCAACCCTGATGTTCAATGGATATGACCAGGTGGCGAGTCTCTATTCAGGAATGGATCTGAAGAAAAATTTCTAGAATGAATTCGAAGCAATTGCGGATCCTCAAGATTTTTATCTTTCTCGCCGCGCTCATTCCACTGGGGCGCCTGGTCTGGAAGTTCTATCACGACGCCCTCGGAGCCAATCCAGTCGAAGTCATTACTCACTCTACGGGCGACTGGACGATGATCCTGATCCTGACCACGCTTTCAATTACTCCGCTGCGCAAACTGACGAAGCAATACTGGCTGATCGGCATCCGCCGCATGATCGGACTTTTCGCATTCTTCTACGGATGCTTGCACTTCACCACCTACATCTGGCTCGACAAATCATTCGACGTTCACGAAATGATCAAAGACGTCTACAAGCGCCCGTTCATTACCGCGGGCTTCACGGCTTTCGTGCTGATGATTCCGCTAGCCCTGACTTCTACGAAAGGTTGGATAAGGCGTCTGGGAAAGAACTGGCAGCGCCTGCATTGGTTGATCTATATCAGTGGAATCGCAGCGGTCATCCACTACATCTGGCTGGTCAAGGCGGACCTGCGGGAGCCATTGCGATACGGTTCTATTCTAAGCGTTTTGTTGATTTACAGAGTTGTCGTTTGGCTGCGCAATAGCCGCAAGAACCCAACGCCCGTTGCACTGCGGGGTCGGTCTCCAGAAGTTACCGAAAGCTAACCCCGAACCTTCTTTCCAATCGGATTTGGCAAAACTTTCCTCTAAGATTCGGGTTTAGGCAGCATCTTACGAAGTACAGGAGTGTAATTATGAGCCCTTTTTTTGGCAGGTCGAAGTGTGCCGCGCGTGCGGTCTTGACTCTGGTTGCAGTGGCAGGTCTCCTCTTGGCGGCCGGATGTGGCGGAGGCAACGGCAGCAATGGTGGGGGCGGAGGGGGAGGCGGCAACAACGGATTCAGCAATGCCTCTCTCAAAGGGCAATATGTATTCAGCCAAAAAGGGGTTTCACTGACCCAGGACCTGACTGCGGTAGACTTTTTTTCGGAAGCCGGGGTTTTCACAGCCGACGGTAACGGCCATCTCACGAATGTTATCGATGAGTTCACCCAAGGTGGGACG
This sequence comes from Acidobacteriota bacterium, assembly GCA_003225495.1. GTDB lineage: Bacteria > Acidobacteriota > Terriglobia > Terriglobales > Acidobacteriaceae > Acidiflorens. Next base: position 4,444 of record QIAJ01000057.1, read on the forward strand.
TTTTCGACAACCTTCACCACTCCGTTGACCGGCACGTACCGAATTAACAGCGACGGAACTGGACAGCTGACTTTCGTTTTCAGTGCGACTTCGACATTGAATTTTGGCATCACCTTCACGGACGCTACCCACTTTTACCTGATCGAGCAGGACCAATTCGGCACAGGTGCTGGCTCGGGTGAAAAGCAGCTTGCGACCACATTCACTCCCGCCGCTTCTGACAACTTCATTTTTTCCGGACACGACCTCTTCTTCAGTAACGCTAGAGTTGGTTCGATGAACTTCAATTCGAGTGTCATTACCGGCGTCGAGGATTTGCTCGTCGGCGGCACCAGCGTCACCAGTCCGACCTTCACCGGGAACATCACTCAACCTCCCGATGCCAATGGCCGCGGCACGATATCCCTCAGCGACGGAAGCTTCTTGGTCTTCTATGTCGTTAGCCCGGACAAACTCCGCCTTCTCTCATTTTCCGGTTCTCTAGAGGTAATGGTTGCTGAAAGGCAGACCGGCGGACCTTTTTCCACCGCCTCCCTGGCAGCGGGCAACTCCTACGTTTTCGGCAGTTCAGGTGAGACTTCCTTGGTGGACGGAATCCATTCCGCCGGTGTTTTTACCCCCGACGGTAATGGTCACGTGACTGCGGGAGCTACGGATTTTGTGCAGGAAGGAGCAATATTCGCCAATGTTGCTGTGCAGAATACGAGCGACTATTCACTGGCCTCCAGCGGCAGGGGAGTTTTGAACCTGGACCTTGCCGGTGTCGGTACGAACCAAGACATTTTCTGGATGGTTAGCGGCACGCGTGCTTATTTTCTCGTGAACAGCTCTTCGACGCTCGAAGATGGAACGTTCGTTCTGCAACAGGGAGCACCCTTTACGAATGCTGCCTTGAACGCACAGACGGCGATGTTTATGGACGGCTTTGATCTCGCCTTCAAGGACCGCGTCGGCACGATTGTTCCGGACGGGAATGGCAACTTTAAGTGGAGTCAGCAGGCCAACAGCTTCGATCCCAATACGGGGATCGGAACGCCGACTTCGTTTTCGACGACCGGGACCAATCAGGTTGGGACGAACGGACGCGCCACCGTTACCGTCAATTCACTCATCAACGGAGCTAACAGCAATATGGTCTTCTATCTCAGTTCGAACGATACGGGATTCATGGTGGAAGAAGATCAGGGCTTCGATGTCGGCGGAGCTTTTACCAAGCAAATCGGGCCTTAGGGAGCCGGACTGACACCACAGTTGAGCGTGAGGCGCTGTCGGGCGACGGCCCTCGATCGCGAAAGTAAAAATACATGCTGAATGCAGCCCTGAAGAGCTACAGGTCTGCCAGTGCGGTGACCACCAATTACTAATCACCAGCCACTATCCACTGCCTAAGCCATTGCCTCGGCCGCGATTTTCTCGGTCACAAACGCCTCAATCACGTCGCCGACTTTTATGTCGCCGTAGTTGGCGATCGAGATGCCGCATTCCATGCCGTTGCTGACTTGAGAAGCATCGTCTTTGAAGCGGCGCAGTGATGCGATTTTGCCCGTGAACACGACCGTGTTGTCGCGCAGCAGGCGTACCTGATTGTCGCGCTTGATCAGGCCGTCGCTTACGCGGCAACCTGCGATCATTCCGACCTTCGGGATGCGGAAGGTTTCGAGCACCGTCGCGCGTCCCTGATAGGTTTCCTTGATCGTCGGTTCCAGAAGGCCAGTCATGGCGCGCTTGATCTCGTCCTGCAGTTCGTAAATGATCGAGTGCAGGCGGATGTCGTCTTTATCCTGTTCCGCGAGTTCCTGCGCCTTGCGCTGCGGCCGTACGTTGAAGCCGATAATGATGGCATTCGACGCCGACGCCAGCAGAACGTCGCCTTCCGTGATCGCACCCACACCAGCGCGCAGAACCTTCAGGCGAACCTTGTCGTTCGACAGCTTGCCGAGCAGATCGGTAAGCACTTCGATGGATCCGCCGACATCGCCTTTGAGAATGATGTTCAGTTCTTTCATCCCCAAAGTCCGCAATTGTTCGGACAGGCCTTCGAGCGAAACGCGCGAACTCTTGGCGAGCGTGGCTTCGCGGGCTTTCTGTTCGCGGTAGTCGGAGATGTCGCGGGCCTTCTCGCGGTCCGTGACTACGACGAACTGATCGCCCGCTTGCGGCAGGCCTTCCAGTCCGAGAATTTCGACAGGCGTCGAGGGCGGCGCTTCCTGCAACCCGTGTCCGCGATCGTCGAACATCGCGCGGACTTTGCCGTAAACATTGCCGACCACAAAATTGTCGCCAGTCTTGAGCGTGCCGTTCTGTACGAGAATGGTGCCCACGGGCCCGCGTCCGCGATCGAGCTTCGCTTCGAGCACCAGGCCGCTGGCTGCGCGCCCGGGAACCGCTTTCAGTTCCTGCAGGTCGGCCGTCAGGCAGATCATTTCCATCAACAGGTTGAGATTGGTTTTCTTCTTCGCCGACACGTCGACAAATACGGTCGTGCCGCCCCATTCTTCTGGCAGCAAGCCGCGATCGCCGAGCTGTTTCTTGACGCGGTCGGGTAGAGCCTCGGGCTTATCAATCTTGTTCACTGCGACGATGATGGGAACCTCCGCAGCGTGGGCGTGATCGATGGCTTCGAGCGTCTGCGGCATTACTCCATCATCGGCGGCGACCACCAGCACGACGATGTCGGTAGCTTTCGCGCCGCGAGCACGCATACGCGTAAAGGCCTCGTGACCCGGCGTGTCGAGGAAGACGATCTCGCGCCCGTAGGCAGGAGATGCGGTATCCAGAATGCGAACTTTGTACGCGCCGATGTGCTGCGTGATGCCGCCGGCTTCGCCTTCCGCAACATTCGTGGAGCGGATGGAATCGAGCAGCGTGGTCTTGCCATGATCGACGTGGCCCATAATCGTGACCACCGGCGGACGCGGCACTGCTTCGGCACTCTCTTCGCTGCCCTGCACCGTCTCAGCCATGTCCTTCGAAGCTTGTTCTTCGAAAGTAATGACCTCAGTATCGGCGCCAAAGAAACGCGCCATCTCGCTGGCGAGTTCGGCGTCGAGCGTCTGGTTGATGGTTGCGAAAACGCCCTTCGCGAGCAAGCGGGCGATAAGATCCTTGGCGCGAATGCCCAGTTTCTCAGCCAGATCCTTGACGGAAATTCCCTCGGTGATCGTGATATTCCGCGTGATCGGCATCGGCTCGTTCGAAATCGTCACCCGCGGCGGCGGAGTGTAGCCCTTCATCGGGCCTTCTTTTATTCCGCGCGGAATGTAGCGCTGGCCTGGACGCCGCGAGGGGCCTCCGGGACGAGCTCCGGGACGCGATGGTCCTGGAGGCATGGCGCCAGCTCCCGGCCCTACTCCTAGTGGACGAGTTCCGGTAGGCGACTGCCGCGTGGGATGCATCGGTCGACGTTCGCCCGGACGCAAAGGCGCACGCGCACCCGGCGCTGATTGCGGCGGGCGGGGACGCTGAAAGATCGGCTTACCGGGCTCGGGGCGTCCCGGAGCCGGGCGCGAAGCAGCTCCAGCTGACGAGATTGGAGCCTTGTACACCGGGCGTGGCCCGGTCTGCGGCATGATGACCCGGGGCGGCGCACTCACAGAGGCAGGCGGTTTGGATGCAGTGGCCTGTATCTGTGTGGACGGAGCGGATGGCGGCACGGCAGCCGATGCAGTCGGGGTCGGAGCAGCAGGCGGTGCTGGCCGCGGCGGAATTGCAACTGCAGCCGGGCTCGAGGGCACCGCAGGCGGAGTGGCGATAGGCTTCGGAGTAACTACCGGTGCAGGTGGGCGCGCGGCCGCCACGGATGCCGGGGTAACAAACTTGGGTGCCGGAGGTTCAACCGCTGGTTTCGCGGGCGTCCCAAGTTTCGCCTGAGTCGGCGCTGCTGGCGCTTCGGTCTTGGGTGTCGCCGGCGGGATTGCGGTTGGCTTAGTTACAGGACGAGCCGGTGCTGGCGCGGCGGCTTCCGTCTTTTGCAGAATCGCCCGCAGAACGTCTCCCGGACGGGAGATATTCGACAAATCGATCTTGGTCTTGATCTCGTCTTCAGTGCGGGCAGCACGGGTGGTCTTCGAAGATGCGGAGGCTTCGTCCGCATGCGAGCGGAAATATTTCCGTACCAGCACCGCTTCGTGCTCTTCGATGGAACTGGAGTGCGTCTTCTTCTCGGTTACTCCGACCTCGGTGAGCGCGTCAAGAATAGCCTTGCTCTTGACTTCCAGCTCCCGTGCCAGATCGTTGATTCGAATCTTGCTCATCCACCCTCTCGCCTTCTGATTTTCCGCTAAGCTCTCATATCGACCTCAGGACGCAGCGTGAATTTTGCTGCATTGGACTTCGCCGGCATGTTGCTTCAGCTCTTTTCTTCTTTTTCCGGAGCAGTCACTTCCGCGTTCTCGTCCGGTTCCGCAGTCTCGGAAGCGTCTACAGGTTCCGCAGCGGCTTCAACCTCCGCGGTATGTTCATCGGCATCGGCGGCGGACTCAGCGACCTCCGCAGAGCCATCTGCGGCCATCACTTCTTCGCCAGGCGCTTCCTCTGAGCCTTCGGATTCGGCGGCCGCCACGGGCTCCCCACTCTCCAGGCTCGAGAAATAATTATTGACCGCAATGCTGATTTTTTCCACCGTCTTGGGCCCGATGCCTTCGATCGCTTCCAGTTGCTCGGGCGTCATGTCGGCCAGCGATTCGACCGTAGTCACCCCGGCAGCGTTTAACTTCTCGACAAGGCCCTCACCCAAACCGGGAACGTTCTCGAGCGGGGTAACGCTCTGCGGAAGCATCGCCGACATTTGCTGCTCGACTTCCTGACGCTTTTCTTCCTCGCTCTTGATATCGATCTTCCAGCCCAGCAGCTTCGCCGCCAGCCGCACGTTCTGACCCTTCTTGCCGATTGCCAGCGAAAGCTGCGTGTCGTCGACTACAACTTCCAAGTGCTTCTCGCCCGAATCGACAACTGTCACGCGGCTGACTTTGGCCGGCTGAAGCGCCTTTTCAGCGAACGTGACCGCGTCTTCGTGATATTCGATGATGTCGATTTTCTCACCGCGCAGCTCGCGGATGATCGACTGGACACGCATGCCCTTCATGCCAACGCAAGCGCCCACAGCGTCCACATCCTTGTCCTTGGACATGACCGCAATTTTGGTGCGTTCTCCGGCCTCGCGGGCGATGGCGCGGATGACGACTGTGCCGTCATAGATTTCGGGAACTTCAGTCTGGAACAGATGCTGTACGAGTTCTGGCGCCGCGCGAGAAACCACCACGCCCGGGCCTTTCGAAGCCTTCTCAACGCGAACAATTACGGCGCGCACGCGCTCGCCCACGGCGAACGACTCCAGGCGCGATTGCTCCTTGCGTCCCATGCGCGCCTCGGCTTTGCCGATATCGAGAATCACGTCCGGACCCTCGATACGCTTCACGGTCGCGTTCACCACTTCATTCACGTGGCCGATGTACTCGTTGTAAACGGTGTCGCGTTCTGCCTCGCGTACCTTCTGGAAGATGACCTGCTTGGCCAGCTGCGCCGCAATGCGTCCGAGAATTCCCTCAGTGACCTTGGGAATGAGCAGTTCTCCGCCGGCTTCCGCGTTGGGATCGAGCTTGCGAGCCTGATCCACCGTCACCTGCAGATTAGGATCTTCAATCTGCTCTGGATTCTCGACGATCGCCTTGACCGCATAGGCATTGATCTTGCCGGTATCCTTGTCGAGCACCGCGCGCAGGTTTTCCTGGGACTTGTAGTACTTGCGAGTCGCGACGACAATGGCGTCTTCGACCGCGCTCACCACGATCTGCGGGTCGATTCCCTTTTCGCGGCTGACCCCTTCGATGATGTTGTAAAGCTCGCTTGCCATAAATTAGGTCTCAGGTGTCAGGTCATAGGTGTCAGGGTCTCAGGATTGTTGCCCTGCCGCCTGACACCTAAGACCTGAAACCTAGATTTCGGGTACTAAGTTGGCCTTCTCAACGTTGGCCAATTCAATTTCCACTTTCGGGGCCTGTCCGTCTTTCGGACGCATCTTGCGGCGGGCGACACTCATGTCGAGCACCAGCTTGCCGTTCTCGAAGCTTTCCAGATTGCCTTCAAAATTCCGGTTGTTATTCACCGGCTGACGCGTCATCAACTTCATCCGATGGCCGCGGAAGCGCTCAAAATCAGTGGCCCGGGTTAACTTGCGATCGAGGCCCGGAGAAGAAACCTCCAGCAGGTACGATCCGCCCGGCATCACGTCCTCAACATCAAGGATGGTCCCAAACTCACGGCTGAAATTCGCGCAATCTTCGTGCGTCACACCATCCGGACGATCTTGCGCTGGAATCGCTCCCGGGCGGTCGATAAAGACCCGCAGCATGCGATGCTTACCTGCCCCGTGAAATTCGATGTCCGCTATTTCCAGTCCACTCGAACCCGCCACGCGGTCGGCAATGCTCCGCACCTTCTGCTCATCAAAAGCCATCTTTTCAATAACTTGTGCCGGAATCGCCGCGCTAATCCTGCCCCAACGAAAAAGTGGGCTTGCGCCCACTGGTGTGCTTCGACAATTCCTAAGAACTACGACACAACAGTTTTCATTGCCAACTATACGCCTGCGAGTGCGAAAAGACAAACCGGCGCGGCATATGGAACCGTTGGGTGACTTACGCAGTCGGGCTTTCCCGACGGTCGCTACGAGAGAGCATCCGGCAAATCGTGATTCTCTTCCGGCTTGTGATTATCCGCGACTGCAAAGCATCGGAGCACACTGGTTACGCTGGTTTCTCTCGTAACCTTGCGAAGGGACTGTTCTTAACCGAGACTTTTGAGATGCAGTTTTCCCGCACTCATCTCGGCATTGCTCTCGGCGCGGGAGGCCTATTGGTCCTTGTATTTCTGGGCTATCTCTGGTGGCTCAGCAACCAACCGCCAGTGCTGGCGCGTTCGGAAGAGCGTGATCCCCTGACGCGCATGCCACTCAGCATCACTATGAATCCATTTCGCGATCGCACCATCGAACGCACCGCCGCGAGTTTCATCAAAGAGATGCGCGACGGAAACTGCCGGCAGGCGCTGGCAAAATGGGAAAAGAAAAAAGACTACCGCAAGAAACGCGCGGATTTCATCTGCGATTCCGAATCGCAGCACCCGTTAATTTCCTGGAACTTGATTGAATGGGAAGACGCTCCGCCGCTGATCATCCTGCACTACAAGGGCGAACGTTATTCGAGCCCAAGCCAGGATGCCACTTACAAGGACCTTCTATCTGTGACGGAAGAAAATAAGGACGGCCAGTGGGTGGTCACGAAGTACGACGCGTTCTATTGAGTTTTCTGTTCCGAGCCCTCACTTCCCAGAAAAATCTGCAGGGCTGTCGGCACGCATTCGCACCTACTCTCGGCTCCTGCCATGCGACGGATCCGCTGACGTCGCCGCGTTCAGATCGACATCAATCCGATGCTCGCCAGAACCCCGCGCATAGCAATCCCCGTCCGCGCTGTAACCTGAACATGATCCGGCGACATCCTTTCGTTGAGGAGACTGCGCGTACTGCCAGACATCAGCAAATGTAATTCCGCTCAGGCCGGGAGATGGTGGCCGGGTAGTTGCGCATCCCGGCGCTGGTGGGCATGCATCGTTCGTCACCCAGTAGGTGATTTGTCGATTTCCTGCATTTTGCCTGATGTCTTGCGCAGTGATCACCCTGCTGTTATTTCCTTCTTTAGCTGGAATTCCAGAACAATAAATGCCTGCGCGCAAGCCTGACTTGCTAACTCCATCCACCCACGCCGAGAGGTACGCCTTCTGTTCGGGCAGCATGCGGCCACCCTGCTCCTGGTCGAGAAAAACAATGGTGCCATCGGGAAACCCTTCGCGCCGCGCGGCGACAACCGCGGATTGCGCGTCGGCATTACCCAGCTTGGCAGCAGTGCCGATCGTTTTCAGTTCCGAATAAAGGCGGCCATTGAAAAGTGCCAAGAAGCCGAACCCTGCTCTCTGCAGTCTCGCGCGCTTGCCGATCCACGTGTTCGCGCTTGCCCCGGGAGGACTGTTCAACCAGTAACCCGTGTAATCGAAGGTCTTGCGGAGTTCGTTGAGGTTCTCGTCGCCGGGATACTCGTTGCGATCGAAGCCAAGATAAGAACGCGGTTGTCCTGAGAATTCCAACATCGCCATGGTCTTCGCGATCCGTTGAACGTCCGGAGGTGGGGTGTAGCGAAAGCCCAGTTCGGTATCAGACAAAACGCCCTCAACCAGAGTAGGAGGAATGGCACTTTGAGGAAGCATGACTACAGAGACACTCAAGAGGAGGAAAGCCACTTTGAGGGAGCCGTTCATGACGGGTCATTTTAGAACAAGCCAGTGAACCAGCAACTTGCTCTACCAGGTACCCGGAGAAAATCTCACTCTAGCCACCGATGTGTACCATCGTCCTTGACGCTGGGACAAATCCCGCTTCGCCGATGTGGTGCCGTTCTTCTTTCTTTCCCACGACTCCCACGATGAACTCAGCGAGCTTGTCGTCCGACGCGCCCCGCCTCATCAGTTCATGCAAGTCATGATCCCAAACCGAGAACAGGCAGGTGCGGATCTTGCCGTCCGACGTAATGCGGATGCGGCTGCAATGGCCGCAGAAAGGATGCGATACAGGAGCGATGATGCCGATCTCGCCGACGCCGTCTTCGAAAACATAGCGGCGGGCTGTCTCGCTGCGCTGATGTGATATTTCCACCAGCGCCTTGTACTCCGACATGCGGGAGACTACCTCGTCGAGAGTGACCACGATTTCTGGTGTCCAGACGCGATCCTCTTCGAGCGGCATGAATTCGATGAAGCGCACGACGACGTTTTCTTCGCGCGCGAATTTGCCGAAAGGAACGATCTGGTCTTCATTGAAACCGCGCAGCAGAACGCAATTAACTTTTACCGGGTCAAGGCCTGCGAGGCGTGAAGCGCGGACGCCGGCGAGCACGCTTTCGTACCCGTTGGGCACGCGCGTGATTCGTGCGAAAAGGTTGGGATCGACGGCGTCCATGCTTACGGTCACGCGATCCAGGCCCGCTTCTTTCAGCGGCTGAGCAAGCTCGTCGAGCAGATGGCCATTGGTCGTAATCGCGATGTCGGGCTTCTCGGCCTTGACTGTGCGCAGCTTCGACAGTTCGCGCACAAAATCCACGACTCCCTTGCGCAGCAGCGGCTCTCCTCCGGTCAACCGGATCTTCGTAATCCCCAAGCCAACCAGAATGCGCGCCATCCGCAGGTAGTCTTCAAACGGAAGCTCGGCATAGACCGCGCCGCTCGTTCCCGTACGGCAATACACACACCGATAGTTGCAGCGGTCCGTGATCGAGATACGGAGGTCGTGAATGGAGCGGCCGAATTTGTCGGTGAGAAGCACGTCGTTAGTCGCTAGTCGCTGGAAGTGACGATCGACCGCTTCGCCAGAATAGATCCAACGCAAGCGACGAACGACTAACGACCAACGACTGAATACAATCTGGTTCCACAAGAGTGGGAAAAGAAGCACGGGCAGGAATGACCCTGGCGAGCGTTTCCTTTCCAACATGGGAGGCGCTGGCGTTTCCACCTGCACCCTCGAGCCTCGCGCAATTTCGCGGCGAAACCCTCGCCCCGGCTGCCAGGGTATTCCCGAGGCTGCCGAGGTCGGAAACTCAATCAAGATTATAGATGCTAAAGACTGGACGAGGGCGACAACTTTCCTGGCGCGGTCGGACTGCTAGACTGGCCGCATGAAAGCACTAGTCATCCCTCGTTTCGGCGGTCCGGAGGTCTTGGAGTTGCAGCAAGTGCCAGACCCGCATCCCGTCCCCGGACAGACTCTCGTGCAAGTACAGGCCGGAGGCCTGAATTTTGCCGACTTGCTGACCGCGCGCGGCGGATATCCGGGAACTCCAAAACCGCCGCTGGTCGCCGGTCGGGAGTTTTCCGGTGTAGAAATCGCCAGCGGTCGTCGGGTGATGGGATATACGCAATGGTCAGCCTTCGCAGAGAAAACGGCTGGCTATCGAGCATTGTTGTGGCCGGTCCCCGAAGCATGGAGCGCGGAAGACGCGGCAGCCTTTCCGGTAACTTTCTTCACCGCATACTTTGCCTACTGGAAAGCCGGCCTGATCGAAAAACCTGCCGGCACTCGTGTCCTGATTCATGCGGTGGCTGGCGGAGTCGGCACGGCAGCTGTCCAGATCGGGAAGATTCTTGGCATCGAAATGTACGGTACTTCGTCTTCCGATGACAAGCTGGCACGCGTCCGTGAACTCGGCTTGCAACATGGCATTAACTACAAGCAAAAAGACTATCAGGACGTGATCAAGGATCTAACGCACGGCGAAGGCGTCGATGCCGTTTTCGAAATGCTCGGCGGAGAACACGTCGCAAAGAGTGTGAAATGCCTGCGCGACTTCGGACGCGTGATCGTATATGGCGCCGCTACCGGCGAGGCGCCGCAACTCGACACGCGGATCTTGTACGCCAAAGGAGCCAGCGTCCATGGTTTGTGGCTAAGTTATATAAGTCAGAATCGCACACTCATGGAGATGGCGTGGAATCAGCTGTCGCAGTGGATCTCCGAAGGCAAACTCCATTCCGTAATCGGGAGGGTGTTCCCACTGGAGGAAGCACGAGCCGCCTACACGTTACTACAGGAAGGCAGGAACTACGGCAAGATAGTTCTGAAAATCGCCTGACAATATCGGTAGAGACGCGGCTTGCCGCGTCTCCGTCTGCCCCAGCACACTGCATGCGAAGCAAATGGCGGCAAGGCGCTTCTCTACTTCACCCTTCAGCCGCCGCGAGACTGTCTCACAAAACAAACATCCCATGTTGCGAACCCCGTAAAGTCGCTGATGCTGCTAACGCAGCCCGTCGCACTTCGTCCAAAACTCAAGTTCAAAAGGAAAACGGAACTTCCCAAACCGGGGATTCGTATCCTGAAGCGAGCAACAACGGGGGGTAGAGGCAGCGTCCTCACTTACTCAAACAAAAATCAAATGCAGGGTGACGGGACTGACTCACGCTTGGTTTGGCGGCCCAGGTGAGTCGAGTCCAGGCAAAGAGCACGAGTTCGCGGCCCGCGTCTTTTTGCGTCACCCTGACACGCGCATTGTAGGACTTTCTCAGAAAAAGACAAGTCCTGCGTTTTGAAAACTACAACCAGCCGCCCTTGATCCGGCCGGAAGCCGGACAGAAGGGGATCAACTCTATGAAATTCAATCATGTCGCAAAGACTGTCGTGCTGGCTTTGGCCGTGCTCGTGGCAACGAGCGCATTCGCGGGCACCAACAAGGGTTCTCTGCATCTGAGCCAGCCGGCTCAGGTCAATGGACAAGCAGTTCCTGCGGGCGATTATCAACTGCGATGGGAAGGCACAGGCGCAAATGTCGAAGTCAGCTTCATGCAGGGGAAGAAAGTAGTGACTAAGGCCCCGGCGAAAGTAGTCGAACTCAAGAGCCCATTCGGCAACGACGCCGCAGTCATCGACCGCGGTTCCAGCACGCCCTCCGTCACCGAAGTGCGTTTTGCCGGCAAGAAGTACGCGCTCGAACTCGGCGGAGCCGAGAACTCAGCGATGGGCGAGAGCACCAAATAAATATTTTCCTGAACGAGCGAGGCAGACAGGGGAGACGAAATGTACTCCCCTGTCCTTTTTAATTGGAGGCCAGCACGTCGTAGTTGTAATTCACCAGCGCCCGCTTGGGAGCGACTTTTACCCCTTGGAGCGGCACCTTCCGATCGATCGAAGAATTTCCAATCAAGTTGGCGCGGCCAAGGTTGACGGTCCGTCCGTCGGCCAACTCCAGATAGATCGGCACCAGCATCCGGAATCTGTCATCCACACCGGACTGCGTCAGTTTGAACGCGAATACCACATCGCCATTCGCATCTTTTTCGAAACTCGAATCCATTTTGTAAGTCGGCAACGCCGTCCCATAAACGTACTCGTTGAAGAACCAATCCATGCGATGGTTCCCATCGAGGTCCATTTCTTTCGTCATGTGCTTCTCCACCATGGCTTTGAAGTCCTCGGTGGTGGCCGCTTTGCCGGAGTAGGTCTTCGCAAAATCCTGCATGGTTGTCTTGAAGTTCTGGTCGCCGGCCTGGCGATCCCACATCATCATGCGCACCATGTGCAGGATGAACGCGCCTTTGGGATAGATCAGATCGCGAGTGACATTAAAACCGCCGCGGCTGTTATTCAGCCGGTACCCCATTGTCAGCGGACCGACGTCGATCGCTCGAAATCCTTCTCTATTCCGCAGTGTCAGCAACTCGCGCTCGTCATTCCAGAATTCCAGAAACTTTTTAGGATTTTTCTCGATCAGCTGGATGAAGAGTGACGCCGACATGTCGGCGAAGCCTTCGCTCATCCATTGATCGCGATAGGAATTGAATCCCACCATGTGTCCCCACCACTGGTGAGCGACCTCGTGCGGCGCAACAATCTTCCAGTACCCGCGGTCCCCAAGGTCAAGTCCCAGAGAGTGCCGCACAGTCGAGTCGAAGAATGAACAGATAGGGAGCCACACCAGGGTTGGCCAGGCTTGGCCGAAGGTGCACGCGGTTTGCTGCGACATCGCCAGCCGTTTGTACGGGAGGGGGCCAAAAAACTCGGAATATAGCTGGACGGAAACCTGTCCTTCCGCGAGCGCATGCTTGATCATGCCGGTGGTGTTCATGTTGCCGAGTGCGACATCCGTGCCAGCATGAGACCCCTGAGTCGGAAGATCGCCGTCGACCGCCTGCAACAAACTTCGAACCCAATCGGGCGGCTCTTCGTTCGCATACGATTGCACCAGATATTCCGGCGCGGTGAGCTTTACCTCTTGCACCTTGAACCTGCCGAAATTAAATCCGGCTACTGTCTGCGGCACTTCGGACTTCCAGACAGTCACGTCCTGACCACCATCATTCGTGTCGCTGACCAGGCTGCCTGTGGCGGCGATCTTCATGCCCTTCGGAATTCGAAAAGTCATGTCGTAGGGCGTGTACTCCCCCAGCGAAGAACTAGCATTGTTCGGATACCAGTTGTGGCGCGCGATAGGAAAGTAATTTCCATTTCCCTCGTTGGAAACCGCCTCTTTCCCGCTATAGGTTGTCGTAATCGTAAACTACTCTCCGGCGGCCAGAGCCTTGGGAAGGATGACCGAGAAGTCCGCATCATCATTCTTGTCTTCCTGGATAAATGACATCGCTTGCCCATCTTCGGCCGTCACGCTTTCCACCCGCAGCCTTCGATACAGATCAAATGGGACGACACGTAGCCCGTTTACGCGCGAGACAAACGTGGTAGTGGCTTTGCCGATCAGGTTGGCGTTCTTCTCTATGGTCGTTTGAAGTTGCTGGTGCTCGATGTGGATCACTCCATTGGTCTGAGAGCCCAGCGCCGTGCCCTGTTTGTATTCATCCGCGAAGTGAAAGGCGGCCCACACACCAAGTTTGTTGTCATTGTAAGTAGCGAATTCAACCTCTTCCGGATCGACCGGCATCACCAACGGCGGAGCGCCATGCGGGTCGATGGCAAAGATTTCTTTCCCGTCATACTTCTTTCCATGAATGAATGCCAAAAAGAAGCCACCTGGCTCGGTGCTCAGAACATCCTGCAAAAGCCGCCCTTCGAGGTTCCACTTCAGAATGAGGTTGTGCCGCATTGCAGTCTGGCTGTCGTGAAGCAATCCCGCGTCGCACGAACCGGAGGAAGTACCGCCTCCCTTTTTGATCTCGTCATAAGTCGAGTCAGTGAACCGGAAGACTGCCTGCGTGAAGGTCTCACTAAACTCGCTCTCTCGCGTCAGCATCTTCAGGCTGGCGTTTTCGGAAGGAAGCGCGGGATCGAGTACAAAGTTGCCGTCTCCGACGAAGACCGCCCCCGTAACCTTGCCCGCCACCGGAACAACAAAACAGACTATGCCCGACCGCAGATGGAAGGTACCGGCATCGCGATGAATTGTAAGGTTACTGACCCCAACCGTCTCACCTCCCAGCGCGAGGTTGCGCAGCTGCTGATAAGAAGGATCGGAGTTGCGACCGGCTGGAATGTCGGCGGCGAAGAGGGTCATGGAACCTAGGAACAAGAAAGCCCAGCGAAGAGATAGAACTAACATGGAGGCTCCCAGTCAGGGGAAGAAAGGGAGTATTACACATTTTTTCCGAATCCCGACGCTTGAATGCAAGAAAGGGTGCATTCAAAGCAACTTGTCAGGGCAGCAATTGGGGGTTAGACTCGCGGAACTTAACAATTGACAGCGTTACGGAACAACAAAACGCAAGTTCTGGAGGGCTATGTTCAGGAAACAGCCGCCCAAGTCTTTGGTTTTGGCTGCGCTGACTTTAGGTATTGCATGGTATCCACTTGTTGCGAAGTCTCAGGAAAACAATGCAACCCAAAATCAGAGCCAACCGGACAACACCACAAAGCCCACTTCTGACCCTGTCAAAGGCTCTGCACCCGATCTAAACCAGGCTTCTTCTGACGAAGGAAAGCTGGCCACCGTCAACAACGCGAAGATTCCCTCGTACGCGAGAGTCTACATAGCGCCGATGGTGGGCGGATTCGAGAACTATGTCATCGCCGGATTGCGAAACAAGAAAGTGCCTCTGACGGTGGTCATGGATCGCACCAAGGCTGATTACGAGATCAGCGGGGTCTCGGAAAGCGAGAAAGCCGGGTGGGCGAAAATGCTTTTCATCGGCGCCCAAAACTCCAATGAAGAAGCAAGTATCAAGATCGCGGACGTGAAGACAGGCGCGGTCATCTTCGGATATTCCGTCCACAAGACCAACTCTGCCCGCGGCAAGCAAAGCGCGGGAGAAGCCTGTGCCAAGCACATTAAGCAAATTGTGATTGAGTAGCCGGACTATCCGGAGAACTGGAGAGGTGTCTTGTGGCCGATAGCAGACGAGTAGCAAGCATGGTTGTCTTCTTAGTCGCGGCCGCCATCACCGCGTCGCAAGCTGGCGACAAGAATGCGCCGCCCACGCAAAAGATCCCCAAGGGGGCCAAAGTATTCGTGGCACCCATTGCGGAAGGCTTCGATTCTTATCTGAAAGATGCCATCACCAAGAAAAAGGTCCCAGTGGAAGTAACTACCAGCCGAGATCAGGCGGACTACGAGATGACGGGCGCGGCGGAGACCCAGAAGGCGAGCACCGCCAAGAAAGTGATCATGGGAAACTGGCATTCGCGCGAAGAAGCGAGCATCACCTTCAGCAACATCAAGAGCGGAGAAGTAGTGTGGGCCTATTCAGTACACGAAGAAGCATCCACACACGGCAAGCGGAGTTCCGCGGAATCCTGCGCCAAACATCTCAAGGATGCGATCGAAGGACAGCAGTAAGGCCGTGCCGTCTTTTCAGTACTTCGGCATCCCCGGATCAATCTTGTCCGCCCACTCCAGAATTCCGCCCGTTAGGTTACGAACTTTCTTGAACCCTGCCTGACGCAGGAACGCAACCGCCTTGCCGCTGCGAACGCCTGACCGGCAATGGGCGACAATCTCTCGGCTGGAGTCGAGTTCGTGAACGCGCTTCGGCAAGTCGCCGAGCGGGATGAGATATCCGTTCAGATTACAGATCTGGTATTCGTGCGGCTCGCGTACATCGAGGATGAAAAGATCTTTCTTCGAATCGAGCTGCTGTTTCAACTCTTGCACCGTTACTGTCGGCACATCCGTCGCGACGGGTGCTTCCTCCCCGCGGACTCCGCAGAACTCGTTGTAGTCGATGAGCTCTTTCACCGTCGGATTCTTTCCACAGGCAGGGCAGTCCGCGCTCTTGCGCAGCTTCAGTTCCCGGAACTTCATGCCGAGCGCATCTACCAGCAGAAGCCGGCCGATGAGTGGATCGCCCTGGCCTAGGATCAGCTTGATGGTTTCCGTCGCCTGGATAACTCCGACTAGTCCTGGGAGAATGCCCAACACTCCTCCTTCGGCGCAGGAGGGAACCAGGCCCGGTGGTGGTGGTTCGGGATACAGGCAGCGATAGCAGGGCCCGTTTTCGGTCGCGAACACGCTGGCCTGTCCTTCAAACCGGAAGATCGATCCGTAAACATTAGGCTTTCCGGTAAGCACACAGGCGTCATTGACCAGATAGCGGGTAGGAAAGTTGTCGGTGCCATCGGCGATGATGTCGAATTCTCGAAACAGTTCGAGCGCGTTCGCGCTGCTGAGGCGCGTGTCAAACGTTCGCAGATTGATATAAGGATTGATCGCTTTGAGCTTGTCGGCCGCCGAATCAAGCTTCTTACGCCCAACGTCGGCAGTCGTGTGAATGATCTGCCGCTGCAGGTTCGTGTAGTCGACGACGTCAAAGTCCACGATGCCGAGCGTGCCCACGCCCGCCGCCGTCAGATACAAAGCCAGAGGAGATCCCAGACCTCCCGCGCCGATACAGAGCACCTTCGCAGCCTTGAGCTTCTGCTGACCCTCCATGCCAACCTCGGGCATGATCAGATGGCGCGAGTAGCGCAGAATTTCGTCATTACTTAAAACGGCTTCGGGTTTGGCTTCGGTAAGGGTGGCCATAAGATCCTCGGTAAGATTTTAACTGGATTCGGCGCTCGGCGGCGGACTACCGACAACAGCGGCAACAACAGTGCGCGGGGCAGGACATTCGATGTGTCAAGGCGCCGGTCATAAATTCAGCAGCCGCCGGCGATGGACGGCACTATCGAAATCGTATCACCGTCTTTCAGCGCCGTCGCTTCTTTCTGGAGGTAGCGCATGTCTTCATCGTTGACATAGACATTCACGAAAGCCCGCAGCGACCCGTCGTCGGTGTAGAGGTGACGCCTCAGCTCCGGATGTTGTGTGATGAGACCGTTGAGCGCCTCACCGACATTTTTCGCGGAAACGTCCACAGTCGCCTGTTTGCCGGCGTATTGACGGAGTGGAGTTGGAATTTGGATCTGCGGCATATTGATATTAGAGATGCTATGGTACAGGTTCAGGATTCAGTTTGCCCGTAGGGCGACACTCTTGTCCGCCGCCGTTGATGTGGGTTTTGAAAAACGAAGGCAACGCCAACTCGACGGACAAGAGTGGCCGCCCCATCCATTGGCGTTTCAGGCTATCACCGCACTTTCATCCACAAATTTCTTGTTGTCCTCGTCGGTGCCGTCGAGTTGAAATGAGTTCGTCACCACCGCCTTCCCCTTTTCCACACTCGTAATCACGTACGAGCACCCAAACCAGTGCGCCTCCGCCAGGTCCGTCGTTGACCACCGTGCCGGATGATCGGGATGCGAGTGGTAGAAGCCGACAATGTCTTCGCCACGCTCACGCGCCTCCCGCTGGATGCGTATCAGTTCCTTGGGATCGATGTGATAGCGATTGTGCGGCGAGTCGTCTCGAGTATTCTCCGCTCGTGCGTTGCGGGTCACGGTCTTCGATCCATCATCCGCAAAGTGCCCGAGCAGCACTCCGCAGCACTCATGCGGATAAGTTTCCTCGCCATGCTGGCGAAGGGACTCGTGGACATCGCGGGGAATTGTAAGCATTGACCTCTGAGCTCAAACCTAGCCTTCACTCCAAAATCTCTCGCTCAAATACTTCTCTCCCGAGTCAGCGAGGATCGTAACAATCACCGCCGCCTGCTGCTTCTTCAGATTCCCCGCAACCTGCAAACAGCCCACAACGGCGGCCGCCGCCGACACGCCAAGCAGCAATCCCGACTCCCGCGCCAGTCGCCGGGCCATCGCGTGCGCATCCTCTGTACGGACGCCAAGATTCTCGTCCGCGAGCGACGCATCGTAAATGCTGGGGACAAGAGTCGATTCCAGATGCTTGGTGCCTTCAATCCCGTGGAACGGCGAATCAGGCTGGAGAGAAATGCAGCGAATCTGCGGATTGAGTTCTTTCAACCGACGCGTCGTGCCGACGAAGGTTCCAGTCGTCCCCAAAATCGATACAAAATGCGTGACGCGTCCCTCAGTCTGCTTCCAGATCTCGTTCGCGGTAGTCTGATAGTGCGCGCGCCAATTCGCATCGTTCGAATACTGATCGGCATAAAAATAAAGATCGGGCTGCTTCTGCGCGAACTCATGTGCAACACGGGTCGCCCCGTCCGATCCTTCTCCCGCATCTGTAAAGATGATATTTGCGCCGTATGCCTGTAGAATCCGCTTTCGCTCAATGGAAACATTCTCGGGAATGCACAGCGTAACCGGAAATCCGAGAGCGGCGCCAAGCATGGCATAAGCAATTCCGGTATTACCGCTGGTCGAGTCGAGAAGAATTTTTCCCGGCGCCAGCTTCCCGGAACGGCGCGCATCGGTTACGATGCTGGCGGCTGTACGTCCCTTCACTGAGCCCCCGGGGTTGTACCACTCGGCTTTTCCAAGAAGCTGGACGGCAGGAAGATGGCGCGTGACCGTGTCGAGACGCAGCAGCGGAGTATTGCCAATCCGCTCCAGCAGACTCTCACCTGCCAAGCGCGCTGCCTTTGCGTCAGCTCCAGCGTCAATTTGACGCGGCACCGGATTGGGAGTGGCAGTCGTCAAGGTGAAAATACCCTAATGACCAGAGTAATGTGCCTGTAGATCGAAAAAGGTATATCTATACTACGACCTTAGATTCATCAGCGGAACGCTTGGTTCCAGGGAATCCGGGAGCATCCTGAGCGTGATGGTCGCATCTAAGCTGTCAGTTGAGGATTGAAAGATAAAAATGTCCACCAAAGTAGAAGAACGAACCTACGAAGACGCAGTCAGCTGGCTGCGCGAACATGGCTTTGATCTCATCGAGGCTCCGGGCACGCAGAACCGCGTGTTCCTCAGGAAGTACAACGTCTCGGCAGCCATCCAGAAGACCGATGACGGAGGCGCGAAGATCTTCGCCTATCCCGGATATCAGATTGGCGGCGAAATTTCCAAGCTCGTCAACAAGGGCTACCAGCAGTTCCTCAAGACCTCCAAGGCGGAGGTGCCCGCGAACGCCGATCACCTGAAATCCCTTCATCAGTTCTCGGAAGAGTTGAAAGAAGCGTTGGGCATTCCCAGCTTGTACAACGAATCGCTCGGAACCGTGAGCGAGTCCTATCAATACGACCGTATCAAAGACCGCGACAAGCCCGAAGTCGAACGGCCCAAGCGTCCGTGGCAAGCCGTGAAAACGAAAGCCGCAGCGGCAGTCAAAAAGAGCAGAGCGTAACTCTCTGTATTTCGCAATTCTCCAGCCCAGCATATACTGACGGTCCCATGACCGGCGTAACCCAGCCTCTGCCGGGCGTAGCCTGGTATGACCTGAACAATCCCGCTTCTCCTGCATTAGATGAGTTGGCGAAGCAATATCAGTTGCACGAACTTCAAATCGAAGACTGCCGCCACATCCAGCGAGCCAAGACCGAAGATTACGATCACTACATTTTCACGGTATTAAAAGCGCTCCAGCCCGGCAAAACCCCCAAATTTTTAGATTTCGACATCTTCCTAGGCAAAGATTTCCTGATCACGGTGCATGCCGGATCGTGCCCCGCGATTGACAAGGCGGTGCAGCGCGCTCAGCAGCAAAAAATACAGCGCCTCGACAAGCTGTTTTACATACTTGTCGACCATACAGTGGACGAATATTTGCTCGTGCTCGATGCTCTGGCAGAGCAGATTTCAGACGTCGAGTCGGACGTACTCGAAAAGCCGGAGCCGCCCGTACTGCGCCGTATCTTCAACATGAAACGCAATCTGATCGACTTCCGCCGCAATGCCGGCGGTATGAGGGAAGTCGTCAACCAGTTGATGCGCCGCGAGCAGGGTTTTCTGGGCGACGATCTCGATCCATTCTTCCGCGACGTCTATGACCACATCGTCCGCACCGTCGATTTGATCGAGACCTACCGCGATCTACTCAGCAGTTCGACGGATATTTATTTGTCCGCCGTCGCCAATCGCACCAACCAGATCGTGAAGGTTTTAACAGTGTGGGGAACAGTCGCGCTGCCGCTGGTAGTCATCACGGGTTTTTTCGGCATGAACCTGCCACTCCCATGGCAACACGACCCGCTTGGCGCCGTCTATGCCACCGCGCTTATGGTCGCGATCGGCGGATTGATCCTGTGGTACTTCCGCAAACAAGGCTGGTTCTGAGGAGAAAATAAATGAAGACCTGTCTTCAAATTCTGGCTGCAATGGTTGTTGGCATTCTGAGCGTCTCCGCTTCGCCGGCTGTTTCCGAAAATGTCCGTCAGGTGATCGACAAACAGCAGGCTGCCTGGAACCAAGGCGATCTCGAAGCGTTCATGGCTGGATATTGGAATTCGCCCGACCTGACATTTTTCTCCGGGGCCCGCGAATCGAAGGGTTGGCAGGCCGCCCTTGACCGCTACAAGAAGACCTATCGGGGAGCCGGGAAAGAAATGGGCAAACTGGAATTCGCGAACCTGCGAATCGAGATGCTAGGCCCCGAGGCCGCATTCGTACGCGGTGAATTCCATCTCACCATGTCAGACGGCAAGACGCCCCACGGCCTCTTCACCCTGATCTTCAAAAAGTTCCCTGAGGGCTGGAAGATAATCCACGATCAGTCGGCAGGAGAGTAGAGCGAGTTCAGAGGTCTACGGGTGCGGCCACTTCGCCAGAATTGCTCCCATCGCCATATAGCACACCATCTGATAGCCGGTATTGATCAGAAAAAGTTTCATCGGCTGCTTTGTGAACAGCGCGCCCGTCAATTGCACCGTTGCGACGAATCCCAGCCAGATGGCAAATCCAACTTTCATCCCGTAAAGCACAGTGACGACACTCGTCAGGTCGATAACTTTCGCCAGCACGACCGCTGAAACCAAGGTCGCCACGAATGTGATTCCATACGTCTTGCCGGCGCCTTTTTGTATTTCCGCCAGCTTCGCCTTGTCGTCGGGATCGTAGCCCATCAGTCGCATCCACGGGCGTGCGAAGAGAATCGGCGAGTACCAGAGGAACCCGACCACCATCGTCGCGATCGCTGCCACCAGCACAGCCCATGGGTTGATCCCAGTGAACGTGTTCGGCCCGATGATCATGATGACAGCCTCCTGATGTTAGGTCTTGGGTCGGATGGTAATCCGCGGATTGAGTCGAAGAAAGGAAAAACGAGTTAACGATCCGGGATCAGGTATGCCGCTGCCCGCGATCCATGGCTTCGTTTGCCAGTCGGTCGGCGTCGACATTGTCCTCACGCATGGCATGACGTATCTCGAAGTATTCGAGCTTGCGCACCAGGGGCTGCGCTTCCTCATAGAGTTTCCGCAGATCCGGATTTTTCACCTTGTAGATACCCTTCATCTGCCGCACCATGAGCTCAGAATCGCTTACAACTTTGATCGCCGTGATACCGTGCTCGACCGCGTAGCGAAGCACCGCCAGCAGTCCCTGATACTCGGCATAGTTGTTGGTGTGGTGCCCAAGATATTCGCTGAGTTCCGCTACCTTCTTGCCGGACGCGTCTTGAATAACCACTCCATACCCCGACGGACCGGGGTTGCCGCGCGCTCCACCATCGATGTGAGCGGTATAGGCGGAGGCACTCCTATTGGACGGTGAAGCGAAGAGTCCCTGTGAATTCGCAGTCATCGATCGAGTTTACCTTGCCCATGTAGAGCGGACACTCCTGTCCGCTTGCTTACACTAGAAGCACCTTTCGCAGGATTTCCCGTGAACACTGCGGTCGGCGAGAATTTTCCCGATGGACACGGCCTCTACCGACCCGTCGCTAGTCTGGTAGCCAGCCGCTGTGGCAAATTAGCAGCCAGAATTTTTTCCTGCGCGACGCGCAGATTATAAGGAATGCGGTAGAAGCTCACAGCCCATGCATCGGTATCAAAAGTTGCGAAACTGGCTCGCCAGTCCCCATCGCGGGGCTGGCCGACCGATCCAGGATTAATCAGAAACCGGCGCTCGCGCCGTAGCGCCCAATCGGAAGACTCCGGCCGCCCGACCGTTCGATAGTTCGGACGGTACGCTTCGCTGATTTCTCCTTGCATCACGAATCCGCCTTGCAGATGCGTGTGGCCAAAGAACGTCAGGGGGACGGAGTCGGTCATCAGCGGCTCGATCGCATCGCGGACACTCACCAGATATTCGTCTTCGTCCAACGCAGACCCGTGCACAAATTGCACCCCTGGCAGCTCGTCAATGTGCA
The DNA here is from genome assembly GCA_003225495.1 of Acidobacteriota bacterium. Lineage (GTDB taxonomy): Bacteria > Acidobacteriota > Terriglobia > Terriglobales > Acidobacteriaceae > Acidiflorens. Next base: position 26,538 of record QIAJ01000057.1, read on the forward strand.
ACGGCCCCTGCGGAAGCGATCGCAGCCACTCAAGATTTTCTGGCGTGAGTTGGTCGCGAGTCCATAGCGTGGCGAGACCGGCAGCCGCATTGAATTCAGCCAGGTCCATCAATCCGCTGACTGCCTTGTCATGATTGCCGCGCACGAAAACTTTGCCGAGGCCGCGGCAGCGCGCAATCACTTCATTTGGATTCGCTCCATAGCCGACCGTGTCCCCCAGGTTGACCACAACATCGTGGGCAGGCGCCGCAGCGAGGCAGGCCTCGAGCGCTTCAAGGTTGCTGTGAATGTCGCTGAGGATAAGGATGCGCACGGGAAAGCGAGGATTATAACGTGATTGCAAAAACAAGGTTGCAGGTCGAAGGTGTCGGGAACCACCAAAACCAAAGAGAGATTCCTGCAAACTGCTTAGTGCGATCCGCCATCTCTACGAATTAATTACCGGGCATCGCGCCCAATGTCCCGCCGAAACCTCCACCAGCGGCGGCAAGCTCGCTGCGCAGGACGGGATCCGATGGTCGCACCGCGGCTCAAACGCGCACCCCGGAGGCAATGCAGCCATCGTTGGCACAGTGCCTTCAATGGTCGCGAGCGGTTCAGCGCGATTTGTGGCGAGAGTCGGAATTGCTCGCAACAATCCTTGCGTATACGGGTGAGAGGGTGCGTCGAAGATGTCCGCCTTGGTACCCAATTCAACGAGGTTACCCGCGTACATCACTGCAACCCGATCGGCCACATGCGATACCACAGCCAGATCATGCGAGATGAACAGCATCGCCAGGTTGAACTTGCGGCGCAATTCATTGAGCAATTCTAGAATTTGCGCCTGAATCGTGACGTCGAGCGCGGTAGTCGGCTCATCCGCGATCAGCAGCTGTGGCCGGTTGACGATCGCCATGGCAATCATCACGCGTTGTCGCATGCCTCCCGAAAGCTGATGCGGATAACTGCGCGCGCGGTGTTCGGGCTCGGGGATTGCAACCTCGCGCATTCCATCCACGGCTCGTTGCCACGCTTCACCCTTAGAAATCCGATTGTGAGCGAGGACCGCCTCGGCAATTTGATCGCCGACTCGCATGACGGGATTGAGAGCAGTCATCGGCTCCTGAAAGATCATGGCAATACGGGAGCCACGAAGCTGTCGTAAAGAATCCGGTGGGAGAGAAAGGATGCTGGAAGAGTTCCCGCTTCCGTTCTGAAAATTGATTTCGCCGCTCACGTTCGCGGAGATGGGAAGCAGACCCATGATCGCCAGCGAAGTAACAGATTTCCCGGAGCCCGATTCGCCCACCAGACCAAGCACTTCACCCGGAGCGATCGCAAAGCTGAGGTCCTTGACCGCGTGTAGTGCGGGGACTCCGGCCCGATCAAATTTAGCGTTGCGCGCAGCCGGTCGCGGGAAACGAATGCTAAGGTTCTGGACATCAAGCAGTGGGGACACGAGAGGTATGGTATCAACTAACCACCAATCACAAACCACCAACCACTGGTCTTACTGCCCCAAAATCAGAGGCAGCCCATTCTTCCCGCTGCCGATCACCACGACTTTTGCGTTCGGACTCTTCGCCAGATTTTCGGTCGCCTCGATGCCTTTCCACTCCAACAGTTGTGAGCTGATGCCCTGCGCGACGATCCGCTGGAAGTCACTGATGCCCTGGGCTTCGATTCTTTTTCTCTCCGCTTCCTGCTTTTCTTTCTGAAGCCGGAAGCTCATGGCCAGCGCTTCCTGCTCCGCCTGTTGCTTCAACTCGATGGACGCGCGGAGTGTGTTTGGAAGCTGGATATCCCGTAGCAAGATACTTTCAACAATGATTCCACGGTCACCCAGCAAGCCCGACAGCTGCGCCACGATCTGCTTGGCCACCATCTCTCGCTCGCCGGAGTAGAGTGCGTTCGCCGAATGCGAAGCCGTTGCCTCCCGTATGGAGGATCGCAGGTTCGGCTCAATCAGCACCTGAACGTAATTCGGTCCGATCTTTTGGTAAACCTCAGCCGCCTTTTCCGGGTTCAGGTGGTAGATGAGCGAGGTATCCAGGTTGATTACGAGCCCTTCGCTCGAGGGTACGCTCGCCGTTTCTTTTAATTCCTGTGTCCGGATCGAGAGCTCGTGATTGGTCTTGAGCGGATTGATGAGATGGATGCCTTCCGGCAACGCTTCGCCGGTCACTCGACCGAAGAGAGTAAGAACGCCGACAGCGCCCGAATCCAATCGTGTGACCGCGGAGAAGAGAAGAATCACCAACACGAATCCGACAAACGCCAGTCCCAGCAATCGCAGCATTCCGCCGCCCTGCACGTCGATCACTTTGCCCCGCGGTGGATCGAAGATCGTCATGGCACACTCCCTTTGGATGGATTGTAGGCAACGCCTCCGCGACGGCGTAAGTACCTGAGTGAGAACGCAACCATGCAAGATCAAAGATGAAAGAGCTGTCTTCTTCATTGGTGACGAACAGAAACTCGCCCTTGCCGTGTCTTCCCTGTCGTTCCCGACTGCACTCTCGGTCTCGAATTACAAGGTCAAGCCGGAGTTTTTCACAGCCAGATTTTGCGTGCGTATCACATCCTGAAGACAATGGACCTGTGCGAAACCATGAATTACCGCATGAACACTGATGATTTACGACTACCAAGGAAACGCGTTGCACAACTTCCGCATCACCCGCCTGTGGACGACCTGCACCCCCTTGAAACGCAAGCACTTATTTATTCACAAATTTCATTGACCTTAAAAATAGAAATGCTAAAACCATAATCGTTCTTTGACACGTTCTGAAGTTTTCCCGGTTGGTGCAGCGTCCGGGGCTCAAGCGAAGTCACTTCAATAACCGCAAGGTGAGTTGAAGAGGGCAAGCAAGGGTCTATAGCTAAGCGCTGGTCGAGGCGAACAGGAACCCATGTTGAAGGCAGGATAGAGTCCCGAGGCGTTGGACTGATTTATCCGGTTGGCGGTGAGCCCGGAGCCCGAGCAAGATCGGCGGAAAGAAAGCCTGCAAAGGCGCTTTCTGAATAAGGTCAGCAAGGGTCTAAACGCGAGCTACTGGCCGAGACGAATGAATCCAACATCACCTCGGGACTCTCTATGTTTGGCGGCTGCGATTACCCCGAGCCGCGAGCTGCTCTACCAACAGCGACGCGCGTACTAAGCGGCCGCTTCCCCCGCCAGCTCCTTCAGGGCCCTTGCGTGATGGGTAGAGGCGCAGGGGTTTCCAATAACCTTCTCAGAATTCTATTCCTCGCAGGAATCTCCGCCACCGCATCCGCATGCACGAGGTACTTCCCATAAGGCAACGTTTGTCCGAAGGGGATCTGAAAGTTTGCTGTGCCTGCTTTGAGGGTGAAGTGCTGATAGCCAAGGGCGGTCGCCCGTCCGATTTCATTGATCGCCACGATGATGAAAGTGAGATCGAAGTCGTCGGTCGTGCCATTGGATACCCGAACCGCCCCATCAATTAGGTCGCCGCGAACCTGTGGAGGACGAAGCCATTCCAGCACCAGACTAGCGGACACTACCGTCTGAAGATCCTTGCTGATTCGGTTACGAGGAGTGGCGGAGTCTTCAACCGTCACGGTATAGGCGTATCTCCCCGCTCTTGCTGGACGGCCCGCGAGAACTCCTTCGGGGGTAAGGGAAATTCCTTCCGGCAAGGTACCAGCTGTGACACTCCAGTGGTAGGGCGGAACACCGCCACGACCACTCAATGGAAAGCGGACTTCAACCCCTGGATCGAGAGAAGGCAGACTTTCGTCAACAATAACCAGCGGTGGGGCGGTCTGAGCCGCCGCGAAAGCTCCAAGACACAACACTGCCAGAGCAACCAACCGAAAGATTCCCGCCACATCCACCCCCGTTCCTTGATTTGATTTTACGCCGGCCACGGCGTACAAAAATTGCAGTATGTCACTTCGCGCAGTATGCCTCCTGATTGCCTCTTTCGCCTTACTCTCCGCTGCGATTGCGGAGGCGCAAACGCCTCCCGCTCCCAAGGCGGAAAATGCCGACGAAGCGTCCGTCTTCGACCACATCCTCAATCGTGCGCGCTTCGAGAACGACGGCACCGGAGTCGAGGAGACCGAAGCTGTCATTCGGATCCAGAGCCAGGCGGGCGTCGAACAATTTGGTCAGCTCGTATTCGGCTATTCCTCCGCCACCGAGCAATTGAAAGTGGAATATGTCCGGGTTCGCTAACCGAACGGCGACGTCGTCGCAACTCCGGACTCGACCGCGCAGGACTTCGCCCCCGATGTTCTCAGAGAAGCACCGATGTACAGCGATTACCGGCAACGGCACGTCTCGGTAACCGCCCTGCGCCCCGGAGACACGCTCGAATATAAGACGGTCACCCGCATCGTGACCCCGCTTGCCGCCGGCCACTTCTGGTACGAGCACCGGTTCCCTAAGGGGGTGGTTGTCAATGAAGACCGCCTGGAGATTGATGTCCCGAAGGCGCGCGAAATAAAACTCAAAACTCCTGCCCGAAAGCCCGAAATCCAGGACACCGGCGAACGTCGCATCTACACCTGGGTAGTGAAGGATATCCGGCCTGATCGCGATAAAGATGAAGATCGCGACGACGATGAAGTCGGTCCCGATGTGCAACTCACCACCTTCGCCGATTGGAAGCAGCTTGCCCAGTGGTACGCAAAGCTCCAGGGCGAGCGCATGGCGGTGGAGGAAGGCGTCCAGCACAAAGCCGACGAATTGACCAAGGGCGCCGATACACCCGCCGAGAAGGCCCGTCGCTTGTACGATTTCGTGGCACGCAACATCCGTTACGTGAGCCTGTCATTCGGCATCGGCCGGTATCAGCCGCATGCCGCCTCGGACGTCCTGCAAAGCGGTTATGGTGACTGCAAAGACAAGCACACCTTACTGTCCGCAATGCTGCGGGCGGAGCGAATTCAAAGTTATCCCGTCCTGATCCATAGCGCCCGCAAGCTTGATCCGGACGTGCCATCACCCGCGCAGTTCGATCATGTGATCACCGCCGCTCGCGTGGGATCAGGTTCGGGTTTAACGTGGCTGGATACCACTACCGAGGTCGCGCCTTACGGTCTGATCCTCTATCAACTTCGCAACAGGCAGGCAGTGTTGGCGTCGAATGATACCGACGGCGGTTTGCAACGTACGCCCGCCGATTCGCCTGTGAAGAGTTCGGCACACTTCACGATCGACGGCAAGTTCACAGACTTTGGAGCCCTCGACGCGACCGTCGAATACACTGCGCAAGGCGACCGCGACTTCCCGATGCGCGCTGGCTTTCGTCAGGTTCCACAAGCGCGATGGAAAGACTTCGTGCGGGTCCTCTCGACCAGTTGGGGTTTTGCGGGAGACGTAGACCAGGTAGAGCTGGATTCGATCGAAGACACTGCCAAGCCCTTTCACCTTAAATATCATCTCCATCAGGACCGGTATTTCACAGTTCCCTCGATGAGCGTAAATTTTCGTCCAGTCCCGTCTCTCGGCGTTCGCGCAGTCACGTCCTCAGCGAAGAGCAAAGAGCCGATCGAAATAGGACCCGCCGGCGACATGGAATACCGGGTGCGCCTGGAATTTCCTGAAAATTATTCGGTACACACTCCGCTGGCAGTAAAGATGTCGCGCGACTACGGCGAGTATTCTTCCTCTTATTCGCTGACCAAAGGAGTCTTGGAAGGCGAGCGCAAACTGACCGTCAAACTGAACGAACTGCCAGCCTCCCGCCGCGCAGATTACGATTCCTTTCGCAACGTAACACGCAGCGACGAAAATCAGGTCCTTACGGCCTCGATCCTGGCTCCTTCGGGCACAAATCTTGCGAGTGCATCGACGAAGATCGTAGGGACCCCAGCCGAGCTGCACAAAGCCGGAGTCAAAGCGCTACAGAGCAAGGATTATCGCAGCGCTGTCGATCTGCTGAAGCGCGCCGTCGATCAGGACTCGAATCTCAAAGAAGGCTGGTACGACCTGGGGCAGGCCTACTCTGGAATCAACAATCACGCCGATGCGATCCGCGCATTCCGGAAAGAGATCGAACTTGATCCTAACCACAAAAGCGCCAATGGCGACCTTGCCATGGAACTTCAGCAGTCGGGACACGGCGAGGAGGCGATCGTCGCTTACCGCAAGCAACTTGAAATCGTTCCATTCGAGAAATCCACCCACAAGAATCTTGGAATGCTCATGGCCCAGCTGGGACGAGATGCAGACGCCCGTACGGAACTCGAAGTCGCGGCGTCGATCCCACCCGACGACCCGGAAACGAAGTTATCGCTCGCGCAGATCTACACGAAGCTGGGCGAGAAGGCGAAGGCCGAGGAATTACTGAAAGGGCTCACTGGCAGCTCTTCCTCGGACTCAAGCACAGATATCTTCGCTGCGGCTCTGGCCCCCAACATCGACCCCGTCCAGACCGAAAACGATGCGCGCCAGGTGTTGTACGACATTGGAGAACAGTTCGACTCCGGCGACTACGACCGCCTCGGACCGTCGGCATTTTCTTCGATGCGACTGGTGGCGCTCGCCTGGTCGCGAATTGGATGGTCGAAGTTTCTGCGTGGTGAGACTCTGGATGCGATGCAGTTCATGAATGCCGCTTGGCTCTTAAGCCAGTCAGGAACAGTCGCCAATCGTCTTGGACAAGTCCTCGAGAAGCAAGGGCAGAGGGAGAAGGCCCGCCAGATGTACGCCTTCGCGATAGTAGCTGGTGGTAGCGCAGTCGCCGATTCTCGCGAGCGGCTCGCGAAGGCCAGTGGCGAGTCCGCGACGAAAGATGCTGCTCCGGCTGCCGCCGATCTCGTTCAGTCACGCACGGTTAAGCTTGTTTCACTCACGGCCAAATCAGCATCGGCGAAGTTCAACCTTGTATTCGACAGCTCCCCGCGTCCCGAGCGAGCCGAATTTGTCGAAGGCGATGAAGCTCTCCGTTCAGCCTCTGCGCAACTCCGGGAGAAAGACTTTCCGGTCAAGTTTCCAGACGTATCTTCCGTAAAGATCGTTCGCCGTGCGCAGCTGACTTGCACCGCCTCCGCATGCACAATTGAACTTTTGCCGATTGAGGCCACACAAGCGGCTGCAGGCCATGCCGCCTCAGTTAAGTAGTACTGATCTAAGTAGTGGCGATCGTTGAATTTCCCGAAGCATCCGCGATCGCCGCCCGCCCGCCCCTCGACGCCTTCGCGCCCGCTCCGATAATCTATTGAGTCCTTTGGGAGGTCCTTTCAATGCGAGAGGCCGTCGAGCGTCTGTGGCCGGAAATTCAGTGGATCAGCAATTCCCAGCTTCGAGAGCAGGTTACGCAGACCTGGATCAAGGCCTTGGAGCGTAGTCCGCTGAAGCCCGACGATCTGAACCAGATTCCCTTCACGCTCCTGGTTCCAAATTGCCCGATCACCTTCATGGAGCACAAGCGTTGCGTCGTCCACATCGCGCGCGATAGCGCCAAAGCCATGACTGGATTTATGGGCCGAGCATTGCCGATCGATGCGGACGTAGTGATCGCCGGAGCCATCCTCGCCGATGTAGGCAAGCTTCTCGAATACGAACTCGGCCCTGACGGTAAGAGCCGTCAAAGTGAACGCGGCGAGGCGTTGCGTCATCCGTTTACTGGAGTAGCCTTGGCGATGGAGTGCGGCATCCCCGATGAAGTCTGCCACATCATCGCCGCCCACGCCGCGGAAGGTGACCTGGTGAAGCGCACCACTGAAGCGTTCATCGTGCACCACGCCGACTTCATGGCGTTCTTGCCCTTCAAGAACCCGAAGAATGTGCGCGTGAAATGATGCGTTGATTCGCCCTACGTTTGGTTCGTGAGTTAATAGAACGCGCTTATTAGGAGAAGCCAGTGTCCACCGGGCAACAAACCGCCACCAAAGAAACCATCACCGCGAAAATGTCGCGCTGGGCCGCCAGCCTTGAATATGAGCAACTCTCGCAAGAGGCCGTATATCAGGCAAAGCGTTTTCTGCTGGATTCCGTCGGCTGCGCGCTCGGCGGATATCAGCAGCACGATGTGATCATCGCCCTCCAGGTCCTGGACGAAATTGCCGGCCGCGGGCCTGCGACCGTCATTGGCACCGGGAAGATGATTGATGCCGTGTCAGCATCCTTGGCCAATGCTCTGATGATCCGCTGCATGGATTACAACGACATCTATTGGAAGCAGGACCCTTCGCATCCGTCCGACATTTTTCCCGCCGCTATGGCCTGCTGCGAACGCGCCAGGAGCGATGGCAAGGAATTGATCGTCGGATTCGTGCTCGGCCACGAATTCGAAATGCGGTTGTGCGAAGCCGCATTTCCCGGAATCCGCGAGCGTGGATGGCATCACGCCACTCTCACTGCGTTTGCCTCTCCAATCGTAGCGGGCCGCGCTCTGCGCCTGCCGTGGGAACAGATCCAACACGCCATCGGTATTTCGGCCTCCCGTCATTGCACAATGGGCGCTGTGACTGCTGGAAAACTCACCATGATGAAGAACACCGTCGATCCCATGGCCACTCAGAGTGGCGTGCTGGCCGCGCTCTTAGCGGAAAGAGGTTACAGCGGACCGGAGCATGTGATTGACGGCAAGGAAGGCCTCGCTCACTGCTACGGCCCGGAGTGGAAGCTCAATCTCCTAACCGATGGCCTCGGCGATTCCTGGCGCATCACCCAGTGCGGCATGAAATTCTTTCCTACTGAGGCGCTGACCCACGCTCCCATCTCAGCGGTACTCGACCTGGTAAAAAGCAATGACCTGCTCCCGGAGAACGTGGAGAAGATCCAGATCCGCTCGCTGGCGCGCGCCGCCGACATCCTGTCCGATCCCAGCAAGTACGATCCGCACACCAAGGAGACCGCCGACCATTCTCTGCCCTACGTCATCGCCGCCGCGCTCGCGGACCGCCAGGTTACGCCTGCTCAGTTCGAGATGAAGAAGATCATGGATCCGACGATCCGGGCGCAACTGAAAAAAGTCGAAGTTGTCGCCGATCCTGAAATCGAAAAAGTCTTCCCAGCGCTGCAGCGCGTGATCGTAAACATAACAAGCACCGATGGGCGCAGGTTCTCGAAACAACTGGACTACCCGAAAGGAGATCCGCGCAATCCGCTCAGCGATGCCGAGATCGAAGAGAAGTTTTCAGCGCTGGCCGAAGGGGTACTGTCCACGGGCGCGCAGAAAAAGCTGGTTGACGCAATCTGGAACCTGGAGAAGATAGGCTCGGTATCGAAGCTGATGGCGATGATGAAGGCGGATGTAAGGAAGAAAGCGACGCACCGCACAGCGAAAAAGTCGAAACTGAAGGTGACACGCAAGAAACGTCGTTGAGTGCAATGCAACATTAGAGAAGGAATAAGAAATGGCTGATCTTAACGACACGATGGGTGCGGGCTTCGAGGGACGCTACAAGAAACTTGCCGGTAGAGTCCGAGAGTTGGCGGCGTCACTCAGCGATGAACAGTTCTGGACCAAACCGTTCCCGTTCGGGAACAGCTTTGGCCACCTGGTGCTGCACCTCACCGGCAATTTGAGCTATTACATCGGAGCGCAGATTGCTCAGACGGGATACGTTCGCGACCGTCCCCGCGAATTTGCCGAGACGGCGCGGCCTCCCAAGGCGGAAACGCTCAAGAAATTCGCCGATACGATCGAAATCGTTTTGCGCACGATCCGCAGTCAGTCGCCAGACGACTGGTCGAAGCCATACACCGGTGCGGGTTCGGATGCCCGCGACCGCTTCGATATGGTTTTGCAATGTGCGACCCATCTCGACCACCACATCGGCCAGATGATTTACTTGGCATTCGAGTTAAAACGTGGCTGAACCTTCGCCTGGAAACCAATCACGGCGAGTATTTAGGATGCCAACGCGAAAAAGCGTCTGGCTCTACGACTATGATCACGTAAAGTATCGGACTGGGTTGCAGTGGGCATTGTCGTTTGTGGCGGGGCTCGCACTGGCGGGTCTTGGTTGCATGGGTATTTGGTCCGTCGTAATAGGTTTCCGGTCCGGAGTCGGCGTCGATACCGGGCTGCTGGCAATAAGTGCAATGTGCTTGGCAATGGCTGTAATCGAATTGCCCGCTGCGCTCATTTACTTTTATCGGCGCATGCGTGGCGAGATGACGGGGTATTTCGCGACGATAGCCACAAGGACAGCCAGGGAGTTCATCATGGGCCAGACCATCGCTGAGAAAATCGCGCAGACCCACATGTCGGAAGGACCGCAGCGTCCGTTGCGTGCAGGGGACTTTCTATCGATCCGTCCGCATCGCTGCATGACGCATGACAATACCTCCGCCGTGATGAGCAAATTCAAAGGAATCGGTGCGAAGAAAATCAAGGATCCCCATCAGTTGGTGTTCGCCCTCGACCACGACATCCAGAACATAGATGAATCGAATCAGAAGAAATATCGCGCGATTGAAGCATTCGCGAAAGAGCACGGCGTCGACTTCTATCCCGCCGGCTCGGGCATCGGACACCAGATCATGGTGGAGCGCGGTTACGTGGTTCCGGGTTCGTTCGTAGTTGCCTCCGACTCGCACTCCAACATGTACGGCGCGCTGGGCGCAGTGGGAACCCCGATCGTGCGGACTGACGCGGCAGCCGTTTGGGCCACCGGTGAGTTCTGGTGGCAGATCCCGCGCTCGGTCCAGGTAGTCCTCGAAGGCTCGCTGCCCACAGGCGCAACCGGCAAAGACGTCATCATCACTCTGTGCGGACTTTACAACCATGACGAGTGTCTGAACGCAGCCGTCGAATTTACCGGCCCCGGGGTTTTGTCACTCACCATGGACGAGCGGTTTTCCATCTCCAACATGACCACCGAGTGGGGCCCGCTGGTCGGATGGTTCCCGGCCGACGCAGTCACCATCAAATATCTGCGCGCCGTTCATAAGCGCCTCAAGTCGATGGGCATCAAGCGCTTTTCAGAAGTAGAAATCGAAGCCTGGGAGAAGAATCCGCCAGCGCCGGACCGCGACGCCGTTTACGCCGCGCGCATCGTGCTTGACCTAAGTTCCATCACGCCCCACGTCTCCGGACCAGACACTGTGCAAGTCATGCAATCTTTGGCGGAAATTGAAAAGAACAAGGTAGCCATTCATAAGGCGTACCTCATTTCCTGCGTGAACTCGCGAGTGGAAGACTTGGACGCGGCAGCGAACGTCTTGAACGGCAAGAGAGTGGCTGCCGGCGTGAAGTTTTATCTCTCAGCCGCCAGCAAGTGGGTTCAGGAAGAATCGGAGCGGCGCGGAACCTGGCAAACATTGATCGACGCGGGCGCGACTCCGCTGCCGTCAGGATGTGGTCCGTGCATCGGTCTCGGTATCGGGTTGCTCGAGCCGGGCGAAGTCGGAATCTCCGCGACCAATCGGAACTTCAAGGGTCGCATGGGATCGCGAGATGCCAAGTGTTATCTGGCGAGTCCCGAAGTCGTGGCGGCGTCGGCGGTCGCGGGCTACATCCGCGGACCCCACCATTTCCCCGCGAGTGCGCCTCAGCGCCACTACACCGAACTTTCAGCCGCGTCCGGCGGCGCAGAAAAAGTCGAGATCCTCCCCGGCTTTCCTCAGCGACTACAGGGCCGGCTCATTTTCATGCCTCACGATAACGTCAACACCGACGCGATCTACGGCAAAGACTATACCTATCGCGACGACATGACGCCGGAAATGATGGCGAAAGTCGTGATGGAAAACTACGATCCCCAGTTTGCGACGCGCGCGCACGCGGGCGACGTCATTGTCAGTCAGTTCAACTTCGGCACCGGATCCAGTCGTGAACAGGCCGTCACGTGCCTGAAGGCAAAGGGCATTCCGCTGGTGATTGCGGCCAGTTTTTCGCAGACTTACCTTCGCAACGCATTCAACAACGGATTTCTCTGCATAGAAGTTCCAGAGTTCGTGGCGCGCCTGCGCGAGCAGTTTGCAGGTCAAATTTCCGCGAAAGAAAAGACGATCATTCCCGGAGACGACATCGAAATCGGCTTCACCGCCAGCACTATCACGTGGCGTGGGAAGAAATTTACCTTCCCGGCACTGGGAAGCGTCCCACAGTCGCTGGTGATTGCCGGCGGAGTGGAGAATTTAGTTGCAAAACGTTTGGCAGTTTAGTCATCGCGTCAGACTGACTGCAAAAACGTAGAACACTTTTAGAAACTGTCATGCTGAGCGAGGCGAAGGCACCTGCTGATTCTCGGCGATCGATTCTAGTTTTTGGAGCATTCATTCATGGCGAAGCACACAGTCATCACCATGCCCGGCGACGGCATCGGTAACCAGGTTTTACCCGAATCCCTGCGCGTCCTGAAAGCAGTCGGCTTCGACGCCGAGTACATCCATGCCGACATTGGCTGGGACTCCTGGTGCGATAAGGGCAATGCGCTTCCCGATCGCACCATCGACCTGCTCACGAAACACAAGCTGGGTCTGTTCGGCGCTATCACGTCAAAGCCGAATAAAGCCGCGCAAGCCGAACTCAAGCCCGAACTGCGAGGCAAGGGCTACGTCTACTATTCGCCGATCGTTACCATGCGGCAAAAGTTCAATCTGGATATCTGCATGCGCCCATGCGTCGGCTTCACGGGCAACCCGTTGAACTACATTCGCAAGCGCGCCGACAGCGGATTCGACGAGCCCCTCATCGATACCACCGTATTCCGCCAGGGAACCGAAGGTATGTATGCCGGCGTCGAGTGGACAAATCCTCCCGACAACGTGCGCGCCGCCCTGAACAGTCATCCCAGGTTCAAGGCATTCGCGAATGTACCCGGCCCGGAACTGGCAGTAAGCTGCCGCATCATCACCCGCAACGCGGCCACCCGCATCGTCACCGCTGCCTTCGAATATGCCAAAAAACGCGGTTTCAAAGGCGTAACCATCTGCGAGAAGCCAAATGTTGTCCGCGAAACCTCGGGCATGATGGAAGAAGTGGCCAAAGAAGTGGCAAGCAAGTTTCCCGGCATCGCGCTCTGGTCCACGAACATTGACGCTCAGCTGATGTGGTTAAACAAGAATCCTGAAGAATACAACGTAGTCGTAGCCTCGAATCTGTTCGGCGATATTCTCTCTGACGCCTTCGCCGGACTGGTCGGCGGACTCGGCTTTGCTGCTTCCGGCAACATCGGCGACGATGTCGCCGTTTTCGAGCCGACACATGGCTCGGCGCCCAAGTACGCCGAACTGAATCCTCCAATCGTGA
>QIAJ01000056.1 GCA_003225495.1 Acidobacteriota bacterium
TAGAAATCAGGTGCGCAGCGTGTTCAAGCGCTACTTCTTCTTCAAATCCTGGACCGCGCGATGGCCCTGATCGATGGCGCAATCGGTATAGGCATAGGCGTCCGCGTCGGCGTTGGCGATGGCGATCCGGCCGAAAGGTTTGCGCGCTACCTGACAGGGCGTCTCGCCGCCGTCGAGCCAGAACTGGTCGTAGAGCGAGTTGTATTCGTAGGCGTAGCCGTGCGGCCAGCGGTTCACGGTGATTTCGAGAATGTCGCGTGCCGGATCAAAGCCGCCCGGGCCCAGCATGCGTCCGAGTTGATCGCGGATATTGCGTTCGTAGGTTTCGAAAGTGGTGGAATAAAGCTCGATGCGTCCCAGCTTGTGCTGTTCGCGCGAAGGATGTCCGGGCTTGCAGGCCGCCTTCATCATGTGCACGACGATGGGTTCGTCCGGCTTCTTCGCGCACTCATAGCCGCCCATCGAAACCGGCAGATCAAGATTCACGTAGGCGTGATACATCGATGGACAGTAAATGGAATTCACGCCCAGCTTCTGGAATGAGTTCCAGTTACGCAGCAGCACGTTGTTGTAAAGCAGCGGAACTTTCTGCGCGGAAGCGAGCGCTTCCTTCTGCGCATCCGGCAGTTCCGGAGCGATGTAAGGAATCACGACGTGCCAGCAGGCAAGAATGCAATTGGCAGCGCGAACGGTCTTCAAAGTCTTCCCCGTCGCGTAAGTAACTTCAACCTGTTTGGCGCTCGCCGGATCGCCGTTGTGCTTGACCTTGACTACTGTGGAGTTGAGCCGGATGCGAACCGGCGAAGACGCTGCGTCGAGCTTGGAGTAATCGGCCTTCGCGAGCACGATATCGGTGACGGAATTGCCGGGCATCGCCGCCGGGTTCAGCTTGCGCACCAGCAGCCGCGCAATGCTGGCGTTGCCGTCCGGGAAATGGAAGAAGTACTTCTCCGCTTCCTCGCTGCGGATGGCGTCACGATTCATGCCCTTACCCGGCGTCGGATCGAGATTGAGTCCGCCAAAGCCGGGCATGTCCAGTCCCCAGGCATCCTGTGCTGGCACCGCATCGATCCCGAACCCAAACAGGGGGTGCGGCATGGACTGGAAAATTTTGACAACCTCATCATTTACGCCAACAACTTCGGTCAGATACTTCGCATAGCTCATGCGAGCGAGCTTCGCCTTTTTCTCGCCCGAGCTGAGACCTGGGAAATAATCCTTCGTCTCCGTCAGAAGGCGCTGGAAATCCTGTTTGCCTTTGTCCGATAGAGGCGCATCCTTCAGGAACGCACGCATCTCGGCTTCGCCGCCTTTTGAGTTAATGCCGCTTTCGTCTCCTCCGATGCGAGCGGGATTGACGACCAGCTTATCGACTCCGAAAGTCTCCTTGTCGAAGAAGATATGCGGCTTCAGACCAAGCGATCGATAGAGATCCTTGCTGACGTATTTGGGATAAGAAGGAACATCGATCCCCAACTCTTCGATGAGCCCCTTCGCAACCGCGCTGTAAGGCGCAGGACTCTCGATCGAGTAAGTCCCGCCGAAACCCAACCGGAAAGCATCGCCCGAGCGGAACTCGTTGCGTTTGGCATGTCCCCCGAAGTCATCGTGATTGTCGAGGATCAGGATACGAGCTCTATCGCCGTTAGCTTTGCGGAAGAAGTGAGCAGCCGACAGTCCACTAATGCCTCCGCCAACGACGACCAGGTCGTAAGACTCGCCGGTGTCAACAGCCTTGGCGCCCTCGTCCCCAAAACCACCGTCGCGAATCCGGTGCATCGTCTCAAACGACCCGGCATGCGACCCGCGGAGTCCAGTCTTAGCAGGCGGATAGTAGCCCGAAGCATTCTGAGGTTCGAGATCCGGCGCAGCAGCAGCCCACATTTCCGGCGGAATCATGGCCGCGCCCGCGGTGATTGCAACGCCATTCAGAAAGTCGCGGCGCGTGATTTTGGCGCCCATTCCGAGTTTTCGGTCCCGTTCGTCCGACAAAGAAGCCTCCGGCGAGCAGAGTTTATCACTGCGAGCTGAATTGGGCTCTGCGCCTGGGTTGCGAAAAGGAAAAGCTTTAGATACCAGGAGTTGAGCGGGGTACCTATCCTAAAGAATCAGAATCACGGGCAAATTCATGCCCCTTGCTCGATCGCCAATAACCGCTCCTTGCGCTCAATTCCCCAGCGATATCCGCCTAGCTCGCCATCCTCACGCACGACGCGATGGCAGGGAATCGCCAAAGCGACCGGATTAGTGGCGCAGGCGCGAGCAACGGCGCGGGTGGCTGTCGGCATGCCGATCTTTTTTGCTACGGCGCTGTAGGAGCGGGTTTCTCCGCGAGGGATATTTTGCAGGGCTTCCCAGACGCGGCGCTGGAAGGCTGTCGCTCGAATGTCGAGGGGGAGGGACGGATTCGAGTCCTGGCCGTCGATCAGCCGTGCAAGTTTTTCGTGCCAGTCGGACATGGCTTCGTCGTCGCGGCGGCGGGTGGCGAAGGGGAATTCGCGCATCAGGCCTTGCTGGAGTTCTTCTTCGGTATCGGCGAACTGGATGGCGCAGATGCCTTTGTCAGTGGCGGCGATCAGCATGCGGCCCAGGGGAGAATCGGCAATCGTGTAGCGGACTACGGCGGCTACTGCGCCGCGGCGATATTTTTCGGGGGTCATGCCGAGTTGGCCGGCGGTGCGTTCGTAGAGGCGACTGCTGGAGCCGTATCCGGCGGCGTAGAGAGAGGTGGTTACGGAGTGTCCGGACTGGAGGTTGTGTTTGACCTGGCGGAGGCGGACGGCGTCCATGTAGGCTTTGGGGGAGATGCCCAGCACGGACTTGAAGGTGCGCTGAAGATGGAACGGGCTGCGGCGGAATTCGCTCGCGAGGCGGCCCAGGGTCAGGCGGTCTTCGATGTTCTGCTCGATGTAGCGGCAGACGGAACGGACTAGGGCAGCTTGCGGATTTCCGTCTACGGCTTTGGGACGGCAGCGCAGGCAGGCACGGTATCCGGCTTGCTCGGCTTCGCGGGCGCGGTCGAAGAAGCTCACGTTCTCGCGGCGCGGGCGTTTCGAGGGACAACTGGGTCGGCAGAAAATTCCGGTGCTCGAGACGGCGAAGACGAAAGCACCGTCTAATGCGGAGTCGCGGGCGGTTACGGCCTGCCAGCGGCGGACGTCGATGGGATCTTGCTTCATTTGTGTCGCCTCGGAAAGTATCGCATTGGTTGCCATGCGGATAACATAGGGCAGGTTGGCGGGGTGGGCTATCCGAATGTTGCGGTCAAAGTGAATTACGCCGAACTTTTGAGACTGACACGGACGTGCGGCGCCTGAAGGCGCTCTGTTTTGTGCGATTTCCGGCATGCCTGAAGGCATGCCCTGATACGAAGCCGAACCCCGGGACCTGATACGAAGTCGAACCCCAGGACCTGATACGAAGCCGAACCTCAGGACCTGATACGAAGTCGAATATCCAGGATCTGATACGAAGGGAATATTGAGTTTTGCTTATATGCGAAAGGGGATGATCGCGGCGATCTGCTTTCTTTTGCCGTAGCTGCTTATGGGTCAGGAAAAATCCAAACCTTGTTCTGCTGGAACGGACACAGTTACGGCGGTGCGCCTGGCTCGTGAAGTGTCGTTGGATGCGCGGCATCCTGCGGAGGAGTGGCGCGCGGCTGACTGCATTTCATTCGTCGCGGACTGGCAGGGCAAGAATCCAGATCCTGAGCGGGAAACTGAGGTGCGGCTACTCGATACGCCGAAGACTCTCTACTTGCGGTTTGAGTGCCGGTATCGGGAGCTGACGGTATTCGATGACACCGACGCCAATGGGCGACGCGATCAACTTTGGGATCGCGATGTGGCGGAGGTCTTCTTGCAACCCGATCCATCGCGTCCGCGGTATTACCTGGAGTTTGAAGTGAGTCCGAATGGAGCGTGGGTTGATCTGGATATTTCTCCCGAGGGACTGCGCAATCTTGAGAGTGGGATGACGCGCTCGGTGTGGCTGGACCGGGAACATCACACATGGTCGGCGGAGCTGGCGATTCCGATGCGGGCGCTGACGGCGCACTTCGATCCGGCGGCGGAGTGGAGGGTGAACTTCTTTCGAGTCGAAGGTCCTCGGGAGCCGCGTTTCTATTCGGCGTGGCGGGCTACGAACACGCCGGCGCCTAACTTTCATGTGCCGGAGGCGTTTGGGAAGTTGCGGTTCGGAAGGTGAACTTCAAAAAGCCTTTGACCCCAAAGGTCGCAAAGAACGGCCGCGGAGGGCGCCAAGAAAGGCTTCGAACATCGAAGCCGGGTCATGTACTATGCCGGGGTCAAGGTCGGAAATCAAAATCCTATCGAGGAGTTTTTGAATGAAGAAACGTTTTGGTAGCGGGCTGTGGCTGATAGTGCTGGTGGCGCTGGCGGTAGGACACGCGGGTGCGCAGATCCTTGCCGGAGATGCGCTGAAGAAGGTCGTCCCGGCCTCGTACTTCTTTGCCGGACAAAGCGCTCCCGTGCAGGCGCGTAACTCGGTAGCGCTTAAGACTGGCGCCGGCAAGTTCGTGCTCGCGGGACTGGTCGATACCTCGGGATACTCGACTGCGATCCAGGAGAAGTATCAGGGGTTTCTGATTACGGAGACCAAATTGACTTTCGATGGCGGGACTCTGGAGCCCGGCGCTTATGGCTTCGGGTTCAAGGATGGCAAGTTTCTGGTGATGAATATTGCCTCGACGGATTTGCTCTCTGCGGCGAGCCAGTCGGATGAGCAACTCAAACACGCGGTTCCCCTGAAACTGGAGAAAGAGGGCGATGGGTACCGGCTGTATGCGGGAAAGAAGTATGTGGGTTTCAAGGCGGAGTGAAGTTTTACGCCAGCTAAGCCCTCAACAATTGAATGTAGACCCGCGGTAACGGCGGCGCCAACCGAAGGCAATTTCGAGCTAGTGCGAGAGGGACGAATTAGATCCTAGTAATAATCCGATGCCGGCGCGTTGCCGCATTTGAGAAAGCAGCGCAGCGGCAGCATTGAGATAGGTCTTGCTTGGATCGGATGTGTCAGCCCATACGGCGGCGTAGACGATCTGAGCGGCTTCTTTCACGTCCATGTGGAGAGCCGCTTCGAGGCGGTCAGCTTGCTGGCGCATTTCGCTATAGCAGGTGTGGCAGACGGCGGCGGGCTCGAAGTCTCCGGTGTGGTTCTGTTCTAAAACGCAGCGAAAAGTAGCGGCGGCGTTGATCTGGGTATGGGTCGCGAATGCTTGCGACTTGAGTTCTCTCAGAAAGCGTTCACGCTCGTCTTCGAGTTGAGCGCCTGAGTCTGGACTCGCGGCTAGCGGAGCGACAGGGAGGGCTGCGACGGCGCGCGGTGACACGCGCTCGGCCGATTTGCAAACCGGGCAAATATTCAGATCCGATGGATAGTAGGCGCGGCAATTAGAGCAGGGCAGGCCGTAGCCGACGGCTTTGGGATCAGACGATGTATCGGAAGCCGGCAGCGGTCTTTCCGCGCCATGCCTTTCTTGGCCGGTAATGACGGAATGAGTTACGTTTTTTTCTTGGGCTTGTTGCACTCCTCTGGATTCCATCATCGCACCCCGCGGTAGAGCCATTTGGTTAAAAGGCTTTGCTGTCAGCCATTTTAGGGCGATCAGTGCCGGGAAGCGACGCACGTCAGTGCATAACTAGGCCCTGCCCTGTGGGACAGGGTCCGGCTGTTACTTGGTGGCCGTGATGAGCTTGACCACTTCCTGCATGCGAGCCCGATAGAGGTCTTGGCTGGGGTCCAGTCGGGCGGCAACTTCAAGCTCGCCGAGCGCTTCTTCGTAGTGATTCAGTGCAACAAGACAGGCAGCCAGCGAGTAATGATTTTGCGCGCTCTTGTCCAAGCGTAGAGCTTCGCGGAATTCTTTCTCTGCGTCCGTGAGTTGCTGCACATTCACGAATGCGGTGCCGAGGTAATGGTGTCCAATCGCAGAGTCTGGATTCAGCGAGACGGCTTTGCGGAGAACGCTAACGGCTTCCTGATCTTTTCCCAAGAGTAATAGTGCCTGCCCCATCACGCGATGTTCAGCGGCGCCCGTCGGGTTCGCGCGAATGGCGGCTTCCAGTTCGCGGATCGCGGAATGATAATCGTGCTTGGACATGTAAGCGCGGGCCAGACAGTTGTGGCCTCCATCCCACTCCGGATTGTTGCGGGATAATTCCTGAAATTCCGCGACCGCGCTGTCGAATTGGTTCTGGTCGCAGTAGGTGTTTCCCAGATTGTTGCGGATGCTGGCGTCCTCCGGATTCAAGCGCTTGGCAGCGCGATACTCGACAACTGCGTCTTCCAGCCTTCCCTGATCGTGCAGGACTACACCGAGGTTGCTGTGCGCTTCCCAGAAATCAGGCCGTAGGCCAAGGGCATGGCGGTAAGCAATGGCAGCGCGGCGAAGGTCACCCTGATCGCGCAGCGTGATTCCCATGTCGTAATAGACGTCGGCGTTCGCGGGTTCGCGAAGCAGTGACTGCTCAAAAGCATTCAGCGCCGCATCGTAGTGTCCGGCTGAATAGAGAGCCAACCCCAGATAACGATACGCCTCGGCATTCCTGGGATCCAAGCTGAGGGCGGTGCGCGCTTCCGCAATGGCATTTTCAGAGTCGTCGTCGCGATAGAACAAATAGGAGAGCTGGCTATGCGTTTCGGGGAAGCTGGGCATCAGCTTCGCCGACTCGGTGAAGACGTCAAAGGCTTCTTCAAAGCGGCTCTGCTGGCGAAGGATGGTTCCGAGGACAAATTGCGCCCAGACGTTGTTGGGATCGTCGCGCACGATGGCGCGAATTTTCTCTTCGGCAGCGGAATACTTCTTGTCGCGCACCAGAGCTGCAACCAGCGCGGCTGAGCCGGAGCATCCGCAATCTGCGGGGGAGGAATACCTTTTCGGGACGGCGTTCTTCGAAGTGCTGGGCTCGGATTTGTCGACGGCGCGGCTGCAGGGGGTGATCGCGCGGCAGGCGGGACTCAGATCCTGTGTGAGCCGCTTTAAACGCGCGCCCGAAATGCCAGCAGCCTGCCACCAGAAAATGGTATCGTAGCGGATCGCCGACGGAGCTTGCTCTGCAAATGAGATGCCTGCCAGTGCGAGAAATAGCCAACCCAGGACCCACCGTTTCACAGAACCCTCCAGGTCTTTCGCCATGATCAGCCCTGCCGCCAAAATAATCCGCGCAAGTGATCGCTCATAGGTCACGGAAGTAATACAGACTATTGTTCCCAACAGGCTTTTCAGACTGGAAACCCGAAAAAGGGCATGGACTCTTTTCTCAGGCGGAAATGGCGAGGCTATAATGCACGCGACCCAATGTCCTTGCTGAAGCAATCAACTCGCCAGGTAGTGTCTCCTAAAGTCGTCTGCATCGAGGACTTACGTTCGATCGCCGAACACAGGGTGCCGCGCGCTGTTTTTGATTACCTCGATGGCGGAGCTGAAGGGGAAGTCACGCTGCGGGAGAACTGCCGCTCGTTTCAGGAGGTGAGCTTCCGTCCGCGACACGCGGTTGACGTACCCCAATGCGATCTGCGCACGCGCGTCTTGGGCTTTGATCTCGCTTTGCCGGCAATGCTTGCGCCCGTCGGTTATAGCCGGCTGATGCATCCGGGCGGGGAAGTGGCGGCGGCGCGGGCGGCAGGGAAAGCGGGCACAGCCTACATTCTTTCTACAATCTCCGGGCACCGGCTGGAGGATGTGAAGGCTGCATCCTCGGGTCCTGTGTTCTACCAACTTTATCTATTGGGCGGCCGCGGGGCGGCGGAGGCGGCGATTGACCGCGCGCGGCAGGCTGGCTTTTCCGCGCTTTTTGTCACGATCGATACGGCGGTTTCAGGCTTGCGCGAACGTGACATCCGAAACGGCATGAAAGAACTCATCAGTGGCGGAGTACTGCAAAAGGTTCCTTATCTGTGGCAAATTCTCTCGCGTCCCGGATGGCTACTGAGTTTTCTGCTCGACGGCGGCATGCCGCCATTGCCAAATGTCGTCATCCCGGACCAGGGGCCGATGCCGCTGGTGGATGTGAATGCCGCGTTGGCGAGTTCGACCGTGACGTGGCAGGATCTGCGCTGGATCCGCGAGCACTGGCGGGGGCCGATGGTTGTTAAAGGGGTGCTCACGGGAGAGGACGCGCGCCGATCGATCGACGAGGGGGCCGCGGCGGTGGTCGTCTCGAATCATGGCGGGCGCCAGCTCGACTGTGTTCCTGCGTCATTGCGGGTTTTGCCCGAGATAGCGGCCGCTGTGAACGGGCAGATTGAAGTGCTGATGGACGGCGGCATCCGTCGCGGCACTGACATAGTGAAGGCCCTATGCATGGGGGCGCGCGCTGTGCTTTGTGGACGCGCTTACGCCTACGGACTTGCTGCCGCAGGGGAAGCCGGCGTCAGCCGCGCACTCGAGATTTTGCGGGTTGATCTGGAGCGCAGTCTCAAGCTCCTTGGGTGCCCATCGGTTGGCGCGCTCGATCGAACGTATGTGAGTCTTCCGCGGGATTGGCAGACTTGACCTGGACACAGATCTACGATCCGCTCGGACACTGGTGGGCGTCCACGCTGGTGGCATCGCTTCCGGTGATCATCCTTCTTGGGCTGCTCGCGGGATTCAAGGTCAAGCCGCACTGGTGCGCGATCGCGGGCGCCTTCACAGCCATGGCGGTAGCGATTCTAGTCTTCAAGATGCCGGTCGTCCTGGCGGTGACGAGTTTCGGATACGGAGTCGCCTTCGGCATTTTGAAGATTGCGTGGATCGTCCTGGCGGCGGTTTTTCTGTACGACATCAGTGTAGAGACCGGCCAGTTCGAGATTATGAAGGAGTCGATTGCGGCCGTCACGCCCGATCGGCGTCTGCAAGTGCTGTTAGTGGCATTTTGTTTTGGAGCATTCATCGAAGGCGCGGCCGGATTCGGAGCGCCGGTGGCAATTGCGGGAGCCTTCATGATCGGACTCGGCTTCCGGCCATTTCACGCAGCTGCCCTGAATCTGATCGCCAACACTGCTCCGGTTGCATGGGGAGCGATTGGCACTCCGGTCCATACGCTGGCCGCAGTCTGCGGGCTTCCCGAGTCCGACCTCAGCGCGATGATCGGCCGCATTCTTCCTGTGTGCTCCGTGATCGTTGCGTTCTGGCTGGTGCGAGCGATGGTGGGCTGGAAGGACACGTTTGAGGTGATGCCGGCAATTCTGGTAGTGGGCGTCTCTTTTGGCGCAACTCAATTTCTATGGTCGAACTACGTCGACAGCAATCTGGTCGATATTGTGGCTGGCGTCGTTTCGATTGTGGCTACGCTCACCTTTCTTCGACTCTGGAAGCCGCGGAGAATCTGGCGTTTTGATTACGACAGCGTCGCGCCCGCTCCCAAGGTTACTGCTGCAGAAATTGAAGATCAGTTCGGAGGGGAATGGGCGGCCGACAAATTTGACAACGACGTTCGCGCGCGCGAGTACTCTGCCTCGCAGGTCTTAAAAGCATGGATGCCTTTTGCCATCCTGTCTGCATTCGTTCTGATTTTCGGGCTGCCATCCGTCAAGCTGGCGATCAATCAGGCGACCACGCCAGCGTTCAAAGTTTATCTGCCGGATGGGAAAATTCGGACAGGACCTCCGGGCTGGGATGTTCCATATCTTCATAATGCGATTTATCGAGCGCAGCCGGTCGTGACCAAGCCTGCTCCTGAAGCAGCAAGATTCGATTTCAACTGGCTCTCGGCTACCGGCACGAGTTGTTTTCTGGCGGCTGTTGTGTCCGGACTATTGCTGGGGCTGTCTCCCATCCGGCTAATGAGAATTTTCTGGCGTACGCTGGTTCGAATGCGACTGGCGATGGTCGCAATCTCTTTCATGTTGGGTCTGGGTTATGTCACACGGTACTCAGGATTGGACGCAGTCCTCGGTCTCGCTTTCACGCGAACGGGATGGCTGTATCCATTCTTCGGCACCTTTCTCGGCTGGCTGGGTGTCGCACTGACGGGTAGTGACACGTCGTCGAACGCTTTGTTCGGAAGCCTGCAGCGAATTACTTCGCAGCAACTCGGCATCGATCCTGTATTGATGTGCGCCGCCAACAGCGCGGGCGGGGTAATGGGCAAGATGGTGGACGCGCAGTCAATCACAATTGCGACCGCGGCAACCGCGCAGGTGGGGAATGAAGGCGCCATCTTCCGCTTCGTTGTGTGGCATTCGATTGCCCTGGGAGCGATTGTTGCGATGATCGTCATGCTGTATGCCTATCTCTTTTCGGGCGCAGTTCCCCACGGGCTGACGTTCATAAGATGACGCTCGAATTGTGACTGCGGGGGCTCAAATGGATGAGATCGCAGAGCGGGAGCGCATTGCGGGAAGTTTGGTAAACTAGTGACACGCTTGCTATAGGCGCGTAGCTCAGTTGGTTAGAGCGCTACCTTGACACGGTAGAGGTCGCTGGTTCGAGTCCAGTCGTGCCTACCATTTATCTTATTGAATCTGCTGCGAGGCGAGCGGCGGTCCTTCCGGGTTTTGATCTTTCCTGCCATCATTTGCCATCAAAACCGAAAGTTTTTCGACTGTCACCCTTTGCTGCTCGGGCATTGGTAGGGTGTAGATTTCGAGCGTGGTGGACATCTTGGAATGGCCTAGCTGCGCCTGCGCATCCCGCAGAGATCCTCCCGCGAATTGAAACAGTGTCGCGTGAGTGCGTCTGAGCGAATGCCAGTTCAGCCAGGGTATGCCCAACTTGCGACCGGCAGGCTTCAGATCCCGGTGCAGTAAATTGGAGTCGTTGTAGGGAGTGCCCTTGCTGGTGTGGAAAACTAGTTCTTCCGGAGTTGCCGTCTGTTCTCGTAGTCGCATGAGAACAGGCCTGAGCACTTCCGGTAAGGGCACAGAACGTCTGCTGCATTTGGTCTTGGGGCTTCCCATCATTCCTCGGTAGTAGCCCCGCACGACGCGAATCTGCCCGATTCCGAAATCGACGCTGGCCCAGTTCAAAGCCAGAATCTCGCCAATGCGCAAACCGGTCAGGAGCGCTAGGTAGACCATGGTGCGAACCGTTTTTTCGAGCACACCGAGCAGCTGAGGGATTTGTTCCAGCTCCAGGATATGTTTTTCGCGAACCGGTGTTTTTTCCGGAAGCTCGATCCCAGCAGCAGGATTGGGTCCGGAGTGGTAGCCCCACTTTTTTGCGGTTTCGAATATTTTCGATAAGAGATTGCGGTAATGATCCGCGCACTCCCAGCTCAAACCGCTCTCCATTTTCGCGAGAACAAATCGCTGAATTTCGAGCGTTCCGATATCGCAAAGGCGAGCTTTGCCAAAAGCGGGGATTAGATGGATGTTCAACGTGCGGCGATAGCGCTTCTGCGTTGAGAGTTTTAGCGTGGGAAAGAAGTTGGGAACAAGATATCGTTCCACGTAATCCGCGGAAACAATCGTGGATTGTGGCGCGTATTGTCCCTGATTGAGCGCACGGAGTTTTTCGTCGGCTAATTTCCGGGCTTCCCGGCGCGTTAATTTCGCAACGTCGCCGATTTTCCAGGGCACAAGCCTTCTGCCAATAGTTCCGTCCGGTTTGATGTAATCTTCTCGCCACTGTAATTCCCAATACGGATCGCGCTGGCCGCGTTTTCGGAGCGTACCTCTCTGATAACGTCGGCGAGCCATCAATTCGCCATCAAAACTAGGTTGTTTTGGAGTGTTTTCAAATGCCGGAAAGTGCGGAAAGCTAGATGAGGAAAGGGTTTTAGGTTCATGACCTCAAAATTGACACGGTAGAGGCCTGGGGTTCGAGTCCCCACGTGCCTACCATTTCTTTTCGTCAGCTA
>QIAJ01000058.1:0-7038 GCA_003225495.1 Acidobacteriota bacterium
ATCGGGTGGACCTCTCCGGTCAACGCTGGAAACAGGCGTCCAAACTGATCTCGCCGGCAAACGGATGCCCGGCCGTGATCGTCGGACAGCATCAACAGAGGCTTAACCATGAAATTCACACTCCAGTAACGAAGCCGCAACGTTCCCGCAATACTACCAACGTACTCTCAATAGCACCCTGCTAAGGTCGAACTGTGCACCCGTCAGCTGATCTCATGGACCCTCTAGAGGCATCCGATAATTCGCGCGACTGCGATCTGATCTTTGTCGTGGAAGACGATCTGGATGTCTCCCGCCTTGTCGAACACAATCTGAAGACTGCAGGCTATGAAGTCGCCACATTCCTGACCGGGGCGTCAGTGCTTTCTTCCGCTCTGGTGACGCACCCGGCTCTAATTCTGCTCGACATCATGTTGCCGGGTATCAATGGCTTCGATCTCTGCCGCCAGATTCGGCAAACTGAACAACTCGCGACAATACCGGTCATCTTCTTTTCCGCGAGAACGCAGGAACCGGATCGCGTTCATGCCTTCGAAGTTGGAGGCGACGGCTTTATCACTAAGCCTTTCAGCCCCCGCGAGTTGATCGTACGCGTCCGCAATGTATTGCGAAGTCGTGTGGATGCTTTCGCACACGAAGTCATTCAAATTGGGGATCTGGAGATCGACGTCAACTCGATGACGGTGCGCGTTGAGGGCAGAACCGTTCTGACAACAGTCCGGGAGTTTCGTCTACTCGAGTACCTTGCGCGGCATCGCGGTCGCGTTTTTACGCGCGATCAACTGCTTGGCGCAGTGTGGAAGGAAAGTTCGTTCGTGACGCCGCGGTCAATTGACGTATTTGTAAGGCGTCTGCGTGAAAAAATCGAGAAGGACGCGAGACATCCAAATTATCTGAAAACCATGCGCGGGGTTGGATACCGGTTCGAAGCGCCGCGCTAGCCGGACATTTCACCTTCCCGCGGCAACCTTGCCTCGCCTGCTCGATCCGTCAGGCGCGGTGATTGGGCGTCGGGCTACAAATTGATTCAACTCCAGCACCCGATGGCGAACGTAGCCATTCTCGGTCAGATGGGCGGAGGCGGTACTCTTACGGTTACCCACCATCTGGTCAAGCGCGGGACGCTCGGCAAAACCTGGGTCCGATTCCTGACAGAATTGACAGAGCCTTCCGGATCGAACTTCGAAGCGCTGAGTGACAACTGAATCGATATGTTCCATTTAGCCCAGGCTCCATGTGTAACAACATTGCCGATCAAAGTTTGATCGTTTACTGGGATGTGGAGGCTGTAGCGCAGGTTCCATTAGAGATTTTCCTGCCGCTCTCTTGTACTACATCGGCATATGTCAGCACAATATTGATGAAGAGAAGGTTTTCCACAGCATGGCTGGAAGTGAACGTTGCTTGTATACGCGCCGGGGAAAGCTTCAATACCACGATGATTTTGGCTGTGCGAATCAGATCACGCCAGTAATTTCAATGACAAGTGGACGAGGGAAGAGACGAGTTCCTTAATAGCCGCATGGACGGCAAAAAGTGTCAGTTTGAATTCCCAGCCTCTCAACCCAGTTCGGTGAGACCGAGGTGAGAGATGAATATTACAAGAAAAGATTAATTGATAATTGGGAGATGGTTTGGTAGCGCTACCGGGAATCGAACCCGGGTTTGAAGATTGAGAATCTTCCGTCCTAACCCCTAGACGATAGCGCCATCGGCAAAGGCAGAGGTGATTATAACAAACCCGCTTGTAGCGTCCGGCCGTGCGCGGGAGCGTAAGAATTTACTGCTTTTCAAGAAGATAGCCCGCGAAAAAAACATCACAGAACCAATGTAATCTATGACTTACCGAAAAAATCCTTGCAGCATTCTTTTGTCGCTTGACAACTCCACGCCCACGGACCAGAATCTATTTGTAGGCGAACAAAAGGCTTCCCTGAAATTTTTGAGGATATATGTCTGCTTCTCCGGTATTTTCATCGGCGGCTTTGGGCCACCCTTTTATTTTTCCTGCGCGTTCGACCGCCGCGCTTCTGGCTAGGTTGGACGCGATGCCGAAACTGGCGGCTTCGATTACGCCTGCTTCGCGCCTGAATGTGCGTCCCGCGCCGGAAATGGTGTCCAGTGGCATTCGCGAACTTGATATGCTCACCGGAGGTCTTCCCCGCGGCTGCCTTACGGAAATTTGTGGGCCCGCGTCTTCCGGTCGAACCAGCATCCTGCTCGCTGCATTGGCCCATGCCACCCGCTGCGGAGAAGTTTGCGCGCTCATCGATGCCAGCGACGCACTTGATCCAGCCTCTGCCGCATCATCGGGAATAGAGATGGGACGCTTGCTCTGGGTGCGATGCAAGAAGACAGTTCCCAGTTCGCGGTTCCCAATTCTCAGTTCACTACCCGAGCACAACTTCAGAAATTCCAATCACTCGGAATCGAACGCTCAACGTCGAGGTTCGGAATCGCAACTCGAACAGGTAATGAAAGTTACCGATTTGCTTCTGCAAAGCAACGGTTTCGGAATGATCGTGCTCGATCTTGCAGACATTCCCGTGCGCAGCGCCCGCCGGATTCCTCTTGCATCCTGGTTCCGCTTCCGGCGCGCCATCGAACATACGCCGACCGTGCTGCTCGTCCTTGAACAGCAGCCGATTGCAGGAAGCTGTTCGTCAGTGCTGCTCAAGGTTTCAGGTGTCAGGTCTAAGGTCCCAGAAAAGAAGTCGTCAGTTGTCAGCTGTCAGCTCTCAGCAAATCGGCTGGTACATACAGAATTGCTGGATGAATTTGAAATTACAGCTGAACTATTGCGATCACGACTCGATCGCAAGCAGCCGCAGTCAGTCGTTAGCTTTTCAGGCAAGGCAGCCTGGGCAAGTTAAACAGTAATCCAAATTCCTGAGACCTGAGACCTGAGACCTGAGACCTGAGACCTGAGACCTGAGACCTGAGACCTGAGACCTGCTCTCCCATGTTCGCTTGCCTCTTCATTCCCGACTTTTCTGCTGAGACCATCATTCGCTTCGAGCCCGAGCTGCGTGGTCGTCCTGTAGCCATACTCGCCGGGCGTCCTCCGCTGGAAAAGGTAGTTGCCCTGAACGAAAAGGCGCGCCAACTGGGCGTCGAGCCGGGCGCGACCAAATTGCAACTGGAGTCTTGGGAAGATCTCGCACTGCGTACGCGTTCGGAATTGCAGGAGACATCGGCGCATTCCGCAGTCCTCGATTGTGCCAAATCATTCTCTCCCGAGGTGGAAGATACAGCGCCCGGCACCGTACTGCTGAATCTGTCAGGACTGGAGCCGCTGTTTGGTCCGCTCTCAAAAATTGCCCATGAACTAGCACGACGCGCCTCTCGCATGGAACTGGAAGCGAATGTTGCGGTAGCTGCCAATCCCGACGCCGCACTGCTCGCGGCTCATGGCTTTCCGGGAGTGACTCTGATTTCTGAAGGACGGGAAGCCGAACGTCTTGGTGATCTGCCAGTGGATGTTTTGCTGGAAAGTTTTTCTGCCGATACGGAGGACTGCGTCCGCTGGCTGGAGATGTTCGATCGCTGGGGCATCCGCAATCTGCGCGCATTAACGGCTCTTCCCGAAATTCCCATGGGGGAACGTCTCGGGCAGCAGGGAATTCGTCTGCGAAAGCTGGCGCGGGGCGCGGTATCTCGCGACCTGCGGCTGTGCGAGTCAGCGCCCGTATTTGAAGAAGACATCGAACTTGAATATCCCATTGTTCTACTAGAGCCATTGGCATTCCTGTTGAACAGGATGCTGGAGCTGTTGTGCGTGCGCCTGGCTGCGCGTGCTTTGGCAGCGCAAGAGCTACGCTTGAGGTTGGATCTCGTCCAGAAATCCGAAGATTGCGATCCCACCCGGACCTTGCCCTTTATGCGAACGTTGCGATTGCCGGTCCCGATGCTGGATGCAAAAGTGTTTCTCAAACTGTTGCAACTCGATTTGCAGTCGCATCCGCCGGGAGCGCCGATCCTGAAGATTCATCTCGCCGCCGAGCCCGCGCGTCCCCGTTCTACGCAGAGCGGATTATTCCTGCCCGTATTCCCGGAACCAGAGAAGTTGGAACTGACGCTGGCGCGAATCGCAGGAATCGTCGGCCAGGGAAGAGTAGGCGCCGTCGAATTACTCGATACACACCGTGAAGGCGCTTTTCAGATGCAGCCCTTTGCTCCCACTCAGCTGGAAACAAAAAAGTCGCCCAGAA
Organism: Acidobacteriota bacterium; assembly: GCA_003225495.1. GTDB lineage: Bacteria > Acidobacteriota > Terriglobia > Terriglobales > Acidobacteriaceae > Acidiflorens. The sequence continues at coordinate 4,212 of QIAJ01000058.1, forward strand.
AGAAGAGCTATATGTCCGTGCAGGAAAACGACAACACCACGATGACTGAAGACAAGGCGCAGGAAAAGATGAGCGCGGTCATTGCGTTGCGCCTGTTTCGTCCGCCATTGCGCGCCATCGTGAACGTGCGCGACGGCAAACCGGTATACCTGAAATGTCTTCAGCATACTGACATTACAGGGGAAATCGTTTGGACCGCAGGCCCCTGGCGCTCTTCCGGCGACTGGTCTGAGCAGGAAGGCTGGTCGCGCGAAGAATGGGACATCGCCGTCCCCACAGAAAACGAAGTCATCCTCTATCGGCTCGTCGAAGACAAATTCAGCCGCAACTGGTGGCTGGAAGGAACATACGACTGAAAAGAGACTTCCCAGTTCCCGGTTATCTGTTCTCAGTGAAATCGTTTGTCTGCTTTTTACTGAGAACCGGGAACTGAGAACCGAGAATTGAATTTGTATATCGAATTGCATGCCCGCTCCGCATTCAGCTTCCTCGAAGGATCCTCCAATCCTGAGGCATTGATCGAAGTGTGCCGCCGCCAGGGTATGCCCGCCATGGCGCTTCTTGACCGCGACGGGCTCTACGGGTCGCCGCGCTTTCACCTCGCCGCTAAAAATGCCGAGATCAAAGCGCATGTCGGCGCGGAAGTGACTTGCATGTCATCCCGCCTTCCATTGCTTGTTACTTCCCGCATGGGATATCAGAACTTGTGCCGGCTCATCACGCAAATGAAGTTGCGCGTTGGCCGAAAAGAAGGAGCTTTCGCACAGGAGCAAGACCTTACAGAGTATGCCGAAGGCTTAATCTGCCTGACAGGAGGCGACGAAGGGCCCTTGGCATCAGCACTGAAGCAAGGCGGCCCGCGGTCCGCACTGCAATCGACACAGAAGCTCACAGAAATCTTTGGCCTGAGCAATGTCTACGTTGAGCTCCAGCGCCATTTCCATCGCGATGAGGAATACCGTAACCGTGTCGCCATCGAAATTGCCCGCACTCTCAACCTGCCGTTACTGGCCACCAACGGCGTAAACTACGCCACTCCACGCGAGCGCGAATTGGCCGACGCCTTCACTGCGCTTCGACATCACCACACTCTCGCCACCGCCGGACGCCTGCTCTCCCGCAATTCCGAACGCTACCTGAAGTCTCCTGCTGAAATGCAGGCGCTTTTTGCCGACCTTCCCGAAGCAATTGCAAATACGCAGCAACTCTCCGCTCGCCTCGAGTTCACGCTCAACGATCTCGGATACGAATTCCCCCGCTATCCCGTCCCTGAAGGCGAGACCATGATGTCATTTCTGCGCGAGCGCACGCGCGACGGGTTCCAGAGCCGCTACGGCCGAGCCAATCGAGAGCTCAAAACCCGTGCCCGCCGCCAGATTGACCGCGAGTTGGCGTTGATGGAACATCTTCATCTCGAAGGCTATTTTTTAATCGTCTGGGACCTGGTCCGTTTCTGCCGCGAGCAAAATATTCTCGTGCAAGGCCGCGGGTCGGCTGCCAATAGCGCCGTCTGCTACTCGCTCGGCATTACGGCCATCGATCCCATTAACATGGAATTGTTGTTCGAGCGTTTTCTTTCCGAAGAGCGCGGCGAGTGGCCCGACATCGATCTTGATCTTCCCAGCGGTGACGAACGCGAACGCGTCATCCAGTATCTTTATCAGCAATATGGACAGCGCGGTGCGGCCATGACCGCGAACGTGATCACGTATCGCAACCGCATGGCCGCGCGGGAAATGGGTAAAGCCCTCGGTTTCGATGCCGACACCTTGAAGCGCATTTCTGCCGCCGTCGCAACCTGGGAATTCCGCGACGAGCACGATGCCCTCGACCGCCGCCTCTGCGACGCCGGACTCGATCTCAAGCACCCTCGCATCCGCAAATATTTTGAGTTATGTCTGGCCGTACAGGATCTACCGCGCCACCTCGGCCAGCATTCGGGCGGCATGGTCATCTGCCAGGGACGTCTCGATTCCGTCGTCCCACTCGAACCCGCTTCCATGCCAGGCCGCGTCGTCGTGCAGTGGGACAAAGAAGATTGTGCCGACATGGGCATCGTAAAAGTCGATCTGCTCGGTCTCGGTATGATGGCTGTACTGAAAGACTCGATCGAACTCATCCGCGATCACCACCATGAAGAAGTGGATCTCGCGCATCTGCCCGCTGATGATCCCGACGTGTACTCCACGCTTCAAAAAGCCGACACCGTTGGAATGTTCCAGGTAGAAAGCCGCGCGCAGATGTCGTGTCTGCCCCGCCTGAGGCCGGAAAAGTTTTACGACATCGTAGTGCAAGTCGCGATCATCCGCCCTGGCCCGATCGTCGGCAACATGGTGAACCCGTTCCTTAAGCGCAGGCAGGGCAGGGAAGCCGTCACCTACCCGCATCCCTCGCTCGAAAATGTTCTCGGCCGCACACTCGGCGTCCCGCTGTTTCAGGAGCAGTTGTTGCGAATGGCGATGATTACCGCCAACTTTACTGGGGGAGAAGCCGAAGAACTCCGCCGCGCCATGGGCTTCAAACGCTCGGAAGCCCGAATGAAAACTATCGAAGAGAAACTCCGTGCCGGCATGACGCAGAACGGAATCTGCGGCGAAACACAGGAGCAGATCATCCAGTCGATCACTTCATTTGCCCTTTACGGATTTCCCGAATCGCACGCCGCCAGTTTTGCCCTCATCGCCTACGCAAGCGCCTACTTGAAGTGCCACTACCTCGCGGCTTTCACGGCCGCACTACTGAACAATCAGCCTATGGGTTTTTATCATCCCGCAACGCTCGTGAAAGACGCGCAGCGGCATGGGCTGAAGATGCTGCCGATGGATGT
>QIAJ01000058.1:7200-10344 GCA_003225495.1 Acidobacteriota bacterium
AGAAGAATCAAGAAAAGAATTCCTCTGTGTCTCTGCGTCGCGACGGTGAAAAGCACTTCCATCGTCGCGACGCGCTCTGGCAAGTCGAACGCGCAGTCCGTTGGTCGGGCCCACTGCTCGATGAATTGCCGGAACCAGATGCTCAATCCCCGCTCGAAGTCATGAATCATGAAGAGCGCTTGGTCGCAGACTTCAACGGAACCGGCCTGACCATCGGTCCACATCCCATGCAATATCGTCGGGCGGAAATGAAAAAGCTCGGCATATACCGGGCTTCCGATCTTCCGCAACTTCCGAACGGCCGCCGCTTACGGGTCGGAGGATGTGTCATCGCCCGCCAGCGTCCCGGCACCGCAAAAGGCATGATGTTCATGAGCCTGGAAGACGAAACGGGAATTGCCAACGCGATCATCGCTCCCGATCTGCTGCAGAAAAACCGTGTGCTGCTGATCTCCGAGCGCTTCGTGATGGTCGAGGGAATTTTGCAGAACCAGGACAACGTGATGCACATCCGCGCAGAAAAAGTTGCACCGTTACACGTAACCAAGGCTGAAACTGCCTCGCATGACTTCCACTAGACAGCGCCCGGATTGGCCTGCTGCAACCCTGAAATTGATTTGGAGTTCACAGGACGATCGCCGAAGGCACGGTTTCAGCCGTGTCGAAAAGCCCCATTTAGACTGAGGATTCAGCCCTTGCTCTAAGCCGATGACAGCTTTCTGGAATTGTGCCGCAACGAGCGTCCTTCCACCATGCCGTACAGTTCCTCTGCCAGATTCTTCGCGTGGTCCCCAATCCGTTCCATCGCCTGTGCCGTCAATAGGATGTCGAAATTTTGCGAGTCCCCGCCCGCGCTACGCTCCGCCAGATGACGCTGAAACAACCCGTGACACAGCCGGTCGACTTCCGGGTCGGTCTGCAAAACTGTCCGTGCGTAACTGATCTCGCGCTTCTCAAAGCCCTGATGAATCTGTTCCAGCATTCCGTACAGCAGGGAAGCCATTTCGATCAATTGTTGTAAGTCCCGCGCCGGAAGTTTTTCGCGTCTGGACTGCAACTGCATGGCGGCGCTATATGCCAAATCCCCAATCCGCTCAAGATCGGTGATGAATTTCAAACAGGCCAGCAGCTGTCTTGCTTTCGATTCACCCACGCGGCTGATTGCGCCCGGCATCCGCTCATCAATTCGCCGTTCGATCTGATCCAATTCTTTCTCACAGTCCTTTATGGCCAAAAATGCCATGCGGGAATTATTGGTGAGAAAATCGCGCACATTGAACACCGCATCGCGCGCCACTCCACAAGCCCGCAACACCAAATCTGTGAGTTCATTGCTGGCAACTTCCGCGGATTTGTTACGCAGGGCGCGCGCCACGGCAGAACCACCCGCCGGGGTCGGCGTGCGTGCCATAAGAACTCAAAACCGTTCAGCAACAACCAAGCGAAGCGAGTATAGGGGAAGTAATGTAAAAATAATGTAAATAGGCGCAAGCTCTACAAGCGATCCTGCCCCTTCTCCGCTGCTACCGCACGCGTCTCCGCCTGTTTAGCATCCTGTTCGCGCCCTAGTCCGCGATAGGCCCGCCCGAGCAACCGCAGGGCTGCCTCATTTTTCGGATTGCTCTTCACCAGCGCCTCTAAATCCGGCAATGCCCCGGCAAAATCTGATTGCTGAACTTGCGCCTCGGCCAAGCCCAACCGAGCCTCGACGTTGTTCGAATCCACCAGCGACGCAGCCTCGAATTGATCCTGCGCGTTCTTCACATCCTTCAGCTGAACATACACGTGCCCAAGAAGCAGGCGCGCGGGCATCTGGCTCGGAACCAGTTTGAGACTGGCCTCCAGAGCATCGCGCGCCCCCGCAAAATCACCAGCCTTTTCCAATGCCTGTCCCAACTCGTAAGCCGCCGTCGAATCCTCCGGCCGTACCTCCCGCGCCCGCTTCAGATGGCTGGCTGCCTTCGGATAATCTCCCGCAGCGAGTTCGAGCTCGCCGAGTTGCCGCAATGCCGTCGGCGAGGCCGGATCGAGTTCCAAGGCCTTCTCGAGAAATCCGCGAGCCTCGGCCGACCGATTATCATCTGCCGCGAGCATGCTCCGATGTAGCAGATTCTGCACTTCGATCTTGTCTTTCGGATCCGGAAGTGGCGCTCCAGACTTTGCTGATTCCACTCCCGCAGCGGCCTTCGTTTTCCATTTCGCCAGCTCCGCCTGCAAGCTCTGCGCCTGATCGCTGTCTGCGGAATATAAGTTCTTCGCCTCCGCCGGATCAGCCTTCAGATCGTAAAGCTCCGGACGGGGCGCTTCGATTAACTTTGCGTCTCCAGTTCGCAGCGCCCGCAAAGGAGCCCATCCAAAACGCAGGGGATAATCCGTCTCGGCAAACAAAATATGCTCGGCTGCTTCTGCGCGCTTGATAATCGGCATCATCGACTCGCCATTCAATTCCGGAGGTGCGGGAATTTTGGTAAGAGACAAAACCGTCGGGAGAATATCAGTGGTGCGCACCTGAGCGTCAATCACAACTCCACGAGGAGAGGGAGCTCCCGCCATCTTGAGAATCATTGGCACATGCAGCGTCGAGTCATAAAGAAAGAGACCGTGAGTCTCCTCCCCATGCTCACCGAGCCCCTCGCCATGGTCCCCCACCACCACGACGATCGCGTTCGAATACGCGCCCGTCTTTTTTAAGAATTCGATTAGGTTACCGAGCGCCGAGTCGGCGTAAGCGATTTCGCCATCATACGGATCTTTGTATTTCTGCGAGTAAGGCGCCGGCGGCTCGTACGGATCATGCGGATCGAACAAATGTACCCAAACGAAGCGCGGGCCAGTACGGCGCTTCGCCAGCCAACTCTCCGCGTGCTGAACCACCTCCATACCGCGCCGCTCCACGCGCCCGAAGCGCTCTTTGCTCTCCGTCTTGGCAGGGAAGTTGTCATAGAAATCGAATCCCTGATCAAGTCCCGGAGCCAAAGTGCTGCTGTCAAGAATCACCGCACCGATGAAAGCCGCGGTCTGATATCCCTTTTTCTTGAGTAGGGAGGCCCAGGTAATGTGCTGCGGCGACAGCGGAACGCCAAAATCCGTAACCCCATGCACGCTCGGAAGAAGTCCCGTCAGGATCGAAGTATGCGAAGTGTT
>QIAJ01000060.1 GCA_003225495.1 Acidobacteriota bacterium
CGGGGAATTCTCTCCAGAAGCGATTCACAGACGCTGAAGCAAGCCCTAGCCGCCGCGGATGATGTCGGTTGGTTGAACGAACACCTGTGGGCCGGGCTGGTGCCGTATTATGGATCGTCGGCAATCACGCTGTTGGGGTCTGCGGAAGAACTGGCGGAGACGTTCCTTGAGTACAAGCGCATCGGCGTCAGTCAGTTCATCATCTCTGGTTGGCCGAAGCTCGACGAGATGCTTATCTTCGGTCGCGATGTCATACCGCTCATCCGCGATGCTGAAGGGGATTGCTGATGGCGGAAAAATCGAGCTTACCGGCGAATCCTCTTGCACACGTCGTCGAGCAACTGCGCGCGGCGGAAGTCGTGCCGGAGCCTTACCCGCACTATTACCTTGAGAACATCTTCCCCGACGAGTTCTATCGTGCGCTCCTCAGCCATCTGCCCGGAAGCGCCGTCTATCAAAACCTGTTTGCGGTGACCGATCTTAAGCTCGATCACTTCCGGCATAGGGACCAAAGAGACTTGAACGCGGGCTGGACTGAGGCGTTACCTGACAAGCTCAAGGACTTCTGGGACAGCTTCGACGAATGGTGCCTCGGCCCCGATTTAGCACGGGCCGTGCTCGACTCATTTGCCGAGCCGCTGCGCGCACGATTCGGCGAGAAAAAATCATGGCCGTCGGTTTCAGTGGAGTCTCAGCTTATACGTCACCGGGCCGGATATTTTCTTGGGCCGCACTCTGACCTACACACGAAGCTTGTGGTGTTGCTGTTCTATCTCGCGCCGGATGAAAGCGCCGCACATCTGGGGACTTCGCTTTACCGCCCGAAGCGGCTCGGCTTCACCTGTCCGAACAGCACACATTATCCTTTTGAGGATTTCGTCAGAGTGAAGACCGCACCCTACAAGCCCAATTCGCTGCTGGCATTCCTGCGCTCCGACATCTCGTTTCACGGCGTCGAGCCGCTCTCGGAACAAGATGTCAACTCATCAGGTCGTGATTTGATTCAGTATGCGCTCTATGACAAGCAGGCCCGCGAGACACAACTTCGCGCCCGCCGTCTCGCCACTACCGAAGGGGCTACCGCGTGAGCTTGCCACAGCAAGAGACGACGCTTAAGCGAGAGGCGACGCGCATGATCGTCTTCGTCTCCCGCCATCTCGTCGGAGAAAGCCTGCGTAGCGCGCGTGCGATAAAAAAACTCGACAGCGTCCGCTTGCTCGGCATCTGCGAGAGCCTGCCCCACGATGGCGGAGACGATGTCTTCGCCGATCTTGTTTGCGTTGAAGACATTCACGACGCCGGTCGGTTGATTGATGCCGCGCGCGGGCTTGTCGAGAAGCACGGCCCGCTGGAGCAGATCGTCACGACGCAAGAGACGTTGCTTGAGTCGGTGGCTCATGCCGTCGAGTCTCTCGGCCTGCGAGGCATGAGCGTGTCCACAGTTCGCCGTGCGCTCGATAAGTCATGCCTGGAACGGGTTCTTGAGCAGGCCGGGATCAAGACAGCTCGTGACCGTTTGATAAACAACGACGACGACGCCAGACGGTTTGCCGACGAGGTTGATTTCCCTTTCGTGCTGAAGCCTCTGAGCGGAAGCGGCGGTTTGGCGACCTTGTGCATTCGCAACGTCGAACAACTCGAACTGGCGCTCGAATTGATGCGGCCTTCGCCGGAGAGTGTCGTCCTGGCCGAAGACTACCTGCGCGGCCAGGAACTCTGCATAGACACGTTCACGATTGCGAACGAGCCGCGGTTCCACTCGGTCTGCTGCTACCGTCCGTCAATTCTGGAAGCGCTGGAGAATCCGCAGGTGCAGTGGACGTGCGTGATGCCGCGCGACATCAGCGGCGACCCGTTCCGGGAGTTCATCGAACAAGGTCTGAAGGCGGTTCGGGCGCTGTCGGTCGGAAACGCCATGACTCACATGGAAGGGTTCCTGCTCGAAAAGGGAGGAGTCAGCTTCACCGACGCCACGCTCAGACCGGCGGGCGCGCGTATCGGCCCGATGCTTGCGTTCGCCTACGACATTGACCCCTACCTGGCGTGGGCAAGGGTGGCGGTGGACGGTTGTTTTGACGGGCCGTGGGAACGCAAGTACGCTGTGGGAACAATTTTTCTGCGGGGGACGGGGGACGGATTGGTGGAGTACGTAGACGGCATCGAATCCGTGAGGCAGCAGGTCGGCGGACTACTGTTAGACGCCCGTTTGCCGCGAGTCGGCGCGACGAAGTCGGTCACCTATACGGTGATCGCGCAAACCGTGTGCATCACCTACAGCCGTCTGGAATCACACGCGCCCCCGGACGCATCTATCGGAGAGCAATGGTCGCAACGGCTGCGGTACTTTGACAAACAGCTCTACAAACCGGCTTGGGATGACGACTCTTTGCAAAGTCTCAATGACTCGTGACGCATGCACGCCGTCACAGGGGCAGTCTTCACCCGGAAGCTGCCGAGGATAAAGCTTCACTCAGGAACCGCCAAAGAGGAGAAAACGTGACATCAGAAGCACCTAGGGCCTTCAATCGGGAGATGTACCACGGCCACCCGGAGAACGTCTTCTACGGCACCGACGACGGCTACCAGGACGGGTCTTTCGGCGAGTTCGCGGAGATCAAGGCTCACTACGAAGGCGTTGCTCCGCACAGGCGCGAAAACATCCACATGATTAGCGTCGTCGGCGGCCTGTACGGCCTCAACCTCATTCCGCTCTGGCGGCCCACGCGGCTGACGATCTTCGATGTCAATCCCACCGCCGTCACATACTTTCGCATCATCCGACGCCTGTTTACGACGAGCCGAGATGTCGAACACTTCCTCGGTCGGCTCACGGCAGGCGACTACGAAGCCGAGACCGAAGAAGAACAGTTCGTGCGGGAGAACATCTGCATGAAGCAGAGGGGGTGCCTGCCTCGTGCGCGAGGCTCCACCAAACGCCCCTACGAGCAGAGCTGGCAGTACGCTTTCGAGAATTTCGAGTTGACAAAAAAAATCTTGACCGAAGTCCCCCTCGACATCCGCACTGAGCCGATGGAGAGCGCAGGCTTCCGCGAGTGGATACGCGGCCAGAATAATCTCTGGGTCTATTGCTCAAACATCACGGAGTTTCACTACTTCGACCTTGAATTCTCGAACCCCACCAACGTCGTTCTGCTACAAATCATCTATCCCGGCCAGACGCAGCTCCTCGATTTAGCGCCGCTCGGCGGAGGGCCGGTCAAGGTCAAATTTGAGATCCCGCTCAAGGCGGAGCGGATAGATGGATAGGACTCGGACGTTCGCCCGCACCCTTTGTTGATAAGGATCAAGTCAGATGGTTAACAAGACTCGGATCAAAACTGACGCGGCCCCACCCGCCACCGGCACGTACTCGCAGGCCATTCGCACGGGCGATCTCGTTTTCGTAACCGGACAGACGGGTCGAGACCCTGCCACCGGCAAACTTGAAGAGGGACTCGAAGCACAAACACGCCGGATGCTGTCGAACGTTGACGCGACGGACATCAAGGATTTCAAAGCCGTGGATGTGATCTACTCCGCCTGGCTTCCAGGCCTCGGCATAACGCCGTTGCCCGCACGCACGGCGTTCGCCGCCGCCGCGCTTCCGGCGGGGGCGCTGGTCATGCTCGAAGTCGTCGCCGCCTTTCCGACTGACTGACGAGGCGGTCTGCCTACGGGAAGATACAATCGAACGTGCGCACGATCTGATGCGTTGAGGTTTCCGACTCGGAGCTTTCTGGCCGCACGCAGAGGGCCGTCTGCATTCCTGCAACGCGCGCGGCGTCAAGCTCGGCGTCCACGTCTGAGATGAACAAGACTTCCGCCACGGGCGAGTTAATTTTTTCGCCGATGGACTGGTAGCTGGTCGCATCCGTCTTTGCGCCCGTGGTGGTGTCGAAGTAGCCGCTGATGTGCTCGGTCAGATCGCCATGCGTCGTGTGAGCGAAGAGTAGTTTTTGAGCAAGGACGCTGCCCGACGAAAAAATGTGAATGGCTCTTTGCTGGCCCCGCCAGCGCGTGAAGGCGACGGGCACGTCCGGGTAGACTTGGCCCTGCAAACGTCCGCTGAGATAGCCCCCTTCCCAGACCTTCCCTTGCAGCGATTTCAGCGCCACGGATTTTCGGTCTCGATCCATCAGCCAATGAACGTACAAGGTCGCCGACTCCAACAAGGAGTCAGACGAATCCTCACGCCAGTCGGGGGGATTGTTCACACTTCCGGCGTCGGCGCAGTGCTCCGCCCTCAGCGCTTCGATGTCGGCGCGCACTTCTTCGGACTCGTAGTGCTGCCGGATGAACTCTGCGACGTGCAGGCGTGCAAAGGGGAAGAGAATTTCATAGACGAACTCGACGGGAGTGGTCGTCCCTTCGATGTCGAGCAGGATGGCACGCGTCTTCTGTTCCGACATAAGG
>QIAJ01000253.1 GCA_003225495.1 Acidobacteriota bacterium
GTGCCATGCTGGGAAGAATCCTCCGAGCAACCCCATCACCAGCGAAAAAACAATCGCGACCAGTACGACCGACCATGTCATTTGAAGACTGAACACGGTTTCGCTGAAAGTTACCTGGTTACCGATGCCGGTGCTCATACCGTTGAACGGCAGCATCAGCACAATTCCTACAATGGCGCCGAGCAGTGACAACAGCAGCGCTTCCAACACAAACGATGTGAGAATACTGGGCCGCGAAAATCCGATGACGCGAAGAGTAGCGATCTCACGGGAACGGTAAGCGACAGCCGCGTACATGGTATTCATCGCGGCAAAACTGGAGCCGACCGCCATGATGAAGGCGACTACGAAGCCGATGTACTTGATGGCTCCGCCGGAACTGGTCTGCTTCTCGTAATATTCGGTTTCGAGATGGCCTTCGAGCTTCAGCCGCTGGTCATCGCTGACGCGGTTCTTGAGCGCATCCGCGGCGATCGCATCTGTTGCCCTCAAATACGCGGAGCCGAGACCTCCCTGTCGGTCGAAATCGGCGGCAACCTGGTTGAGGTCGCCCCAGATTTCCGAATCGTAGGCGGTTCCTCCGGAATTAAAGACGCCTACAACTTTCCACTGACCTCTGGCGAAGTCCAACATGTCGCCCACTTGCGTTCCGGAAAAACGATCATGAATTGACTTGCCGACTACCACTTCGCGCTGTCCGGTCGTAAACCACCGGCCTTCGACCAATTTTGCGTTGGGACGCAGGGTTAGCCCGGCAGGCATAATGCCTCGGACTGACACATTGACCTCACCCGTGCGATCTTTTCTCGGCAAGACGGCGACCACAACCCACTCTCCGGACGCAATCGGTTGCCCCTGATTGTCAGTCGCGATACCGGGCAAGGTTTTCAATGTGCCGAAGAGTGAGGCATCGAAACCGCCGGAAAGCTCGGCCGTCGAGCCTTTGCGCATCACGAGCACGTTCAGTGGATCGCCGCTGGAGACAAATGCTTTTTTAAGTCCTGCCAAAAGGGCCATTAGAAAAACTGCGGTGGTCACCGTGAGCGCAATGCCGAGCGCTGTCATGATGGTGAGACCCTTGCGGAGCTTCAAATTACGGATGTTGTAGCTGATGGGGATCGCCATACTTGTATGTGCCTTACCCAATGTGCCGCAGGCCGTCCACGATGCCGATCTTGGCGGCATGATAGGCGGGAAAAAGCGCGCTCAGCAGTCCCACCAGGCCAGAAATAACAATTGCCAGCACGTAGGTGGACCACGTCACTTTCATCCCGAGAAAAAAGAAGCCCATTCCGGGAACCTGCTTTATGCCGGCTATCAATACAACCGCCAGAAGGCAACCAAGAACTCCGCCAACTAGTGTTACGGTCACTGCTTCTCCGATATACAGCCCAAGAATTGACTGCCGCGTAAATCCCAGAGTCTTCAGAACGGCGACCTCGCGAGTACGTTCGCGGATCGACATCGCCATCGTGTTGGCCGACACCAGCAAAGTGGCGAAGACCACTGCCAGGCAGATGCTCAGAATAAAGGCTTTCACGTTGCCGATGCTGTTGATGAAACTCAGTTGGAAAGCCTTCTCACTCTCTGTCTTTGTCGGTTCGGGCGAATTACGGAACATTCCATCGATGCCGGCCGCAACCTTTGGAACGTCATCGGGCGAGTCGGCCAGAATGTTGAACGTGCCTGAGTGTCCCTTGAAAAAGGGAACCGCTTCCTGCAGATATTTCAAGTTGAAGTAGACGGTGATCGTCGGCTGGGGCGCGGTAAAGATCCCGCGGATGTTGAGTTCAAGATTTACAGGGAAGATCGTTCCCTTGATAACTATACGGTCGCCGATTTTCCAGCCAAACTTCTTGGCGAGTTCGCTGTCGACCACGGCGCCCGCCTGATCCTTCTGCCAAGCCGCCAGTTGATCGTCGGGAATCTTGAAATCGGTAGCGATCTTAAAAATCTCGTTGGGATCGGTTCCAAACTGTGCGAAGAAATTCTCCGGCTTTTCGTCTTTGTACAAGCCACCAAACCATTGCGTGGGAGCAACCGCCACCACTCCGGGGACGGTACGCATCTTCTCCCGGTAGTACTCTGGCAGGGATTGGGTCAGAGAAACGCGGTGGCGGGTGATCAGTCGCTGCGCCGACTCCGTGCTTCCCTTGTCGATGTACCAGCTGTGCCACACCGTCATCATGAGCGTCAGCAACACCAGAGAAAAAGTGATGCTGATCACAGTCAAGACACTGCGGCGCTTGTTGCGAAAAGCACTCTTGGTGACAAAGCGGGTTAGGGTCATGCCGATCAGACTCCGGGAAGCTCACCAGGTAATGAAACAGAAAAGCTGAGAAAAGTTACGAGTCCTGTAAATTAACGGTTCCAGAATAATGCACGAAGCGCCGGGGGACAACTGGACAACCGCAACTTTTGCTTCTGCGATTTGACCAATCGGTGTTTTCAAAGCCGCTACACTCAAGCACTGCGATTCATCGTTACCGTGACACAACTTCCACGCTATATTGTATTATGATCTGCCATATATCTCGATGCACCGAGATAATATCCGGAGCGGAATTCCGTGTCAAGTCGAAGTGAAACCAAAAAGGCGGCGCCAGGTTTGCGGCGGCGGGATTTGGTTGAAGGTATTCTCATGGCGGGACGCGAGAACAGTGCCGCTACCGTGCTGCTACATACTGCGATTGCCGAGCGCGCCGGCCTCACTGCCACGGACACGAAAACCATCGATACCCTGATGCGTCTCGGTCGAGTCACGGCTGGAGAGGTGGCCGGATACACCGGTCTGGCCACGGCCTCGGTTACGAGTCTGCTCGATCGGCTCGAGAGAAAAGGACTAGTGCGGCGAGTCCGCGATGCGCAAGATCGCCGGCGAGTCATGGTGGAGCCCGTTCGGGAACGACTCGCGGGAGGCGAAAACGTGTTTGGTTCGATTCGGCAAGGATTCGCAAGCCTGCTGGAAAATTACAGTGACGAACAGCTGGAGACGATCCTCGATTTCATGCAGCGGTCTTCAAAGCGGGCGCGCGAGATTACTGCCACATTCACAGCGAACCCTTCATCGCCATTTCTGCCGTCCATCAAGAAATGACTGGAGAGGGCACTAGTACGCGCATCCGCAGCCTGAAAGCCAATGTGACACGCGAAGAAGCGATTCGCCATTTTACGAATGGCGTCCTGAACGGTGCGGTCGAATTGATCCGCGGTCCGGTTCGATCATTGGCAGAGTTTTATATCCCGTATCGTCTTTTTGAGGTAAGGATTCGCAGCGGCGGCCGGGAGCAGACTCAGACGTTCGCCATGGACGCGGTGCGTGGTGTTCTCGACCTGTATCAGTTGCCGTCGGTTGCGGCAGATGATCAGTTGCTTACCCTGCAGACTCGCAACGTTCTCCCTGCCGAACTCAATGCAGCGCAGGCCGAAGAGCGGTTAATCGCCAAGGTGCGCCGCATGGTCTTCACGCAAGGGTTTTTCCGAGTCCGCGACCTGAAGATCGAGGCAACTCCAGTCTCAGGGGAAATTTGTGTCCCCTATTGGGTCTGCTTCCGTGGGTCGGGTGATCGTGCCCATCTGGCGATTCTCGATGCGGTTCGAAGGAGGCCGGAGGGAGCCAAAGTCCGGCGCCTGGTGGAGGAGTGGCTGCGTTCGGACTCTGCGGGGGCCGCCGCTTCCTGACCCGGTTTTCAAGTACTTTCGTAACTCTCGTCTCTGGTTTCACCGCGTTATCCTAGTTGCGTCTCTCCCCCAGTGTTGGCCAAATTCCATAATCAAGGGTGTCGTGCGGCTGTCACCGCGAGGCGACTGCAATGGCGATGATGTTTGGCCGTTTCGAAATTCAGAGTGAGCTTTCCAAGTCCGATACTGCTTTGATTTATAAGGCGACGGACACGGAAACCAATCAGACCGTGGCGCTCAAGACGCAGAATCTTGAGCCGCTGGGAGAGCGTTCGTCTGCGTTCGTGGACACTCTCATTGCCGAGGGCGAAACCACGCGAGAGCTGGCGACCACCAATATCGCCGCGCTCTATGGCGCGGGGGAGATCGACGGCCAGTTCTGCGCCGCGATGGAGTACGTGCAAGGAAACAGCATTGCGACCATGCTCACCCGGAAAGAAGGCTTCTCGATCTGGGATCTGCTCGATATTACTCGTCAAGTCTGCACAGGCCTGGATGCAGCTGCCGCCAAAGGAGTCGTGCACCATTCATTGGAGCCGGCAAAAGTCATGGTCCAGTGGGATGGACTGGTCAAGATTCTGGGCTACGGCATCTCCAATATGAGTCTGATTGGCGCGGAGTCCGGAAACGGCCTGGGCCGATTGTTGCCCTATGCTTCGCCCGAACAGGTACGAGGCGATGCGCTCGACTTGCGGTCCAACCTGTTTACATGGGGCGCTGTGCTCTACGAGATGGTCACGGATCGTAGGGCCTTCGAGGCGGACGATCCAGCGGCTTTGGCAGCTCAGATCGCTGAACAAATGCCACCCTCTCCATCATCGCTGAATCCCAAGATCCAACCTGGCGTCAGCGCATTGATCATGAAAGCTCTCGCTAAGGATCCGGCGGAGCGGTACCAAACAGCGCGCGAACTGGTCGATGATCTTGAAAAGTGCAAAGAAAACAAGAAGGCTGGCGGAAGCGAGGCGAAGAAAGCAGCTCCAGCCGCCAAGGCGGCGGTCCCTCCATCAGCCCGCGCAGCCGCGGCCAGTAAGTTCATCGCGCCCGTTTCCAAGGCGCCGGAGTCCGACCTTTCCGACGACTGGGCGCCTGTTCAACCGTCTGCAAAGCCGGAAGCGCCGGCCCCAGCCGGTCAAAGCCGTGCCGCGACTGCGGGCATGGGTGCGGGCTCGCGGTCGAGCGCCGTTTCTGACTCCGGTTCAAGACTGATGGACGATGTCGAGAAGCCTCAGTCGTTCTCGTCAACGCGCAGTCCGGCCATGTCGGCCGCGGGGGCAGCGGAACCGGAA
>QIAJ01000004.1 GCA_003225495.1 Acidobacteriota bacterium
CGGCTTGTAATCGCTTGAAGGCGCCCCACTTCCAGCATTTACCCCGCTCCGTGCTTGTGTTCCAATTCGGGAATAATTGGTATTGAGCGTGCACTATCGGCAGCGAGCAGCGCAAAAAGGGTGTCCGTTAGTGCAAGTCGTAGTAACTGCATACTTCGCGCATCCAACATGGCAAGCAGTGAAGCGTGACACAGCGTGGCAGTTGACGCGTGTGTTCCGTCGGAGGTGTTCCTTGAAACTACATTTCGGAACGGCAATGGGAGTTGCCCTGATTTGCGCCATGTCGACCATCGTCGGCGCGCAGGCGCAGGTTGGAAATCTTTATGTTGGAATCTGCGACGGCTCGCTGCAGAACACCCAGCAAGATGAAGTCGACGTGTACAGCCCGACGGGACAATTTGTTACGGCGTTCCATGGACCTACCCAGAATGCATGTCTGACAGGCATGGCTTTTGATGGCGCCGATCATTTCCACATCATTAGCGCCCGTTTCCAAACGCAGTCGTGGAATGTTTTGGAGTTTGATAACTCCGGTCACCTGCTTTCCAATCGGGGTCCATTCAACTCACCCGTGTCGATCACTCATGACACGCAGGGGAATATCTATCTCGGGCAAGGAACAATTCTCAAGATAGATCCTGCCGGGAATGTCTCCAGTTTCACCGTGGCGGGTGGTGCGCAGTGGATCGACATGGCGCCCGACCAGCGCACGATTTACTACAGTGCCTCCAATGGCGACGTGAAGACCTTCGATATCGTCAGCCGGACGCAAGGGCCGGACATCGCCGTCGATGCCCTGGCGCGAAATGTGAGGGTGCTACCGGATAACAGTATCCTGACTCAGACCTTGGGCGCAATTCGGCATTGGGTGCCGCCCTGTGCGGGATGCCTTCCCTACAGGCAGGGCTTCGCCTATCAGGTTCCAGCTAATGCAGATAGCTTCGCGCTCGATCCCGATGGAGTCAGCTTCTGGACTATCAATTCCTTTTACGACAGCCGCACGCAGTTGGGGAAAGGCAACGTCTATCGGATGAACATCAAGACCGGCGATCTGATGGCAAGTTTCTCCCTGCAGTCCTTGACCAACGGACGCACTTACTCGGCGAGCATTGGAGTCAACGGCGACGGCATGAGTTCTACCGCAACCGTGACGCCCTCTCTGGTATTCCCCAAGGTTTTCGTGGGGACGACCAGCAATGCGAAAAAAGTCGTGATTAGCAACACCGGGCCGGTGCAGATCGTGGTAGGCAATCTCTCCATTACGGGCGATTTTGCGATCAAAAAGAACGGATGCGCAAAAGGCATCCCGCCGGGTGGTTTTTGCAACATTCCTATTAACTTCACGCCCACGCAACTCGGTCCCCGCAGTGGGACATTGAAGATTTTCGATAATGCCATCGGCAGCCCGCATTCGGTTGCATTATCGGGCACCGGGAAATAAGCCTTAGTCGTCCTTAGATTACGGTGAAGCGCAGATCAAGCCACTTCATTGTCGTCAAATCGATGGCAGTCCAGCGATGTGGGTAGAAAATAAGCGTGACCCTCTCGCTCGAGACTAGACTGCCATCTTTGTCTGCGCCACTTGCAGCACGGCCGCGGGAGCTACTGCTGTTAAAGCAGCCTCGGAAACGCTCTTCTGGCTGATCTTTGCGTTCCACAATTCGACCAATGTCACTCGTGTGATGGTTGCCATGTCCTCGCCAGCCACGATCAACGCTGCGAGAGCCGTCTGCAGGGGCGAGAGACTTGGGTTGAAGGCCACGTTCTCAATGTAAGCACCCTTGTAGACGCGACCGGACTTCGTCCCCATCGCAATTCCCGAGTGTGCCTTGGTGTATGGCGCATACGACTTGCGCGCGGCATCGAGCGCAGTGAGCGTCATATCGTCGGGCTGCCCCTTCGGGCGCGCCAGATTTACCTCTTTCACCGGAAGGGCGCCGTCCTTGAAGCCGAGGTCTTTCGGACCAAAAGCCATCGGCAACAGAGCGGTAAGTTTCACGGCCGGACTGTCCGCAATCAAGACTTGAATATCCCCCGACGGCGCTAGTTCATTCATAAACTGCCGGCAATGGCCGCAGGGGGCCGCCGTTACTGCAATCGCGGTAATCCCTTGCTCGGAATGCATGTAGGCGTTCGACAGAGCAAACTGTTCGCCGTGCACCGAGAAGCCGAGGGAGTGTCCGGGGATTTCTATATTCGCGCCTAGATAGAGGTTCCCGCTGATCCCACACGCCACCGCTCCCACCAGGTAATTTGAGATTGGCGGACGAGCATAAGTTCGCGCGAGTGGAAGCAGGTCGACCATGAGTCTCTCGACGGTCTTCCGCTCGCTCGCGGCAAGGAGAGTCGCTTCGGACGCCGGAATGTGCCCGCTGAAATCGGGCGCTTGCAGCAGGCGCAGTATCTGTTCACGCGATTTGTCGTTGAATTTTGGAAGGATCTTGCCCAGCGACTCTTTGTGGAAGTCCATGGCATCAGCCGGCGCCCATTGCATAGCCAGCAATCCTAAACCGGCGGAACCGAGAGTTGCCAGAGCAGATCTTCGATTAACAGCCTTATTCGAGAACATGTCGGCCATGATACCTCTCAGCGAAGAGTTTGCAGGCCGGATAGCTCGTGTTGAGCGCTGTAACGCTTGGATTTGAAAGTGGACTCGAGAGCGGTGGCTGCGGGACTCGCGACTAGAAGCCGTTGACGGCGGCGCGCGCCAGCGTGCTCTTGCTCGCCTCACGGGCAATCACGCTGAGTTCTTTCTCGATGGAAGAAAAGCGCTGGAAGACTTCATGGAGGCGCAGAGCCATGTTGCGAATCGTGTCAGCCTGCGCCATTACGGGCGCGGGCAGTCCGGGCTCCAGCAGAAGTAACTCGGCATTACCGAGAACAGAGGTCAGCGCGTTGTTAACAGTGGAATGCATCTCGACCATGTAGCGACCGAGCGTCGCCTCTGCGTCGGCGACAGCTTGAAGTTTGGCAGCATGGGACGCTCGCGCTTCGGCCTGACCGCGATATAAGATTTCTCGTCCCAGCAGGGTCGGCATCATCGGCCATGAATTGGAGGCGCGGCGCAATTCGATGATCGGCCCGTGAATGTTATGAGCATCATCGGGATCGGAATGGATCAAGATGCCGGGCTTCCCAGCGGCCACCAACGCCTGTCTCAGATTCGCGCGCTTCTCCGGATTCACTGCATCGGCAATCGCCAGATCGTAGGTGTCCCGCTGAAGTTCATCGCACAGATCTTCCGCTATCTGAACGAACTCCGGCGCTTCGCCACCCTCTGCCCAGCTCTCGGTCAGTTGCCGGGAGAAGGCTGGATCGCTTGAAAGAATTAGCACAGTAGGACGATTCAGTTTCATGGTTGCGAGTGCGAACTAGCTTTGCTTTCCGCCACCCGTTCCTTTGGACGCAGCGCCCGCGGCACGAGTCGCGCCCTTCCGAGCTCCACCGCCTTGGAGCGCCTCATCCACCGCGGCCCTCAGATCGACCAGCATGCGCAACGGTTGTCCCGAAGAGTATTCGGCGTGGAACATCACTTGCGCGGCGGCAATCGAGGGTAGCCACGCCTCGTTTTTCCAGCTCGCGCAAGCCGTCAAGGATCGCGTTCAAGTCATCATGCATCAAGCGAAAGAATACCCGGCGCGTCATGAAACTGAAGCGGGCAAATGCCACCATCGCAGCCGGGTCGTAATAACGGTCGGCACCCTGCGTCTTGAGTTTCCGTCCCTGTTCGAGCACACCGCTGTGAAGAAGCTCACTGAGTCGCTTGCACTTGGTAGCTGACTGCATCAGCGTGTCGAGGGTGTTCAGCCAGATCGGGAGTTTCGGCTCCTGCGGACCTAGTACCGGCTCGAGAACCTGCGCCACATATTCCAGGTCCAGGTCGGAGTCTTCCAGTCCTGACGGCGCGCATAGCGAGAAATACTGGACGAGGAGAAAGTCCACCTTGTCGCGGTCGCTCGACGCCTTCACGGACTTGTGCAAATGATGCGTGAGCAGATCGCGCAGCACCGCCTCATTCGCCAGCGTAGTGGTTTGCAGAAACTGCCGCAGCTGATGAACTTGAATATGTCCATCCACCTGCGAGAACCAGGCTACTGTCTGTTCCATGGCTTCTTGCGATGGCGACTGGTGGTCATCGATCAGCGCGCTGGCCGGCACGTCGATCACAAATTCCTTGACTAGGGCCGAGTAAATGGGCTGCAGCGCACACAGCTGCGGCCACTGTTCTTCCAACGATGTAGTGGCAGATGGTGTCATGATTTCACGATCCAATTGGGAACATTCTTAAGGAAGCGGGCGGCAACCACCGTCCGGTTCGTATGGTACTGAACAGCCACCACGGAGGCTTCCGCTCGAAACGAGCCGTCTTTGCTTTCTAGTAGAACGCGGTCGGCAAATTCCAGCGGACTGTCGATGGCAAATAGAACTTCAGAGGGGGTTCCAAACTCAATCACGGTTTCGCCGAACGACGACTTCTCTTTGCCAGCGCCTTCCGAGCGGCTAAGCATGACAGGGATCCGGACCGGAGTCGCCTGCGGAAAGAACTTGGCCAGTCTTCCCACGAGTTCGGGTTGGAGAGCGCGAGCAGCAGCAGTTGCCTGGTTGGGCACGAAGACCTCAAATCCCTGAGCATTGAAGCAGACGAGCCTTCTCTATTCCCGGTTAGGAAGAGCTGCGAGGAGGCCCGCTCTGCTCTATCGGTGAGTGAGAGTGCACGGTGTACGCCAAAAACTGAGAGGTCAGGGTCTAATGGACAAGCCACGAAGAACAAAGAAGTTGTCGCAGGCATAATCAGGAGTCTGGCGTTAGGTTTCGAAGCTTGTCGGATCGCTTGTCTCATGCTGAGACGGCTGTCTCAAATCGTTTGGACCAACAATTGAATTTCTGGGAGTTCAAAAGCTCAAGGGGAAATCAAGATCTTGAAAGATTGACAGGTTCTGACCGCCTGCCTCACAGTTTCATCGTGGCTGCTGAATATAGTCTGCCTTCGGACCGCGGATTGGTGCGTTCGGTCATGCCCGAACTGGACGCGATACGAGGCATTGCAATTCTGTTGGTCGTCTATTACCACGGCTTTTCGTGGTCGTATGGGAAGTGGCATTTTTCGCGAGCGGGGCAAGTTTTTGTACAACTGAGCAGCGGTGGATGGCTCGGGGTAAATCTCTTTTTTGTTTTGTCGGGTTTTCTCATCACAGGAATCTTGCTTGACTCCAAGGAAAATGCGAACTACTTCGGCCGCTTTTACCTGCGCCGCGCCTTGCGCATTCTTCCGATTTACTATTCGCTGCTGCTGATCCAACTCATTCTGGGCTGGAGCACTCGATCCTATTTTCTGTTGAACGTCGTATTTCTTTCGAACCTTACCAGCATCTTCGGCGTAGTGGCGAGCTACGGACCTTTGTGGTCGCTTTCGGTCGAAGAGCACTACTATTCCGTTTGGCCCCTGATCGTACGCCGCTTGAGCCAGAGGCAACTGGCGGCCCTCGCATCGGGGCTTTGTATTGCACCTCCGATTCTTCGAGGCATCTGGTTTGGACTAGGTCACACAAGCGGAGGTGGACTGCACTTCTATACCTGGTTTGTCATCGATAACTTGGCGGCTGGCAGTGTGTTGGCGATTCTCGTGCGATCACAATCAAGAACAGTGGCTTGCCGGATATGCGTGGGGTTGTTGATCGTCGGAGTCGTTATGGGGGCTGTGGGTGCTCCTTACGGGATTTTTCGGTTCGGCCGAATACGCTCGCTGGTTGTAGCCGTCTTCCAACTGACGTTTGCCGGGATTTTCTTCGGCGGCTTGCTGCTCTTATTTCTACTCATCGGAACCAGTGGCTGGAGCCGTCTGGTGCAGTGGTCAGGATTGAAGTTCTTCGGATACATCAGCTATGGGCTTTATCTTTTCCACATCACCCTCTTCTCGATCTATGACGTTCTGGCGAAGCGATTTTGGCCGAAGCTGCTGCCCACGGAGGAACGATTCGAACTGGTCCTGTTAAGGTTCGTTTTAGCGGGGGGTCTCGCGGTAGGGGTTTCGTTTTTGTCGAGACGATACTTTGAAGAATGGTTTCTGAATAAAAAGAAGCCCTTCGAAGCCAAGTACTTAGCCGCTGCGGCCTCGAAATCGGGGTGAGGGAATGGGGCTCTGTTACTAAAATGGCGAGGAGGACGCTATTGCAGGGTAGCGCTATTCGGCTGTTCTCGCAGCCCGATGTTGTATCGCTTCAGCTTGCGGTAGAGCGTAGCCCGGCTAATCCCGAGCATCTTCCCTGCCAGCGCCTTGTCGCCATTCACTTGAGCGAACACGCGTCGAATCGTGGCCCGCTCGATGTCTTCCAAATCGGTGGTCGTAGGGTCGGCTGAGGCTGACATCTCAAACCTTGTCGCTTTCTCCGGCGCTTCCAATCGTGCAATCGACGGAGGCAGATCGCTCAGATCGATTAACTTTTGGTCGCCGAGCGCAACTGCTCTCTCAAGGCAATTTTCGAGCTCGCGGACGTTGCCCGGCCACTCGTAGGCGAGCAGGGCTTTCATGGCGGCGCTGGTGACCGAGGCATTGCGTTCAGGCGCGAGTCGCTCCAGAAACCAGTTCGCGAGAATCGGAATGTCGGATCGGCGCTCGCGCAAGGGCGGCAGGTGAATCGTGACAACGTTGAGGCGGAAATAAAGATCCTTGCGGAATGTTCCCTTCTAGTATTCGGTTTCCAGATCGCGGTTGGTGGCGGCCATAATGCGCACGTCCACTTTCACTTTCTGATTGCTGCCCACCGGACGGACTTCTTTCTCCTGCAGAAAGCGCAGGATCTTGGCCTGCATTTCAAGCGGCAACTCGCCGACTTCGTCGAGGAAGATGGTGCCCGAATCGGCCGATTGGAGTAGTCCCTGCTTGGAGTGCAATGCGCCCGTGAACGCTCCTTTTTCGTAGCCGAAGAGTTCACTCTCGATCAGGGTCGGAACGAGCGACCCGCAATCGACGGCTACGAATGGACGTTTGGCGAGCGTGCCGCGGTAGTGCAGCGCGCGCGCCACCAGCTCTTTGCCTGTTCCACTCTCGCCTGAAATCAGTACTGGGGTCCGAGTGTCTTTCAAACGCGAGATCAGTCGCAGCACATGTTGAATTCCGACCGAATTCCCGATAATCCCGTGTACTGCCGTCTCGGTCTCGGAGCGCTCGCGAAGATACTGATTCTCTTCTTCCAGACGCACTTTGTCCGCCATGCGGCGCAGGAAAAGACGCAACTCGTCGAGCGGTGCAAAAGGTTTGGAGATGTAATCATATGCGCCCAGTTTCATTGCCTGGACAGCTGTCTCAATCGAGCCGTGCCCGGTCATCAGCGCCACTGCAGCCCGCGGGAGAAGACGTTTGACCTGTTCGAGAAACTCCAGTCCCGACATGCGCGGCATGACCATATCGGTGAGCACCATGTGCGCCGGCTCCTCCTCAAGCAGTGTGAGCGCAGCTTCCCCGCTCTCCGCTTCGCAACAGATAAAGCCCAACGATTCGCCGACGGTCATACAAAGCTTGCGGATACTCCGCTCATCGTCGACTACCAGCAACCGGACTCGGAACTCCTCACTCATGATGCTCGACCCATGGTCTGTTCGACGACTGAAATAAATTGCTGGACGCGAAATGGCTTCTCCAGGCAAGGCGCGCCTGTCTTTCGCAGGATGGCTACGGTTTCTTCATTCGCAATGTCGCCGGTAATAAACACGACTTTCGATGCCAGTTCGGGACGATGGTTCGCGATCCAGGCGTGAACCTGTGCCCCGTCGACGCCGCCCGGAGTGCGCATGTCCGAGACGATGCCCTGAAAATTGCCGCTCGCCAGCATCTGCAACGCGTCGGCGCCCGACTGGGCGGTGACCACGTGGTAGCCGTTGCGTTCCAGAGCGGCGCGGACATACGCCATCACTGCCGGTTCGTCTTCGATCAGAAGCACCGGGGCGGAAGCAGATCTCGCTCCTGTCTCCGTCATTTTGGATAGTCTCCCGCTACGGCTCCGAATGAGGCTTCCGACGCCGCCGGCAGGCGCACGATGAAAGTTGCTCCCTCAGAGTCCAGATTGTTGTGACATACGATTTCCCCACCATGTTCACGGACGATTCCATAACAGATACTTAATCCAAGCCCCGTTCCCTTCCCAACTTCCTTAGTGGTAAAGAACGGATCGAAAATGCGATCGGGGTTGGTAATGCCGGGACCATTGTCGCGAAACGAGACTTCCACCGTCGTTCCGTTGCGGGCGCTCGTGATCTCGATACGCGCCGGACGCCCGGTTTCGCGTACCGCGTCGTGCGCATTGTTGAGGATGTTGAGGAACACCTGTTGCAACTGGTGGGAGTCGCCGACCACTTCCGGCAGCGATTCATCCAGGTGCTCGACGATGTCAACGTCGTGAGAATGAAAGTCATAAGCGCGCAACTGCACGGTGCGTCGCAAAATAGCATTGAGCTGCACCGGCCTGCGCTGCGCCGGCATCTGGCGGGCAAAGCTGAGAAGGTTCTGAACAATCTGCTTGGTGCGCTGCGCTTCCTGCAAGATCACGCGCAGATCGCGGCGGGCGCTCTCAGGAATGTCCGGACTCTCTACTAAAAGGTCAGTAAAACCCAGAAACCCCAGACACCAGTTGCCCCACGGCAGCCATTTTTTCAGTGTGCATCAACTTCGCCTGGAGCATCGCCGAGTCGGTCACGTCTGTCATCACCACGACGACACTGCTCACACGGCCATCATCGCCGCTGATCGGGCTGAGATTTGCGGAGAATTGACCAGTCTGCCCGTCCCCGCGCAGGAGTTGCATATCGAAATTGTCCACCTGCTGTCCGCCGGCAACGGAAGCCACTGCCTCGCGCAAGGCGGCTTGGCGGACTGGAGCGGTCAATTCAGAAAACGATTGGCCAAGGAGGTGACTCTGCTCGAAACCGAGATCAGCCCAGCGCCGGTTAGCGTAGCTGATGACGCCCCCGGTATCCGTTACCAGGATCAGGCTCTGAGTATGATTCAGGACCTTGCTGGAGAAGTCACGCTCGCGCTGCAACTCGGTCTGTGAATGGCGAAGGCCGCTGACATCCAGCAGGAGTCCTCGATATTGCAGAACGTTGCCCTGCGGATCGCGCAAGGCGAAACCATTGATCAGCACATGGACGGGCGACCCGTCCTTGCGGCGCAGTACCTCTTCGTGATTGCGCAACCCTCCGTGACGTTCGATCACGCTGGCCAGTGCCTCGCGCTGCTCAGGATTGAAGTAGATCGCGCTGGGGATATCGACCTGCAGTAATTCATCGCGGCTCGCGTAGCCCAAGATCCGCACCAGGGCGTCGTTGACTTCGATAAAACGTCCCTGCGGCGTCGAGAAGAAGATGCCTTCCTGAATGTTGTCGGAGAGTTCGTGATATCGCTGCTCGGCATCGCGTCGGTCGGTGATGTCTTTCAAGACGTGGACGGTTTGCATCTGGACGCTGGTCGCGGCGTGAATCCGCGAAGTCGAAATCAGATAAGTACGTTCCAGAATCTTGTTCACGTACTCATCGAGGCCGTCACCGGTCCGGCAGAAGGGACAGGCATGGGGCGACGCAGTAGCAGAGAGCCCCTCGAGTGCCCTCATGTTGACCCCGATGAGTTGCTCCGGTTCGATGCCGACAAAATCCGCCAGCGGCCGGTTCACGCGGAGAATGTTCTGCACCTCATCGTGAACGACGATGAAGTCGCTGATCGCGTCGAAGACTTCGACCCAGTGCCGGTTGGCCTGCTCCATACGAGTGAACAGGCACGCATTTTCCAAAGCGATGCTGGCGTGACTGGCGACGGCGCGCAGCAATTGTTGATCCTCGGCGGCAGGCGCGGCGCCGCGATCGGCAAGGCAGAGCACGCCGATCAGTTCTCCCGACGCCCCCGCCAGCCGTACCAGAGTGCAATCCGTCCATCCCAGGCTCGAGGCAAGTGAGGACCCCAGCAGATCAGACGCCGGTCCGAATACGACATCTGTTTCATGCTTCGTGAGTGCTGCTCCCAGCGCGAGGTTAAACCGGCGAAGCAACGCCTTGTCTTCGATCTCGGAGGCGCCCTGCAGCAGTACCGTTTCATGCGTCGCGCGCTGAAATAGGCTTAATGCTACGGCGCGTCCGCCCAGAAGATCGACGGCGCGATGAGCGAAGCTCCGAGTAAACTCAGGCAAATGAAGGACCGTGTTCAGGTCCAGCGCCAGTGCAACCAGCGCCTCAGCGCGGTGGCGGTGCTGCTCCGACTGATGGAGATTCGCGGTAAGTTCGAAGGCAATCGCAGCCTGAGCTGCGAGCGCTCGTGCCCGGCGAACATCTTCATCCTGGATCGGTCCAGCCTGAGCGCGGTCGAGCATGCCGAACATTCCCAGCAGTTCGCCCGTTGACCCCATCAACGGAACAGCCAGCAGTTGATGGATCTTGAAGGTGTTAACGAACTCGATGTTCGCCCCCGGGACAGTCGCAGCGTCTTCGGTTTGAAACACCTGCTTCTGTTTGAGCGTGCGGATAGCGATGCCCTCCGGAAGCGGAATTTCGACAGGGCGAGACCGGCCATCCTCAACTCCCCACCGCACACGGAAAACATCACCTTCCAGTAACCCGATGAAACATCGCCGGAAGCCGAGGAAACTCGATGCCCGCACTACGAAGGTCTGCATGAACTGGTCGAGCTTCCCTGCCGATCCCAGTTCAGTCGATATCTCCAAGATTTCGTGCAATTCCTTCGCTTGCCCTCGGGCCGTATCGTGGAGGTCCGCGTTGGCGATGGCAACGGCTCCGACTCCAGCAACCGCCGATATCAGCGCGCCTTCTGCTTCCGTAAATTCAGTATCGCGCCTCGGGTACACAAGAATGGCGCCGTCGGATCGTGACGTCCGAAAAGGCGAGGCGACAAGTATGCCAGATGGCAGCTTCTCATCGAGCTGAGAAGGGTCGTCAATCTTCACGGTGATCCGCTTTCCGGAAGCGACAGCCCTTTCTGCAATTTCGATTGCAATGTGCAGGTTTTTCTCCGGATGACGATTACGGATGGACTGCACCACTTCCGGGCATTCAGCCGCCACCGCACGCATTTGATAGACCCCCGCCTCACTCGTAAGCAGCAGGACCGCAGGAGAATGCAGCAAGATACGCAGTCGTTCGGAAATAGCCTCCATTACGGCGGAAGTGTCTGGAAGCCCGTGAAGTGTAGTGGCAATCTCCGTCAGAGTCATCGCGCGGCGCCGTTCTTCTTGAGAGGACAGATTCAATCGATGAGCTTCCAGCGCAGTGCCAAGTTGGATCGCCATGATTGTGGACTGGGAGGCGGTGTGCTCGTCGAAGCGGGCCTCCGGCGAGTCGTGCAGGAAGGCAACCGCGCCAATCACTTCCCCTGAAACCAACACCGGGGTGGCCATGGCGCCTTGCGCGCGATAGTCTGCAACTTGCGGGTAGCGATCTGCGTCAGCATCATTGATGAACACGGTGCGCCGGTTTTGCACCGCATCCAATGCAACGGAAGAATCCCCGGGGTGCAAGTGTAACCCTCGAAAGCGTTCGGCCTCGTGTCCATCCGCCTCGGCGCCTACCAAACCACCTTCTGGAGCACTGCTCCAAAAATAGGCTCCGCTGGCGTGAAAAAACTCACGAGCCAGACGGCAGAATGACTGGATAACCTGACTGGCTTCGGTATTTTCGAAAGCAGCGCGCGAAAGCTCCACCAAAAGTCTCTGAAAAGGCTCATCCGACTGGGATCTCAGGCCTTTCACCAGCGCCGGATTTCTGAGATAACCAGTCAGTTAGCACCCCTCTACGAGCCTAAGCGATTGAAAACAATTGGATTACTTTAAGAACGTACGCTGGATTCTCAAATTGAGTCAAGCGAATATCATGAGACGGGTGTCAAACTGTAAACGTTCGTCACTTGGCTCGTGGCGACCTCATTCCACAAGATCGAAAGACCGAATCTGACTTTCGGCGTTAAGCCGGGCATCTGTATTGTCAATCTGAATCGGGGCGCATTGCCTACCCATTCCCTTCTGCGCAACCTACAGCCGACACCAAAGTAATCATTTCAAAGAACTTTTGGGTTCTCTTTAGGAAGGTCCGTGCAAAACTTGGATTTCATTTGGGCCATGGGAGGAACTGTGTCTTTACGAACCCTAAATCATTGGGTAGCGGTGGGTCTGCTGACTGCAGGATGCGCCGCTACTACGAGCGCTCCGCTTGCATGGGGGCAGGAAACGGCGCCCGAGCAGATCTCGCGCAAAGTCAAAAGCAAAATCGCACCGGTATACCCCGAACTTGCACGCCGCATGAATATCGTCGGGATCGTCAAGGTTCAAATCACGGTGGATAAAGCTGGGGGCATCAAGAATACCAAACTTGTTGGTGGGCACCCGATCCTCGCCGGCGCTGCGATGGATGCGGTTAAGAAATGGCGCTTTGAATCAGGTACGGAAGAAACAATCGGCGTGGTGGAGTTCCATTTCGACCCACAGCAATGAGAATCCCTGCCCTTCCACTCGGGCAGAGGAAGATAAGCCTATGAACATCGGAAAAAAACTATACCTGAGTTTCGGCGGCGTCCTGACCACGGTCGTGATTCTGGCAGCAGTGATCCTGTTTGCGGTGTATCGGGAGCACGAGACCAAAGCTGCGGCCCAGCGGTCCATGGACATGACCCAGGCCACCTCGTTGGTCCGCTTTGAAATGATGCAGAACCGCCTTCACCTGCAAAACTATCTGCTCAGCGGCGATACTCGCGACGTTGAGAAGATGAACGAGGGCGTGCGCCATTTGGCCGAAGCTCTTCTACGCGCTCAGGGACTGGCCAATAACGAGCAGCAACATGCCAGCCTGGAAAAAGTGCAGCAGTTCGAACAGAGCTGGAGCACGGAATTCGCCAATCCTCTCGCGGAAAAACGCCGCCAAGTCGACAGTGGAAATGCAACCGTCGCCGAACTCCAGATTTTCTATCTCCAAAAGGATCCGAACTCCTGGGTGTCGCGTTCCAGCGATGTGCTGGACCAGGTCGACCAGCTGAATTTTAAGCTTCTCGAAGAGCGGCGCCGCTCCGACGATGTGGCCGCTACCTTCACTATCGCGGTCACGCTCATTATTTCCTTGCTCGCCCTGGGCGTAGGCATGGTCATTGCTAACCGCACTTCCAAAGCGATCACCTCGCCGTTTAACCGGTTAATCCATGTGGCTCAGCAAATTGGCGAAACGCCATGGTCAAGTATCTGAAGGAAATGGCCGCGGTCTCTGAAGCCATCGCCGGTGGCAATCTGACTGTGGACGCGCAGCCACGGTCAGTCAACGACACGCTCGGCAACGCGTTTGCGCGAATGGTAGACGGGCTCCGAGGCCTGGTACGAAATGTTCGTGATGCAGCTTCGCAGGTTGCCAGCGCCTCTAGCCAGGTAGCAGGAGCATCGGACGAGTCGGCGAAGAACAGCTTGCAAACTTCATCCGCTATTGATGAAGTCACCAGTACGATGCACGAAATGAGCGTCAACGTGCAAAACATGGTGAAGAGCACCCAGACGCAGGCCTCAAGCGTCAGCGAGACCTCAGCCTCCATCGATCAAATGGTGACCTCGATCCAGCGCGTGGCCGATACTGCCAAGGTTCTGCTCGACATTTCGAACCGCTCTCGTGAAGAAGTGCATAGCGGCATCGGGACGATGGAAAAAGCCACCGACGGACTGAACCGTATCAACACCACCATTCACTCCTCGGGCGAGATCATCGACGCCCTCGGCTCGCGGGCAGACAACATCGGCAAGATCATCGAAGTGATTGACGATCTGGCCGAACAGACCAACCTGCTGGCTCTCAATGCCGCCATCGAAGCGGCGCGCGCCGGCGAACATGGACTCGGCTTCGCAGTCGTCGCCGATGAAGTGCGCAAGCTGGCTGAAAAGTCAGCGCAGTCCACCAAGGAAATATCCGAGTTGATCCAGAGCATTCAGAAAGAAGCGCGCCGCGCCGTCGAAAACATGGAAAAGAGTACTTCGATCGTGAACGAGGGACTAAACCTCGGACAGGATCTGAACGCTGCTTTGCGCAAAATCTCGAACGTGGTCACCGAAGTCTACAAGTTTGCACAGGAAATCGGCGCCGCCACGAACGAGCAATCGCATGGTTCGTCGCAGATCGCGCGAGCCACGACCCGTCTCAACGAACTGACACACGAAATCAACTCTGCCGTGGAAGAACAGGCATCGGGAGCGCAGGCTGTGGTCAAAGCGATGGAGCGCATGCGCGAACTGGTACAGAACTCAACCTCCGGGTCGACCGAACTGGCCGCCTCCGCCGAACAGATGTCAAAAATGTCGCGCGATCTGCTCGGATCGATGGATAACTTCTCGCTGCGATCCAGCGATAGCCCCTCCGCGGGCCGCGGCAACGCCCGGCAGGCAGCCGCCGGAGGCCGCTAGAAAACGTTATGAGCCGCGAAACACAGGTCGTCGGTTTTCAGGTAGGACGCGAGACATACGGCGTGCCCATTGCATCGCTGCATGAAATCGTGCGCGTTCCCGAAATCACGGCGGTGCCAGATGCGCCCGAGTACATGGAAGGCGTCATTAACCTGCGCGGGAAAATCGTCTCCGTACTCGACCTGCGCAAGCGTTTTGGAAAAACAGCAGGTCCGTTTCATCGCCGTAGCCGGATTCTGGTCGTCGAACACAAGGGCCGTCTTGCCGGCATGATCGTGGACGCCGCATCCGAAGTTTTAAAAATTCCCGAGAGCGAGATCGAGCCAGCGCCCGGCATGATGCTCGAAGGCGGGCTGGATTGCGTTACTGGCCTCGGCAAGTACAAAGGCCGGCTCATCATTCTGCTGGATGTAGGAAGAGTATTGGAATTCAAGAAGAGCGCGAATCCAGAAGCGGCAACCGATCCTTCAATCGCAGTTACTGGTAAGGCGGCAGCGCAGAGCGCTTCTGCCGGTAAAAAATAGCGCAACCGCGACCGACCATGAATACAAGCGAAGCGCCCTTGCTGACCGACTCCGAACTGAAGCTGCTGCAGGCGCTGATCTATCAGGAATGCGGCATGCACTTCGACGAACGCCGCACCCATTTTCTTCAGGATCGCCTGCAGCGCCGCCTGAAAGAATGCGGACTCGATTCGTTTTACAGCTACTACCGGTTGCTCCTCAGCCAGCAAGGAAAAAACGAACTCGCGAAGCTTCTCGAGAACCTGACCGTCAACGAGACAAGTTTCTTCCGCAACAAGCCTCAGCTCGAACTGTTCCAGCGTGACGTACTGGAAGACATCATGCATCGCAAGCATGAGCGCCGAGATTACAGCCTCCGCATTTGGAGCGCAGGATGCTCGACTGGCCAGGAGCCGTATACGCTCGCCATGATGGTTGCGGACGCGCTCTCCTACTATCAGTTGCGCAATCCCATACCCACGGACTCCCCGCTTCCGAAACCGTTGATCACGCCGCCATGGCGGCTGGAGATTCTCGCCAGCGATATCAGCTATTCGGTATTACGCGCGGCCCAGGAAGGCTTCTACAACGAGCACCAGATGGCGGCCGTCGACTACGGCTGCCGCCTGCG
>QIAJ01000061.1 GCA_003225495.1 Acidobacteriota bacterium
GGGGGTCCGCGGTTCAAATCCGCGCGCCCCGACCAACAATTCTCATACTTTCCTTTCAGGACCTTGCGGGCATACCCATTCTTCACTTTTGAACTGGATGCTTGGTTAATGAGTGTAATCGCTGTTAACAACAACTATCGCGCACTAGCCCTGCGTGACTGCAAATGAAGAGCAGCCCAGACATTGGGCGGCTTGTTTCTTTCAGACGCCAAGCATCGGACTGAGCCGGTTCGGTTTTGCTGCGGCACACTGGCTCGCAGTAGCATAATCCGTGCATTTTGGACTCATGGGTTGACGAAGACATTGTCGAAAGATGCGTCCATAAAGGCGTAAGGCCGAGGTGTGCTTGTGCAGCGGGGAACTGCACGATCGAGAGAGATGTATTTATAGGCGCTGGCTGGCGGGAAGCCATCTCCGATTGTGTAGGTCGACACAACGGGAGCGTTGCTGTTTAATTGGAAGACGAATCGATGGTTTGGGTGATCCCACGTCAGGCCAAGGATATTGCTGCTGCCGGAAGGCACTACTCCGAGGGCTTGACTGAACAGTACCGTTTGCGCACCACAAATGGCATCGTTGCATTGAAAAGTCGCAACACTGACTGTGAGATTCTTCCCAACGTCAGTCGAATTCCGGATGATCGCGATGAATGCCCTCATATCCCCCGTTGCGCCATTTGGTGAGCTTGATGGGTTGAAGAAACTCCCCGCGAACCCCGCCGATATCCCTGAGACGGCAGAAGTTCCCGAGCATCCGGCCGCCAGTCCCTTCTTAACAACGGCCGTGAACGAAACTGCAGTGACGGTGTTGGGCGAGGGAAACAGCAGACCGAAGGCGTCGCCGGTAGCGCCAGCGTTGTCGGTGGTCGCGGAATACGCCCGCCGCAAAAGGTGCAGCCGGTGATCGTTTTGCACACCAGGTGTCGGGACTATTTCCCGTTTGGCTTCCCGCGTGTCTGGACCAGAAGCCTCAAGCCCTACCCAGTTGTCGGGATTGATCAGTGCGCTGTTGAAATTATCGTACAAGGTATTTTGCGCTGCGGCGAGCGAACGTATAGCAAGAAGAACAAGTGTGACGAACAATACCTGGCGAATCCGTCTAGCGTTTCCGGTGCATAACGCCTCCGGTGAGATTTTTTGGTGAGTTTCTTCTTAGGTGCTATTGGCCCGAATCAGTCCGGTACAACCGTTTCTCCAGACGGGAAGATCGAAACCGACGGGCGAACTCAGTCTGACCTTGCTGCGCTTTGGGAGAGGTGCCAGGCGGCTGAGTGCACGACTATACACCCTTTCTCCTCACTGCAAAGCTTTATCTTCCCAAATTCTCGAAAAGCGGCCGCCGCGCGCCTCCGTCGTCGTGCCTGAGTGTCCAGCTTGCTCTGGATCCATCCGCCGGTCGGGTGGATATCGCTTGCGCCCATACTCATACTACTGTGTTCCTCTGAGCCATCACGAAGCGGCGGCGTTGATTCGTGAGGGATTACGGCTTAGACTACGCGCCAGGGCCGCAATGGGAGTGTGCAGTTCTTGAGAGAGCTTTGAGAGAATCAGAATTTTATCTTGTTTCGTCGCACGGCGGCAGTGGCTTGACACGCCGCCGCCTGATACAAGGTTGTGCTGCGGTTCTTTGCCAGGCAGTTGTGACACCATTCGCACTGGCAAGTCACAAACAATTCCCAGACGAGAGGCCGACTGAGGCGACGCCGTACACTCGGAGGCTTCTCCCAATGGGCATACGCTCTCGCTTCGTCCACAACATTAATGGTCTTACAATGCATGTCCTCGAGGCAGGCTTCGAGGTCAAAGGCCGACCGTGCGTTGTGCTCCTTCACGGATTTCCCGAGATCGCCTATAGCTGGAGGCATGTGATGTTGCCCATCGCCGGGGCCGGCTTTCACGTAATTGCGCCGGACCGGAGGGGATACGGGCGCACTTCGGGCTGGGATGTTCGATTCGACGACGACCCTGGTCCGTTTGCCACCCTCAACCAGGTCCGAGACGTGTTGGGATTGGTTTCGGCATTCGGATACCGCTCTGTCGCAGCCGTGATCGGTCACGACTCTGGTTCGCCGCTCGCGGCATGGTGTTCTCTGGCGCGACCGGACGTCTTCCGTTGTGTAGTAATGATGAGCGCGCCTTTTGCAGGGCCACCAACCTTGCCATTCAACACTGCGAATGCAACCCAGGTCGAGATCACCGCGAACGCAGCCGCAGATCCTATCTATGACGACCTCGCCAAGCTTGATCCCCGCGAAAACACTATCAGAAGTACTTCGCAACCCGCGAAGCCAATGAGAACATGTGGCATGCTCCTCAGGGCATGCATGACTTTCTGCGCGCCTACTACCATATGAAGAGCGCTGACTGGAAGCAGAACTCTCCTTTTCCTCTCAAGGCGAGAACAGCCAGCGAGTGGGCCAAATTACCTCGCTACTACATCATGGATATGGCCAAGGGCATGGCGGAGACTGTGGCTCCCGCGATGCCCTCTTCGGCAGCTGTCGTGGCATGCAAGTGGCTTCCCGAGGATGAGTTCAGAGTATACAGCGCAGAATATGAGAGGACAGGCTTTCAGGGCGGGCTGGAAGAATATCGCGTCAGGTGGATCGACAAATACTATTCAGAGTTGCAAACTCTTTTCGGGGCGGACAATTGATGTGCCCTCACTTTTCATCGCTGGAAGAAGCGATTGGGGCGTCTATCAGAATCCAGGCGACTTCGAGAAAATGCAGAAGACGGCGTGCAGGCGAATGGTGGGCACACATCTTCTGAATGGAGCCGGACACTGGGTGCAGCAAGAACAACCAGAAGAAGTGGGCAAGTTGCTTGTCCAGTTTCTTCGTGGGCAGGCTTAAGAGTCCAATAGTGCTTGAATGAGTGGTCGATCAACCGGGGCACTACGGTTGTTGGCGAAGCATCGCCATTACAAGATCAGGCTGTAAACTGCTGAAAATAGCGTCAGAGCCGCCTGGCATCAGCAGAAAAGTTCGAACATCGTCTCTAGGGCCGACCAAACTTCCTACCGCTCCCATCAGCTCTGCTCGGTTAGGTAAAAAGGCGGCATTGCAATCCGAACTTTCTTGCGCAGCTACTGATTCTGAGCGCAGCAAGCTTCCGATCATGACCACGCGAGCGTCATCACGGAATTCTCATCCATCGCAATGTCGGCCTGGTTTTCTCCGATCTGCACGGTTGCGGTTTTGGCGCCGGCGATATTGCTGAGAACCAAAACTCGGCGGCCGTTCGGATTTTCGACGGCTACATGGGATAAGTCTGTCGCCGAACTTTCGGACGCGAAGCGCTTTGCGTCTCGGTGAATGAACCGGGAAAATTGCGCGAATGCCCAGTGCTGTCCGCTGCGGGTGATTTCTTTGGTCTTCGAGTTGATCGTGACGACTCCTCCGCATGGGAAGGGGCCGATATTCGGGCGGCCCTGCTCGTCGAGCGCAAGATTCCATGCGGTAATCGACCGGCATCCGTTACGAAGGACGTCGGTGAAAATCTTTCCCCACTTGGCCCAGTCGGTCAGATAGTCGGGACTGGTGTAGTCGGGGCCGCCCTCAGTCCAGTGCATGGACGCGTCCGGATGAGCTTCGTGAAACTTCGTCATCATCTCAGCGCCACCGACATATCCGTGCCAGGCTACGGCGTTTGAAAATTGCTTCACCTGCGGATTGTCAATCTCATTCATGGCCCGGCCCCAGAGGTTGTAGTTGTGATCCAAGACCCAGATTTTCGTGGTTAGCTGGTTTTGCGCAAGAAGTGGTCCGAGTTTTTGGACAAATTCGATTTCATATTCCTGCGGCCAGATGCAGGCGGGCATGCGGCCGTCCTGGTCGGTGTCTACTTCGTTCTGAGGTGTTACGGCCTGCACGGCAACGCCTTCGGCGGCATAGGCCTGAAGGAATTTGATGAAGTATTGCGCGTAGTTGGGAATATAGCGGCGGCGCATCGATCCGCCGAGCATTGATCCGCCTGATTTCATCCAACCGGGGGGACTCCAGGGAGACCCGAAGAGAAACAAATCTGGATTCACGCTGCGCGCCTGACGAAGCATCGGCAGAATGTAGTCGCGGTCGTGCGCGATCGAGAAGCGTTCGAGTTGCGGGTCGGCTTCTCCTTCGTCGTAACTGTAGACACTGGTAGAGTAATCACTCGCACCCATACAGATTCGGCAGACGTTCAGTCCCATCTCTGATGGATGGAACATTTCGTGGAACAACTGTTCGCGCGCGCTGGAGGAAAGCTGGTTGAACATGTAACAGGAAGCGTCGGTGAAGGCGGCGCCGAATCCGAGGATGGTTTGGAATTGGCTCTTCGGATCGAGCGAGATCACATTCCCCATTGGAGCGGCTGACCGCGCTTTCCACGCGATGTTGGCGGTGCGTGTGCAATGCGTTTTCTGATTGGTTACCCATACTTCCATTTCACTCGAGGGGGGCGGGCCGGCACTCCCTACCTGTGCGGTAGCGCGCTTCGTCAGCGTGGCGGTTGCGGCCAGCCCCGCGGCGGACATTTTCAGAAACTTTCTTCGCGTGGATTCTCGAGGCATTTTCCGTCTTCCCTCTTCAGAACTGATTTTGATCGGAGAATATATCACTGCCGTGCGTGTTTTTCTGAAGTGTAGAGGAAAATTTCCCCAGTGACACACTATACGAAAGTATAGCGAGTCTCTGACGCCAGTATGATGGACGTGCCGATTTCAGTTGCGAGAGTTTGGCGAGATTAATTTCGCAACAAGAACTTTCAGACCACCAAAACTACTTTCGTGCGTAGCAAGAAAGCGAATCATGGCGAAGAAAAAATTGAATTGGTTTTTCCTACTGCTGGTCATCCTGTCCGCCACGGCGATCCATGGCTCAGCACAGGCGACAGAGAAATCGAACTATGTGCTCGTCTGGAGCGATGAATTCAATGCGGCGAACGGTTCCCTGCCCGACTCTTCCAAGTGGGTCATGGAAATCGGAGGCGGCGGCTGGGGAAACCACGAACTTGAGTCGTACACCAATCGAACTGTCAACGCACAGGTGCAAAAAGGAAAGTTAGTAATCACTGCGAAGAAAGAAACTTTCAAAGGCTCCGACGGAATTACGCGGCCGTTCACCTCGGCGCGTATCAAGACTGCTGGATTGTTCGAGCAGAAATATGGCCGCTTCGAGGCTCGAATCAAGATTCCGCGAGGTCAGGGGATGTGGCCGGCTTTCTGGATGCTTGGAAACAACATAGGGACGGCAGGATGGCCGGAATGCGGCGAGATCGACATCATGGAAAATATTGGAAAAGAGCCGAGCGTGGTTCATGGCACCATTCACGGTCCCGGATATTCAGGCGCAAATGGGCTCGGCGAGAGCTTCACTCTGCCTTCCGGCAAGTTCGCCAATGACTTTCACATCTTTGCGATCGAATGGGAGCCGTCGGCAATTCGCTTCTATGTCGACAAAATGCTCTATGAAACCCGCACACCCGCGGATCTTCCGGCGGAAAAGACATGGGTCTACGATCATCCCTTCTTCATTCTGCTCAACCTCGCGGTCGGTGGCGACTGGCCGGGGAATCCCGACAGGACGACGGTTTTCCCCCAGCGCATGCTGGTGGACTATGTGAGGGTTTACGCGAAAAAATGACCTTTAGTCGTTTCCGGGACGTACCTACCGGGCACAAAATGTTATTTACCAGTCGGTTTCAGCACAGCCGTATTACGTTCGTCGCTCGCAACGATGCGGTAGAACTTTTTAAGATCGTCCATCTTTTCGATCGGTACGCTCAATTCCTTTACTTCAAAAGTTCGCGTGTACTGAATGACACTCCCTTTGGCTTCGGTGCGGGAATGGTAACTGGCGAAGCTGTACTCGGAGTCAACAGGAGGCGGCAAATCGTCTACTTCATAGCCTGGCGGAATGGTGATTTCAAAGGTGTCCGTGTCTCGCACCGGCCCTTCGAATTCCAAAGGAAACTTTCGCGCCTCTTTAGTCTCGAGAATACCCGATGACTTGCTGCCCACAACTCTTGGACGCAGAAGGAGAAGGTTGCCGGCACTCTTCGCGTAGCTATCCGATTCAAACGAGTAATCAAAGCCGAACGGTTGATCAGTGTGTTGAAGGTTGAGGACAGAGGCATGAGTGATGCGAAAACTCGAGAGCGAGCCGGACAGAAGGGTTTCAATGGGCTTTATCCGATCGATGTCCTTGGTTACGGTCCGCAGTCGCCACCGTTCGAATGAGGCGCGATCGCCCAAACGAACCTCCTTCACATCTCCCTTCAACGTGCCCGCCAGGTCCAATGTAAGTTTGGCAGTACGCTGAATGCTGTTCATGCTGGACGGCTGCTGCGGCAATAACACCAATTCACCGCCCCGCGATGTAATGAGCAAGCCATAGTTGGCCTGCAAGGCGCCTCGAATCTGGCCAAAGGGCGTCATATCGTCCGTGGGGTCGAAGAACAAAAGCCTTCCGAATTCCGGATGCTGCATGATCGCAACGAGCGAAGAATCATTCAGGCCGTCGGGCAGTTTTATGGCGGTAATCTCGTGGTCAAATCCTCTATGAGCTGGGGTTTGAGGCGTGATTGAACCGCGCTCGGTATTGATCGCGACCTGGTAAGACTCCACTCCAATCTCGTGAAGCATCGATCTCATCAGGGTCGCCTTGTCTTTGCAGTCTCCATAGCGATGCGAAAATATATCGGGTGCCGGATGGGGTTGCCATCCGCCGATGCCCAGTTCGATTGCTACGTAGCGAATATCATGCTGTACAAAATCAGCGATGGTTGACATCTTTGCCAAAAGCGTCGGTTTCGAAGCGGCGAGCGATACTACTTTTTCCTGGATCTGCGGTGATGCTCCAATTCGATCGCTTTCGAGGTTGAAGAACCACGTTCCCATTTCCCGCCAATTGCTGAAACCATTCCTCAGTGATGTGCCTCCGGGCGGAAAAAAAGAGACGATCATCTGGCCCCTGAGTCCCGCCACTGGCGGCATGTTCGGCTCGGGCCGGATTCCCTGAACCTCGGTGACTCGCCATTCCGACTGGTTTGCAGTCTGCATCGGTTTTACTTCCGGGTAGTTGAGCCAGAAAGCCTTGTATTCCCAACCAGAAGGCAATTGCAGCGAGTAGTGACTTTCCCGCACCGGGTCCCGTTCCTGGAAGTGCCACGAATCCTGAAGGACCAGGGGAGCTTCCTCTAGATCATATTCATAGCCTACGATGTTGCCGGGATCGGGAGCGGGAATATTGATCACCTTGCGTCTGATGTCGGTAATCAACTCCATTCCCGGAGAGCCGAAGGGAGACTGTTCAATAGCCTCCTTGTCTTTCACTTCGTAGTCCTTGCCCTGAGCTGGAATGCACCATCCGTGAAAAGAAGTAACTTTCTGACCAGGGGATGTGAA
Source organism: Acidobacteriota bacterium (assembly GCA_003225495.1). Classification (GTDB taxonomy): domain Bacteria; phylum Acidobacteriota; class Terriglobia; order Terriglobales; family Acidobacteriaceae; genus Acidiflorens. The sequence goes on from QIAJ01000061.1 coordinate 7,387, forward strand.
ATAGACAGAAGGTGAACCGCGTTCGCGCCCGCCCGGACGCAGGATCTTGAAAGCCTCCCGAACGTGCGTCTTTATTTTGTCGGTCGACACGACCGTCACATTCGTTTCTGAGAACAGCTGCACTGCGTTCGTTTTCTCATCATAGGTAGGCAGTTGCACGCCAACAAGCGCGCGCATCCACTGAGGGGCATCTCCGCCCGCCGCCGCACGTGTGACGCAGCCGAGCATGCAGACGGCTATCCACAGAATCGGCCTCCCTGCGCTTCTAGTTGCTGCTGGTCGCAGTACCGGGCTGCAACACGATTTGCTCTTCATCTCCCGACCTCACTATCTGAAAAAAATTGCGCAGCGCGGGGTAGTACTTTTCCTCCAGGATCAGAACATCAACGCTCAACTTTCGCGTTAAGCGCAAAGATCCCTTGTTGTCTTCCACTTTCAGGTTGTACACAATTACGTGCCCGTCCTGTGCCTGCGGCTTTGGCATGCTGCTGGTTTGCCATCCTGAAGGCAGCTCGATGGTTATGTCATCCGCTTTCTCAAAGGGGTATCGAAAATAGATGGGATGGACGCGGTTGGCATGCTCGAAGATACGTTTCTCGGCGGCGGTGAAAATTCCGACGGGAACCACCGCCCGTTTCCCTGCACTTGACGCCCAACCGGGAATCTTCACGTCAAATTCGGCGACTAATGGCGCTTCCGAGTTAGCCCAATCTGGCTTGTTGGTTAACTCAACTTCGGCGGCTGCCGGAATCTGTTCCTTTAACTCCTCCTCCAGAAATTTTTTCCGCTCGACTTCGTCAGCATTACGGTTTTCCAGCCGCGGGTACATTCCCTCCAGTCCGGCATAGGTAATCGTCAACTTGCCCTCAAGGTCACCGGTATCGCCGTTCAGCTTCAGGCGGGCGTTTCGAACAATCTTTGATTCCGAGCTTTGCGGCAACGTGGTACGGATCCAGCTGCCTCCGTCTTTGTCCAGGCGCAGCCCCTGAGTACCGGTTTCGGACCAAGTCAGCATGCCGAACGGCGTAAAGGCGGCTCCGGGATCGAAATAAACATCTCTTCCGTTGAGCTTGACGACCACGACATTCGAATTCAGTTTCCGGCTTTCCATTGTCTGGGGAACGAAAAAGTATTCGCGGCGGTCTGACACCCAGCAGCCGTACGCTTCGAATCCCGCCGAGCGTGCCAATGCCAAGAAGAGCCACGTCAGTTGTGTGCCATTGCCATAGCCGCGTTTCCAAAGCTCCTCAACATTTTCTACGGGTTTCTCTTTGGCGCGCTTTTCCTCCTGCTCGGTTTTCTGCACTTCGTAAGTAGTGTTTCGGATCGACTGCACGCGATCGTAGATTTTTCGAAGCTTTACCTCGGGAGCATCGCTAGGCGAGACGATCTCAGCGATCGCCGCGTCCATCGCTTTGCGCTTCCCAAGAAAACTCTCCAAGTAGTCGTTGCTTTTCTTTCCGACATGCTTCCAGTACTTCTCCGGCTCGCGCGCGGTGAAATCATCTTCGTAGACGAAGTCCACGCGGGATTTCAATTCATTGGCGGGCGGCATGAAGTCTTCGGTTTGAAACGCCGGAACGTTCGTTGCTTCCATCCGGACGATGCCGTCCGGCCCTTGCTTAGGCTCAGAGCCCGGAGGCAATCGCTGCCAAGTCCAGCGCAGCATGAAGTTGTTTTGGAAGGTGCTCTTATAAGGTTTGAGCGAGAACTGCGCTCGTTTGGTGAAGAGGTCTTCGTTCAGGATCCAGTGGGACTCGAAAAGGGAATACTCCTTAGATCCTCGGTGTAGTAATACTCAATGATGCCGCCAACTTGAATGTCGGGAAGGGTGAAAGTCTTTGCCAGGTATCTTACGCCTTTCGCTTTCACAATGGTCTTTTCGAAGACCTTCCCATCGAAATTCACTATGGTTCCATCAGGTTTGATAGTTCGCGCCCGTATACCTGTAATCCCCCCACCCTGCTTAGAGAACGGGATCTCGACGTTGGCGTACTTACGTCCGTCTTCGGTCAGTATCTTGACGCGAAAGTAATTGTCTTCATGGGACGTGCGGCCGTTGTCGTCCCGGTCCACCTGATGAAAAAGAAGGATGGCCGGCGCCCCCGGCGCCATGGGCTCGCTCGTCATCGTTAGTTCGTCAGCAGACACGAGCTGGAAGGTGGCAGAGGCCGGAGCGATACTAACAGCCAAAAGCAGGAACAAAGGCAGAACCATCAATAGCTTACAGAGAGCAGCGACTGCCGCGGTTCGCCCGGGAAGCAACGAAGAAGGTGATCGCAGAGTGTAGCCTTCGAATCCCAGTGTGGTCCAAGGATGGAGGGACGACAGAAGCAGCTGCCAAGCTAGCATGTTGCCTCCTCTGAAGTTCCGTGCCCCCTCAAGCCGAAATCTCAGGTCAACGCAAGTTAGCCGTTTGAGTATATGCGGAAGCCGTAATCCGTCAAGAACTAAGATCATACAGGGCACAGTGAAGGTAACGAGTAAGCGAGTGAATGGGTTAAGCAGAGGACTTACAGTTCGTACTTCTTCATCAGGTGGCGGAAGGAACGGTAGGAGATGCCCAGGATCTCCGCCGCTTTGACTTGGACGCCGTGGGTTTGTCCGAGGGCGGATTGAAGAAGAGACCGCTCGATCTGCGCGACATAGTTTTCCATGTTAATGCCTTCCGGCAATACGGAGCCGGAAGGAATGGAGAAAGCGGTTTCGGCGCCCGCCGCGACTGCACGTGCTTTCGGTCGTTCGGCTGGAATCTCGACGCGTAACTCGCTGCCGGGTTCCAGGGCTACGGCTCGCTCGATCGTGTTCTCGAGTTGGCGGACGTTGCCGGGCCAGTCGTAGCCGCAGAGGGCGTCAAGTGATGCTTTGTCGACGCTGTGAATACTCTTTCCGGCTGCCGGGGCGTACTTTTTCATGAAGTGATTGGCGAGCAGCCCGATGTCTTCGCGGCGCTCCCGCAAGGCGGGGACTCGGATCGGAATCACGCTCAAGCGGTAGTAAAGGTCTTCGCGGAAAGTGCCTTCGGCAACTTGTTTGTCGAGATCGCGATTGGTCGCGGCGATCACGCGGACGTCCACGGGAATTTCGCTGGTTCCGCCAACCGGACGGACGCTGCGTTCCTGGAGGACGCGCAGCAGTTTGACCTGCATCGGCGGGGTCATTTCGCTGATTTCGTCGAGGAAGATCGTTCCCTGGTCGGCCACCTCGAAGAGTCCGCGCTTATTCTGATTGGCGCCGGTGAAAGCGCCTTTGACATAGCCGAACAATTCGCTTTCGAGAAGAGTCTCTGGAAAGGCTCCGCAATTGACTGAAACGAAACCCTCAGTGGCGCGCGGCGAGCAGGTATGGACGGCGCGGGCTACCAACTCTTTTCCAGTACCGCTTTCGCCGTATACCAGGATCGTGCTCTGGGTTGAAGCGACGGCGCGGATGGTCTGTTTTAACTTGTCGAGCGCGGGGCTGACGCCGACGATGTTGTCGAGCGAGTTGCGGGTGTTGGCATCGCGCCGCAGCGCGAAGTTCTGGCGGCTGAGCGAGACTTTTTCAAGGGCGCGAGCGATTCCAAGTTTTACTTCGTCGACCAGGCCGGGACTCTTTCGGATGTAATCGGTCGCGCCACCAGCTTTGACGGCCTGCACGGCGGCTTCATAGTCATCGACGGCGGTCATCAGGATGACGGCGCTATCGGGCGAGACCTGATGAGCGTAACGGAGCACCTCGACGCCGTCGACGTTCGGCATCTTGATGTCCGTTACGATGACGTCGAACAGCGCGCTTTCGATCTTGCGCCTGGCGGCTTCGCCGCTAGTGACGGTTTCTACTTTGTGGCCGTCGCGGCGAAGAGCGATATCGAGCAATTCGCAGATGGAGCGCTCGTCGTCACAGACCAGGATGCTACCCACGAGCGCCTCCAGTTGTCCCTGCCGCAGCGGCGGCCGCTTGCGATGCCAGAGATGGAGTGGACGACGACGCGCCCGCTTCCATTCGGCGTAACCGCACTACGAAACTGCTGCCTTTGCCGACTTCCGAGCGTGCCCACACCTTACCCTCGTGCGCCTGCACGATCTGATACACGATTGCGAGGCCAAGCCCTGTGCCGCCTTCAAAGTTCGATTGGAAAGGCTCGAAGATTTTTTCTGTCTGCTGAGGACTGATGCCGGGGCCGGTATCGGCAAAACTTATCTCCCAGTCAGGACCGCGCTCGACTAGCGCAGCGGTCAGGATTCCGCCGGTTTTGTTCATGGCACGTACGGCATTTTCGCTGAAATTCCAAAACACCTGTTTGAGTTTGTCGCCGTCCGCCAGCACCCAGGCTCCGGACGATGGAAGAATTCGCCGTAATCGGATTCCGGAGTTTTCGGCGGTAAGGCGGTGTTCGAGCAACGTAAGCGTGTCCTGCATGAGCGGTATGAGGTTGACCCGTTCGAAACGGTACTGCTTGCCGCGCGAGTACGCGAGGAAATCGGTGATGATGTTGTTCAGGCGATCAGATTCTCGTGTAACGATCTGCAGAAGCTGGCGCTGCTCGTCGGTTAAGGCGGCGGCGTCCGAGAGCATACTTACCGATCCGGCAATCGAGGTCAGCGGGTTGCGGATCTCGTGGGCGATTGCAGCGGCTAGCCGGCCAACTGCGGCCAGGCGGTCCTGCAGGCGCATTTCGCGCTCCAAGCGGCGAATTTCTGTGAGATCGTCAAAAGTGTAAACAAATCCCAGTTCGCCGGGAGCGTTTACGTGCAAAGCGGAAACCATCACACGAAATGTTTTGCGGAATCCATTGCCAGCGGCACACCGGACTTCAGCATCGCTGCGCTCGGAACCGATGTGAGGCAGCGGATCGAGAAACAAACTGGCGACGGAACGGCCCAGCAATTCTGCCTCGGAGGTTTCCAGTAAATGTTGAGCGGACCGATTGACGAGGGTGATCCTACCGTCGAAGCCAGTTGTAATCACGCCTCCACTCATCGACTGCACGATGTTTTCATGCAGTGCTTGCAGGTTTTGAAGGGCGCCGCTCGCGTCCTTCAGCCGGACATCGGCCTGGCGAAGTTTGGTCACCAGCAGGCCGGCCAGATAGGCGATTGCGAAGTACGCAAACAGGTTGACGAACATCACAACTTGGAGGGCTTTCAGCTTCGGATGCGAGGTTGAGAAGGATGGAATCGCTCCGTAGTAATCCAGTTCGAGAACGGTACCGAACAAAATGAAGGCCAGAGCCGCGCTCAGAAATCCCCATGACCGGGGCAGCAGCATGCAGGCAACGATGATGACGAGTGGATAGAGAAAATTGAGCGAGCTGTCGATGCCGCCCGTAAGGTGGACGATGAGCGTGACCATCGCCAGATCACTCAGGACCTGGAGCATGGCCTGCAGACGGCCTTCGCTCCAAACCGAGACCAGAAAGAGGAAAAAGAGAGAGAGTACGAACCACAAGACCATCGCCGTAAGGAATGGCATGATGGGCAGGGGACTCGGCGTCAGGCGGATGACCGCCAACTCAATGGCGAGCAGAACGGTCAAGATCAACAGGCGAACCTTCACCAACCAGGTCAGCCAGTTCCGCTCGTCAGAGATGGAGTGCATTGGATTCGGTCGTTGGTCGTTCGTGTTCGTCGTTGATCGTTAGCAGTCCATCGCCAGGGTGGGTTCATTTGGCCCGAACGCCAACGACTAAAGACTAACGACCAACGACGAGTCTTTTTCTAGCCAGCTAGTTTCGAAATCATCGAGAACAACGGCATGTAGAGCGAAATCACGATGCCGCCGACGGTGACGCCGAGCAACCCGATGATGGCCGGCTCCAGCATGGCCAACATGTCTTTGGTCGCGGCATCGACTTCGTCTTCGTAAAAGTCCGCGATCTTCTGCAACATGGCGTCCATGGCGCCGGTGGCTTCGCCGACACCGATCATCTGCGTCACCATGTTGGGAAAGACGCCGCATTCACGCAGCGGATCGACGATGGTGCGGCCTTCTTCGATCGCTTTACGCACTTTCATCAACGCTTCTTCCAGCACTGCGTTGCCCGAAGTGCGCGCGGTGATGGCCAGACCTTCGAGAATCGGTACGCCGGAAGTAATCAGTGTGCCGAGGGTACGCGTGAAGCGGGCAACTGCGATCTTGCGAAGCAGCATGCCAATGGCCGGCAACTTCAATAGTGCGGCATCGAAGTAGTAGCGTCCGCGCGGATCTTTCCTCACCTGCTTCATTCCAAAGTAAAGGCCAATCGTCCCCGCGATGAAGAACCACCAGAAGTGGCCGACAAAGTTGCTGAGTCCGATGACGATCCGCGTAGGCAGCGGCAAAGCCACGCCCAAGCCAACGAACAGGTTGGCGAAAATCGGCACGACCCACTTGAGCAGTGCGCCTACGATAACGACCGCGATGGAGACCACGGCAACGGGATAAATCAAAGCCGACTTGACGGCGGAACGCAGCTTCACTGCCTTTTCGACGTACTGCGCAAGACGCTGCAAAATGATGTCGAGAATACCGCCCGTCTCGCCCGCCTCCATCATGTTGGTGGTAAGGTCATCGAATACTTTGGGATAGAGGCGCATGGCATTGGCGAGAGTGGAGCCGCCTTCGACGGTGGTCCGCACGCCATTGAGCGTCTTCTGGAAGTTGGGGTTCTCCTGGTTGGCAGCGAGAATTTCAAGACACTGCACCAGCGGAAGGCCGGCATCGATCATGACGGAGAATTGCCGGAAGAACACCGCGATGTCCTTGGTCTTGACCTTGGAGCTTCCGAAAGTTGGCATAGAGAATTCCTTGCCCTTCTCGCGGATGGACCCGGGCGTAATGCGTTCGCGCCGGAGTGCCGAGGCCAAGGACTCTTTGTTGGGAGCTACGCGTTCTCCTTGCACTTTTTCGCCATTATTGGTCTTTCCCGAAAATGTGAAAACCGGCATGGTCTTCTCCTCGCTGATGTCGTTGCTGTTTCAAACGGAGCCGCCGGATTGCCGGCACTCCGCACTGCTGCGCTCGCTACGGAGCGCTTACTGTCATCTCTTGTTCGGCGCCGCTGCCCTGGCCATGGTCGTGCCAGCCGATGTGGGCCTGTTCAACAAATTGGCGCCGCGTGAAATCATTTCGGTCAACTCATCCTGATTGCTGGAGCGCGCCATGGCGACTTCCAGGGTGATCTGCTTCTGGTAGTAAGCAGTGGCGAGCGACTGATTGAAGGTCTGCATTCCGTACTTCTCTTGTCCGGACTGCATCGCCGAATAAATCTGGTGAATCTTGTCTTCGCGGATCAGGTTGCGGACAGCTGCGTTTGGCACCAGGATCTCCATGCACATTGCGCGTCCCTTGCCGTCAACTTTCGGCAACAGGCTTTGACACATGATGCCTTCGAGAACCAACGAAAGCTGCGCACGGATCTGCGACTGCTGGTGCGCCGGGAAAACGTCAATGACGCGGTTAATGGTCGAAGATGCCGAGTTGGTGTGCAGCGTGCCGAAGGTCAAGTGGCCGGTTTCTGCAATACGCAACGCCGACTCGATCGTTTCCAAATCGCGCATTTCGCCGATCAGCACCACGTCCGGATCTTCACGAAGGGCGGCGCGGAGAGCGTCGGTGAATGACTTGGTATCCGAATGCAGTTCGCGCTGGTTGACCAGGCAATTCTTGTTCATGTGCACGAACTCAATTGGATCCTCGATAGTAAGGATGTGATCGTGCCGCTCGGTGTTGATCTTGTCGATCATGGCGGCGAGCGTGGTTGATTTGCCGGAACCAGTCGGGCCCGTGACCAAGACCAGCCCGCGCGGTTTGTCGCACAATTTGCTGACGACCGGCGGCAGTCCCAATTGATGAAATGACTTGATCTCGAATGGAATGAGACGGAACACGCAAGCCGAAGCGCCTCGCTGGTTGAAGACGTTGGCGCGGAACCGAGCCAGACCCTTCAACCCGAAGGAGAAGTCGAGTTCGAGGCTCTCTTCGAAGCGATGCTTCTGCGAGTCGGTCATGACACTGTAGGCCAACTGTTTGGTTTCGGCCGGAGTCAATTGCGGCAAATCGAGCGGCACCAGGTGTCCGTGCACACGGATTTGGGGCGGCGAGTTGGTGGTGATGTGGAGGTCGCTTCCCCCCATCTCCAGCATGCGCCGGAGCAGATCGCTTAATGAGAGCGCCATGGTCTTGTTCTTCTTTCTTCCGCCTAATTAGTGAATCGTCTCGCGAGCCACTTCTTCCAACGTTGTCACTCCCGCCGCAACTTTGATCAGTCCGCTGCGGCGCAGTGTGATCATCCCCTGTTCAATCGCTTTCTTTTTCAGCTCAAGCGCCGAGGCGCCGACCAGCACCAGTTCCTTGATTTCGTCGTCCACTTCCATCACTTCGTAAAGGCCGGCGCGGCCTTTGTATCCGGTCTTATTGCAGATGGCGCAACCTTTGCCTTTCATGATCTGCACGTTTTTCGCCTCTTCCGGCGAGAAGCCCTCTTCGATGAGAGTCTGCACCGGCACTTCGACTGGCTCAGCACAGTCTTTACAGACTCTGCGAATCAGACGCTGTGCGCAGATCAGGTGGACCGAAGTTGCCACCAGGAACGGCTCAATGCCCATGTTCATGAGACGCGTAATGGTTTCGGGCGCGCCGTTCGTGTGAAGGGTGGACAACACCAGGTGGCCAGTAAGGGCGGCCTTGATCGCAATTTCGGCCGTTTCAAAGTCTCGGATTTCGCCAACCAGGATGATGTTGGGATCCTGCCGAAGGAAGGCGCGAAGGGCAGCGGCAAAGTTCAACCCAATCTGTTCCTTCATCTGGACCTGGTTGACACCGCCCAACTGGAATTCGACTGGGTCTTCGGCCGTCATGATGTTGGTGTCGACCTGGTTAAGCCGCGAAATCGAAGAGTAGAGCGTGTTGGTCTTGCCCGACCCGGTCGGTCCCGTGACCAGTACCATTCCGTACGGCTTCAGGATGGCCTTTTCAAATTTGACGAGCGACTCCGGCTCGAAACCGAGCTTTGTCATGTCGAGCCGCAGGTTTTCCTTGTCGAGCAAGCGGAGCACGATTTTTTCGCCCCAGAGTGTAGGCAGAGTGCTGACGCGAAAATCGAGCTGCTTTTTCTTGCCGCCGATCTGCATCTTCAGCATGATGCGACCGTCTTGCGGGAGGCGCTTTTCGCTGATGTCAAGCTTCGCCATGATCTTGAGGCGCGAGGTGATGGCGTCCTTGAGCTTGAGTGGCGGATTCATGATGGACTGCAGCACGCCGTCAATACGGAAGCGGACCCGGAATTCTTTTTCGTAGGGCTCCATGTGGATGTCGCTGGCTCCCCGCTTCACGGCGTCGGTCAGTACGAGGTTGACCAGCTTGACGATGGGAGCTTCGTCAGCCGCCCGCTCGAGTTCGGCGAGTTCGATCTGCTGCTCTTCGGCCTGCACTTCGACGTCGGCGGCTTCGCCGATATCGTTCATCGACTGCATGACCTGTTCGAGTTCTTCTTCTTTCGAAGTGCCGTAGGCCTTGTCGATGCCCTCGATGATGGAACTTTCCGAAGCGACAACTGGCTCGATATTGAAGCCGGTCATGAACTTGATGTCGTCCATGGCGAAGACGTTCGTGGGATCGACCATGGCGATCGTGAGCGACGCGCCCACGCGGCTGAGGGGTAAAATCTGGTAGCGCTTCGCGGTTTCGTAGGGAATTAGCTTGACGACTGCGGGATCAATTTCAAAATAGGAAAGATTTATGGCGGGCACGCCGTACTGGCGCGACAGGAAATTGGTGACGTCCTCGTCGGAGAGGAATCCCAACTTCACCAGAGCAGAGGCGAGGCGGAGATGCGCCTCTTTCTGGAGCTTGGTCGCCTGTTCCAACTGTTCTGGGGTAATGACCTTTTCTTTGACGAGCAGGTCACCCAGCCGTTGAGACATATCTCTCCTGTTTCCCGCTAACTTGGGGTATGCGAAGCCACTGATTTCCGGGGGAATCAGCAGAGGTTGTTCGCACTGACACAAATTGTCAACGTAATGGCTATTCGGAAAAAGTAACTTAGGTACCTGTACTTCATGGTGAAGCCTGTTCAGAGCCGCTGGTTGCGGGTTTTCTGGCCAGAACTGGCGATCCGCGCGGAGTTTTGTTTGCCTCGGTACATGTTCTTCGGTGTGCAGCGTTCGCTGCCTAATGACGAGTACAGAGGGAGAAGCGGTCCCTACAAGGGCTATTCCTTACGGAATTGAACTTGTGGCTGGATATTGACTATGACGGATTCGAAGGCAGATCAGATTCGAGCGTTTTATGACACGTTGTTTTCAGCGTGGGGATGCCAGCACTGGTGGCCGGCTCAATCGCGCTTCGAAATGATCGTGGGCGCCTATCTCACGCAGAACACATCATGGACAAATGTGGAGAAGGCACTGGCGGCCCTGCGAACTGCGGAACTACTGAGTGTGGATGGAATCCGGCGAACTCCGATTACGGAACTGGAGAAGCTGATTCGCTCCTCCGGTTACTTTCGACAGAAGGCGCAGCGTCTGAAAACGTTTGTGAAATTTCTGGACAAACGTTATGGCGGATCACTGTCGCGAATGTTCGCGCAGCCTGTGATGAAGCTTCGGAAAGAACTGCTGGCGCTCAACGGAGTCAGAGCGGAAACTGCAGATTCGATTCTCCTGTATGCGGGAAACCAACCTGTGTTCGTCGTGGATGCCTACACGCGCCGCATTCTGGAACGGCATGGGGTGATCGAGGCCCGGGTAACGTATGACGAAATCCGTGAACTGTTCGAGCAGGCGCTTGCGCCCTTAGGTGACGAGGAATTCGCGCAACGAATGAGCGGCGCATCGGGTGGCGTCGTCGAGCGTCCGCGAGGTTCCAGCCACTCGCCTTCGCGCATGAGCATGGCGTCGCGCACTCCACTCGCGCAGGTTTTCAACGAGATGCACGGATTGCTGGTCGGTGTGGGAAAGAATTATTGCCTGAGGTCAGAGATGCATTGCGAACAATGCCCTTTACAGAGACACCTTCCGGAGAAATGCTAGCAGCCATGCGTTATATGACTCGCTGTTGTTGGTGGATCAGCTTCTTCATCCTAGCTACCGGCGCGTCGTCTTCGCAGACGCTACGCGAGGCCGCGGACCGTTCGGGAATGCTGGTTGGAACGGCAGTGCGGCCGCAACAACTTTCGGAGTCGTTATATGCAACAACGCTGGCACGCGAATTCAACATGATCGAGCCGGAGGATGTGATGAAGTGGGAGACGATCCATCCCGCGCCGGAGACATTCGATTTCTCGCAGGGCGATCAGTTGGTCGCATTCGCGGTTTCCCATCAGATGAAAGTGCGCGGCCACACATTGACGTGGCACCAGCAGAATCCAAAGTGGCTGACCGGGCAGCAACGAACTCCAGAGCAATTGGCTCGGATTCTTGAACAGCACATCAAGACGGTCGTTGGACACTACCGTGACAAAGTTTCCGCCTGGGACGTCATCAACGAGGCGTTCGACGAAACTACTCCTGTGAAACTGCGCAGCACGATCTGGTATGACCAGCCTGGCATTGGATACGCGGGCAAGGGTAGCCGATACATGGAAAACTGCTTCCGCTGGGCTCACGCGGCTGATCCGGGCGCGTTGCTCTTTTACAACGACGTGGAGGCGGAGGCGGTGAATCCGAAGTCGGATGCCATCTATGCCATGGTGCGTGATTTTCGGCGGCGCGGTGTGCCGATCGATGGTGTCGGCTTCCAGATGCATCTTGGCAATCCTCATCCAGACGTCGCATCGATCTCTCAAAATATTGGACGCTTCACGGCCTTGGGAGTGAAAGTGCACATTACCGAGATGGATGTGGCGCTTCCGGTGGATGCCGACGGCAATGCGCACTCTGCCGACCTGCAACTACAGGCGATCGCGTATCGGGACGTTGCCTCGGCCTGTCTGGCCCATACGGGCTGCACTGCGATCCAGACCTGGGGCTTCACCGACAAGTATTCGTGGATTGGTTCGCACTCGAAGCACACGCAGGGAGCCGCGTTGCTCTTTGACCGCGAGTATCGTGCGAAACCGGCCTATGAGGCGCTACGGAAGATGCTGGAAAGCTCAAGGCGTCGATAGCTGTCGTCGGCGTAAAGCGCGCAATCGTCGACCTTTCCACCACAAGGCGCGAGGGACTAACGACCATCGGCCAACACACGCGCTCTATAATGAACTCGCAAACACTTGGCCGCACCTGACCCAACCCGTCCCGAAGGCAAAACGTCCCGCCGCAAGAAGGTGGTGATCACGCTGGCGGTCGCCTCTTTTTTCCTGCTGGCGATTTTGGTTTCGCAGGCCTCCTTCAATCTGAAATTCATTAGTCCTGACAGCAATCAGCAACTTCTGTTCTTCGCAGGATTGTCGGCTTTGATCTTCCTGCTTTTCGTTGCGCTGTCGGTAGTGCTGGGGCGCAATCTGCTTAAGCTGTATGCGGAGCGGCGACTGGGCGTAATCGGCTCGAAGTTCCGCACCCGATTGGTAGTGGTCAATCTGCTTTTGTCTTTCCTTCCGGTGATCGCGCTCTTCTGGTTTTCCTATGGATTGATGAATCGCTCGATCGACAAGTGGTTTTCGCAGCCGGTTGAAGAGGTACGGACGGACACGGCGGCGATGGCATCGCTGATTTCCGACTACGCCGGACAGAACGTGACGACCGAAGCACAATCGATCGCGCAATCCGACGAGGTAAACAGAGCCTTCGCCAGCCGTTATTTCGCTCCTGTCCTCGACGAGTTCCGGGAGCATCAATCGACCCTACAGGGTGGATTTGTTCTGGCGCTTGTGGATGGTAACGCCGAAGTTAGTCAATCCATGCCGGCGCCCTGGAGTGCCATGAAAGATCATTTTCCTTTGCAGGAGGCTCTGCGGGGAGAATATCCACACTTCCGCTGGAAGCAGACGGATTACATTGTCGGAGCGGCTCCAGTGGGGAAGGGCGCGATTGTTGTAGCGATGCCACTGCCGGCGAAATTTGCCGAGACTGAAAAACAGATCCAGGAAAGCCAGCAGCGATATATCGAACTCGCGAAACAGCGCAAGCTGGTTCGCCGGACCTATATCGGATTTCTATCGCTGCTGACGGTACTGGTGTTGTTCGCTTCGACCTGGCTGGCTCTCTTTCTATCGAAGCTTGTGAATCGTCCGGTGGCGGCGCTGGCGGCAGGGACGGAAGCGATTTCCAAGGGACAACTCGATTACCGTGTCGATATCCGCGCCACCGACGAACTTGCGGAACTGGTGCAGTCATTCAACAGCATGGCGGAGCAATTGGAATCGAGCCGCGGAATGATTGATGCGTCCAGCCGCGAGCTGAACGCTGCCAACGAAGCTCTCGAGTGGCGCCGGCGCTATATCGAAACGATTCTGGAGAGCATCCCGACCGGTGTGATTTCGATCGATGCCGGGCGGCGGGTGACCCTGGTGCACGCGGCATTCCAGCGAATGTTTTCTCCCGACCAGTACACCAAGGCCAGGATGCTTACGAACTCTGTGTTCAGCGAGGTTTTGCCGGGTGATTTAGTCGCGGACCTGGAACCTCTTTTGCGGCGCGCGGACCGCATGGGCATGACGGCGGCGAATCTGGAGCTGACACTACCGCACGCACAGTTCGATGTGGCCGTCACCGTGTCGGCCCTGCGACACGGTGTTGAGCGGCTCGGTTACGTGCTGGTATTCGAAGATCTATCGGACTTGCTGCGGGCGCAGAAACAGGCGGCCTGGCGTGAGGTCGCGAGGCGAGTTGCCCATGAAATCAAGAACCCGTTAACGCCCATTGCACTCTCGGCGGAACGCATTCAACGTCATCTCGCGAAGGCCAGCGCGCCCGATGAGGCTTCGCGCTCCGTGATTCGAACATGCGCAGAGACAATCGGGAACGCCGTCGAAAGCGTGCGTGCCCTGGTGGATGAATTTTCCGTGCTGGCCCGCTTCCCTGCTTCGCATCCGCAGCCCGCCAGCTTGAACAACCTGGTGGAGAGCGCTCTGACAATGTTCAACGGGCGGCTGGATGGAATTCGCGTGCAAACCGAGCTGTCTTCGGATCTGCCGAGCGTGATGGCGGATCCGGAGGCCATCAAGCGGGCCATTGCGAACCTGGTGGATAATGCCGCCGAAGCGATGCAGGATGCGGTGCTCCGCGAGATTACAATCTCGACTTCACTGGTGGCGACGCGCGATGTTGTCGAGCTGGCGGTCTCCGACACGGGACACGGCGTCTCCCGAGAAATGAAAGAACGGCTCTTTCTGCCCTATTTTTCGACCAAGCAGCGTGGCACCGGATTGGGTCTCGCCATCGTGAGCCGGATTGTGGAAGAACATCACGGGTCGATTCGCGTGGAAGAAAACAAGCCAGTCGGGAGCCGATTCGTGGTGGAACTGCCGGTCGCTACCGAAGCAGTGGGCACACCGGCGGCAAGTCAATGACACAAATTCTGATCGTTGACGACGAAACCGGAATCCGCGAATCGCTCACGGGCATTCTCGAGGACGAAGACTATCAGACCGCCGCATGCGCCAGCGGTGAAGAATGCCTTGAGCTTCTGCGCAAAACCAACTTCGATGTGATCCTGCTGGATGTGTGGCTACCGGGAATGGACGGCCTGGAGGCGCTGGCGAAAATCCGCGTGATGAACGATCCGCCCGAAGTAATCATGATCTCCGGCCATGGAACGATTGAGACCGCGGTGCGGGCTACTAAGCTCGGCGCCTACGATTTTGCGGAGAAACCACTCTCTCTGGAAAAAACACTCATCCTCATTAAGAATGCCATCGAAGCGCGGCGGCTGCGGCACGAGAACCGCGATCTGCGGAAACAACTTCAGGTAAAAAGCGTGATCGTGGGCGATAGTGTGCCAATGAAAGCGCTGCGCCAGCAAATTGGACTCATGGCGCCCACCAACGGGCGTGTCTTGATTTATGGCGAATCCGGCACTGGCAAGGAACTGGTGGCGCATGCCATTCACATGCAAAGCTTGCGTAAGGATGAGACGTTCGTCGAGATTAACTGCGCCGCGATTCCCGAAGACTTGATCGAGAGCGAACTGTTTGGGCATCGCAAGCTGTCATTTCCCGGAGCGACCGACGACAAGGAAGGCAAGGTTCAAAAGGCGGACCGCGGAACGTTATTTTTGGACGAAGTCGGCGACATGAGTTTGAAGACGCAGTCGAAAGTGCTGAGAACGCTGGAGCAACAACGATTCACGCCGGTTGGCAGCGATGATCCAATAACTGTTGATACTCGTGTGATCGCATCAACCAACAAAGACTTAGAAGAAGAGATCTCGCGTGGAAATTTCCGCGAAGACCTCTTCTACCGGCTGAATGTAATTCCGTTCGTCGTGCCTCCGCTGCGCGAACGGAAGGAAGATATTCCGCTGCTGGCGCGTCATTTTCTAAAAGAATTTGCGTCGGCCTATGGGCGGCGCCCCCGAGAGATCACCGATGACGCGATCGGCGTCCTGATGCGTTATACGTGGCCTGGCAATGTTCGCGAACTTCGCAACGTGATCGAACGGATCGTGATCATGAATCCTACGACTTCTCGCTTCGAGCGCAAGCATCTGCCTCCGCTCGTCTATCGCGATGGTAGCCGTCGCGCCGCCGGCACAGAAGGATCGACCCTCCATCAGGCGCGGGCGGCTTATGAACGTGATTACATTTTGAAGAAGCTAGATGAGAACCACGGCAACGTCAGCAGAACGGCCGAAGTGTTGGGTCTAGAACGAAGTCATCTTTACCGGAAGATGAAGAGCTTGGGAATCGCAGCGAAAGACTAGAGCAGGTGGCAGATGGCAGATGGCAGGTGTCAGGAAGAGCTAGAACCAACCGTAAGCGATGTCAGTGAATATTTTTGGTGTTACTGCAAACTGCAACCCGACAACTGCTCTTCTACCTCTTGATCATGTGAATCTCGGTCCCATTCTTGTGGAACTGGACCTCGTCCATCAACTGGTTGATAAGGTAGATGCCGCGGCCGTGGCTGGCGAAGATGTTTTCGCCTGCGCAAGGATCGGGAAGCTTGCTGACATCGAAACCGGGGCCAGGATCGCGCACGACGATCAGCATGCCATGGGTTTCATCGCAGGCAACATCGCATTCGATGATCTTGGTGGGATCCGAGCTGGCGCCATGGACGACGGCGTTCGATAGCGCTTCTGCAAGAGCCAATTCAATACTGTCTTCGCGCCCTTCTGCGCATTTCATCTCCCGAACCACATTCATCACACTTTGAACGACCGGGTCCACGGCTTTACGGTCGGCGCAAAGCGTAACGCTGAGTTTCAGAATCAACTTTTGCGCATCGAAATGGCATGGTTTTTGTGACGAGTCGGAAGGTGAGGAAGAATCGGACATAGGCGGCTTGCGCGTTTGCTGCTCGGGCCTCGTTTTCTGTTTGCTACCGAGTAAATAAGATGCACAAGGCCGCTCTGAGATTCTAGGCATTCAGGTCTCGGGAAGCAAATTTTCTTCGGCCCTTGGTTTGTAGCTTTAGTATCTACCCTTTAGCTTTGCGCCCGGACATAACAGTGACTTTAGGAGAATCACTCTCGGGTCGCGCCGGACCGGCAATCTGTTCCAATTGCCGCCGCCAGTCGAGGTCTTCGACGAACTGCCGTGACTCCCGCCAGCCGGGCTGGACTTTCACGAAGAGTTCCAGGAATACACGAGTGCCGATCATTTTTTCCATGTCCATGCGCGCGGCGGTCCCGATTTTTTTCAGCATCTGGCCGCCTTTGCCGACAAGAATGGCTTTCTGGCTGGGGCGGTCGCAATAGATGGTCGCGGCAATGCGGGTGAGCCTTTCGCCTTCTTCATACTGATCAACCATGATCGAAACCGCATGTGGTACTTCTTCGCGCGTCTGGAACAGGACATGCTCGCGAATGGCTTCCGCCACCATGAAGCGCAGCGGCTGATCTGTGATCTGATCTTCCGGAAAATAGCGCGGTCCTTTTGGCAGCGCTGTGACCATGTGCTGCAGCAGTTCGTCCAGACCCTTTTTCTTTAGCGCAGAGATAGGAATGATTTCCTTAAAGTCGTGCAGCGGCTGAAACTGGGCGATCAGCGGCAGCAGGTCGCGCTTATCCGCGAGCAGATCGATCTTGTTGAGCAGCAGAAAGACTGGAGTGCCGGATCGCTTGATCAAGTCGAGTACGAACGCGTCCTCGTCGGTCCATTTGCGCTTGGCATCGACAATCATCAGGATCAGCTGGCAGCCCTGAAGTGCTTCGTGAACTTCTGACATCATCTTGCGACCAAGCGACGAGTCCGGACGGTGTACGCCGGGAGTATCAATTAAGACGACTTGTCCCGACTCGTGCCCCTTTTTCTCTGGCACATTGATGATTCCGAGGATGCGGTTGCGCGTGGTTTGCGGCTTGGGCGAAATGATCGCAATCTTTTCACCGACCAGCGCATTTAGCAGCGTGCTCTTGCCGGCATTTGGACGTCCGAGGATGCAGACGAATCCGGAGTGGAATGACATTGGGTTCTAGGTTACTCGCTTCTGGTTAGTGGGTACTAGCAATCAAGGTGAAATCTAGCGGATTACGTGGATTCGAACACTGAGCTTCAGGGCTTTCCACGATTTATCGGCCGTATAAATGGGAGCGTTGAGCACGATTCCCAGAGCTAAACAGGCGCGATCTCCCATCGATAGACCCAAAAGGCGGGTTTGAGCAATGAGACTGCCCGCAATTTTTGCCTGGTCTTCGGTGAATGGCATCGCCTCATTGATGGGGCTGATCGTGTTCGCCCATGCCTCATCGGCGGTGGCGCCCCGGCTAACAAGTTTGGTTTGCACTTCGGCCAGGTTCACCGTGCTGCTGGCAGCATTGCTCAATAGTTTCAGAGTCAATTTCTCTGCACCGGGCTCGTTGTTGAGTACCGCGAGCACGGCAGAAGAATCCAGTACGACCCTACTCATGCTTGGCGGCCTCGCGGCGTTCAGCAATCAATTCGTCGACAAGTGACTCGCCGGGTTTTACATAGCGGCGGACACTTTCCTGAGCGCGCTGGATACGGCGCCTGACGGTCGTAATTCGCAATTCGTCGTCTTCTATCCGCAACACGACTTCATCGCCGACGTTAATGCCCAGAGCCTTGCGAAAGGACGCGGGGATTACGACGCGACCGTTTTCATTTACGCGCATTCGAGTTTCGGTTTCCATTGCCGCCTCCATCAAAATGACAGTATCTTACGTACTGTCATAAATATATGATGTGACATTTACAGCGTTAATGTCAAGACTTTGAAAGCTGACACTAACCGGCGAGCGCACGTCGCGCCTTGGAGTAATCTCCGGTGCGGCTCGTCCAGTTGCTAGCCAGAGTTGCGATCGCCCAGATGACTGCGAAAATCAGAAACGGTCGGCTTGCAGGAACGCCTGTGCGCCACGCGCACAAGGCGCCCAGTGTCGGAACCAGCGCGGAGGAAGTTACTCCGGCACACCACATGAGTGCCTTCGACATTGGGCTGGCCTTCTGCATCGAAGCCTTGTCAGTCCGCACGCCGAAGAAAGGGAGATGTTCGAACACCCATCGCAGAATCCCGGGATAGGCCTGTGGATTTCCAGTTCCCCCAATCGTGTAGAAAGCGAAGCGAATACCGAAGAGCCGGCCGAGAGCCCAGTGTGCGATACCGTGACAGAAGAAGTAAAGGAGAATCCAGGCTGACACCATACCGCTGATGGCCTTGGTTTTCGATGCCGCGGATCGCGCCAAATAGAGTGCGAGGTAGGCTGCGGCTATCCCAGCGATCTGCACGACATTGCCGATGACAATCGACAGTCGGCCGAACATTTTCCGAGGAGGAAACTGGTTTGAATTGTCCATGGACTAACGTTGTAGCGTAGCGGGAGCGCTCTCCGAACATCGCCTCAAATCAGCTTCAACTGCTTGGGCTCCACCGCCGTAATCCGCACCCGCTCAACCTTGCGATCGGTGGAATCCAGCACTTCGAATCTCAAGGTGTCATCCTCAATGACCTCGCCTCTTTTCGGGATACGTCCAGCAAGTTCGCTGACCAATCCGGCGATGGTCGAGGACTCGCGTCCTTCGGGACGAATCCCAAACAGTTCGTCGAGACGGTCGACATCCATGTTGCCGGGGACGACATACGAATGTTCGTTCTCGCGAACGACCTCTGCTTTCTCGTGCTCGTCGCCGATTTCGCCCACGATCTCTTCCACCAGATCTTCGATCGTGACCAGTCCGGCAACTCCGCCATATTCGTCGACCACAATCGCCATGCGGACATTGCTGCGCTGCATCTCGCGCAGAAGATCGCTCACAAGCTTGCTCTCGGGTACGAAGTGGACGTCCCGGCGCATCAAGGTATCGACCGTGCGGGTGTGAGCCTCGGAGTCGGGAACCTGGAGAAGGTCCTGCGTGTGCAGAATACCTTTTATATTATGGATTGAGCCTTCGTAAACCGGTAGCCGCGAAAAGGGTTTGGTCCTCAGCAGGTCAATCACTTTTTCGACGGTGGCATTGACGGGCACAGCGACCATCTCGGGCCGCGGCTTCATCGCATCGCGCACGATTTTTCCGCTGAATTCGACGACCGATTGGATCAGGTCGCGATCGCCTTCCTGCAGAATCCCTTCTTCCTGTCCGGCTTCGATCAGGGCGTCTACGGCTTCGGCGGGCGTTTCGGGCGCTGCATCGCCATGTTCGCGAGTCAAAGCGGCGACCGACTGGCAGAATCCCAAAACTAGCGTGATCGGCAAGATCAGATAGATAAGGAGACGCAGGGGCAGCACAAAGTGGGCCAGCTACCTGCCGCTGGTTCGCGAGAAGAAGACGAATGGCAACAGGCGGTTGAAGATGATGATGATGAGGATCAAGGTCAGCCCGGCTTCGAGCACGGCGTAAATGTCCCAGCCGCGATCCCGAAAGACCGTGAAGCCGACGATCATGGCGATGGACGCCATGATCAACTGTGTGAGGATGGCCATTGACACTGCGGCTCGCTCACGTCCCACACCGAGGCGCGGCTCGACAATCTGCTCGAAGGAATCGATGTTGTCCTGAAAGTCGCGGGAAAGAAACTTGCCGATTTCCTGATACACGCGATCGACGTAAGAGACGAGCGTGAGCAGCGCGATGAGCAGAACGAGCGCGAGTCCGGCGCCGATCATGCGCGCCTCCCGCGGCGGGGCGGCGCTGTTCTCTTTATCAGGCCGGTGGGGAGACGCAGGTCGCGGCGCAATTTTTCTTCTCGACGAGCCATCTTGCCTTGGTCTCGTTCGTGATCGTAGCCTCGCAGATGCAGGATGCCATGCAGCGCGAGAATTTTGACTTCTTCGGCGGCGGTGTGTCCGAGAGCACGCGCATTATTGGCGGCGATTTCTGCCGAGATTGCGATGTCGCCGGCGAAGTGCGGCTTCAGGCCCGGCAGGGCCGGAAACGACAAGACGTCAGTGGGCTGATTCTTGCCGCGGAAGCACCGGTTAAGCTCGCGCAGCTCCGCATTCGAAGTCACGAGAACATTGACTGGAGCACGTAGCCCGGCGGCACGTCGCGCCCGAGACACAAAGCGGTCGAGTGCCAACTCGGTCAGGCCCACAACGCGTTTTTGCAGAATGACCAAGGCGATCCAGGAGGCGGCGCGACCACGGGGCAAAGCTTCGACCTCAGGGGCTGAAGCCCATCCTCAATTTGAGACTCACTTCGGCGCTGCCTGCTTCCTTCAACTATGTTGGCAGCCAAAGCTGATGCCAAACCATACCCTAAATCAAAAGGAGGGATGGCCGCGGCTCCCTCCTGACTTCTCGGATAATTAATCCTGCACTCGCGGCTCGTCGACCGACGCAGCCGGCAAACGCGCAGTGCCGTTTTCGCTTTGGCCATTCTTGCCATTCGCAGGCTTTGTATCTGCAGTTTTATTATCGAGACCAGTTTTGTTATCGAGCAAAGATAACTGCGGTCCGGCCTGTCGCGTTTTGAATTCGTCGTAGGCACGGATGATGCGCTGCACGAGATGATGGCGGACAACATCACTCTCGTCGAAGTGCACGAAGGCAAGGCCATTCACGTCTTTCAGGATGTCGATCGCTTCCAGCAGGCCGCTGCGGCGCGCATTCGGCAGATCAATCTGGGTAATGTCGCCGGTTATGACCGCCTTGGAACCGAATCCGAGGCGGGTCACGAACATCTTCATCTGTTCGGAAGTTGTGTTCTGCGCTTCGTCCAGGATCACGAAAGAATCGTTCAGCGTTCGTCCGCGCATGAAGGCGATGGGCGCGATCTCGATAATGTTTTTCTCGAGATAGCGTTCGACGCGTTCCGGGTCCATCATGTCGAAGAGCGCGTCATACAGCGGACGTAAATAGGGATCGATTTTCTCTTGCAAAGTTCCAGGCAGAAATCCAAGGCGCTCGCCGGCTTCGACCGCAGGACGGGCGAGAATGATCCGATTAACCTGCTTGTTCAGCAGCGCTGAGATTGCCATCGCAACGGCGAGATAGGTTTTGCCGGTGCCAGCCGGGCCCACACCGAATACCATGTCGTGACGCTCGATCGCTTCCAGATAGCGCCGCTGGTTGGGACTCTTGGGCTGAACGGTCTTGCGGCCAAACGATCGTTGGCGGCCGGCTTCGGCGAGACCTCGCAGAGTGACGTTGGGGTCGCCGACCAGCACGCGCAGCATGCTGTTCAGGTCTCCATTTTGAAACTGGTAACCGGTGCGATGGAGGTGGTCGTAGTCGGCAAATAACTGCTCAGCGCGAGCTACCTCGCGGGGCGCGCCCTCCAGGTCAATGTGATCGGAGCGTAGGTCGATGTTGATGTTCAGGCCGTCTTCCAGCACGTGCAGGTTTTCGTCGCGCGTGCCAAACAGGGTCTCAAGGTTCGGGCTGATCTCAATACTTTTCTTCATTCAGAGTTGTTGCGCCGCCTCCCGCAGCCTGGGGCTCGAACTTGGATGTGCGTTACCGGTCTCAGGTAGATCAATGTCGCCGGTTTTTGCACGAAAAGAATTGTCTCTGTAGTAGAACCGACTGGAACGCGCGCTAACAGGGCGCGGATGAACATCATTTCAGTAAAGCGTAGCGCGGGCGGACGGGGGAGTCAATGGGAGCGGGAGTAGCCTGTCGCACAGGGCTGGTTTCTGGTTGCCGATCCGATCGGTCATCGCGCAGGCGGGAGTGGGACGGGACTCGCTTTCCCTGAAGTCAGCAGGGATTGCACGAGGGTATCGGCGAGCCAGTCTTGATATTTCTGAGAAGACCACCCGCGTTCGCGCACCAGCATTCGGTAAACATCCCTGCCGGTAAGCATCCAGAAGATATCCCGGGCAGCGCGCTGATCAACCCCGGGTCGAATCCTTCCCGCGTCACGTAAGGAAATGATCATTCTTTCCTGCCTTTCATAGCGCAGGCTTTCTCGCTGCTGTTCCAATTTCGCCAGCTCAGGGGCCACAACTCCCGCGCCTCGCAGCAGATCGAAGGTTGCGCTTTGGGCGTCGTGGATCTGGCGGGCAATCGGGGCGGCGAGCCGTAAACGAGTTTCGGGATCGCTCGCGCTCAGTGCCTTCCGTACGGCCTCCTCGTAATCAGCTCCGAAGGTTGCCTGATCGAGGAGTTCGATGAGAATTCCTGTCTTCGACTTGAAGATGGCATACACACTTTGGGCAGATACCTTGGCTCGCTGCGCGATCGCCTCGATGGTCATTCCGGCATAGCCTTCGCTCTGCAAAAGCTTCCGCGTGGCTTCGACGATACGGCGCCGGGTGTCACCGGCCTGGCGTTGGCGCACCAGTGATTTGTAAGGACGCTTTTTTATTTTCCCCAACGCTAAAATTGTAGCATCCTTTAGTCACTGTAGTTATCTATATCCAATATGCAAAATGATGTCACGATTAAATCCGAGAGTTCAATACTTTCTGAAACTCGAAGCAGCCTGAAGCTGGTTGTATTGGGTGCCACTGGAGGCACCGGGCTTGAGATCATTAGGAAAGCGCTTGAACACGGTCATTTGGTGACCGCACTTGTTCGCTCGCCGGAACGACTCAAGCCCTTCCAGGATCGCATCACTGTCAAGCAGGGAGATCTGCTGAACAGCGTCGATCTTGAACGTGTTATTCAGGGTCACGATGCGGTTGTGTCGGGATTCGGGCCGCGGATACCCGTGTCCAAAGCGGATGCGAACCTTCTACACCAATTCGCCATCGTTCTGACGCGCGCCATGCTGCGCGCCGAGGTCAAGCGCGTCGTCGTCGAGTCGGTAGCCTTCCTGTTTAAAGACGCAATCTTCCCGCCCGCATATCTTCTTGGCAAGATCCTATTCCCGGGCATTGTCGCGGATTCAGCCGCCATGGAGGATGTGTTTCAACACGGCGGTCTCGACTGGACGATCGTGCGCCCTCCGCAACTTACAGACAGGCCTTACACTGGAAATTATCGCGTGCGAGAGGGACACCTGCCTCATTTCGGTTTCAAAATCTCGCGAGCGGATGTTGCGGACTTCATGATCAAGGCAGCGGAGAATCCCTCGTTGATACGCAAAATCGTAGGAATCTCGAACTAATCGAAATGAAACAAGCATGACGCTCCGTTCACTCGTGTTGTTTGTCGCCAGCGGATGCTCCCCGAGGCGGCATAGCGTCTTAAGCGCCTTCTCTTTTCGCTTCTGAAATGCTTGCCCACACGGCCCGAGTCTTCGCCCACGCTCGCAGTTCGGATATCTCTTCTGCTCTCGTCGTCGAGAGCGGGACGGTCGAGGAAAGCGCGGTCAGCAGGTCGTCGGTCGTAAGCTCCTGTTTGCGCGAATAGGCGGCATAGAGAGCCGTCTGGACCACAGATTCGATCTCGGCTCCGGAAAATCCTTTAGCTGCTACATCGACGCGATCGAGATCAAAATCGGCCGGATTGCGCTTGCGCTTCATCAATTGGATAGAAAGAATCTGCTTGCGTTCGGAGGTGTTGGGCAAGTCCACAAAGAAGAGTTCGTCAAATCGTCCTTTGCGGATCAGTTCCGGTGGCAGCACCGTCACATTGTTGCAGGTCGCGGCGACGAATACCGGTGCCTTGCGCTCCTGCATCCAGGAGAGAAACGATGCCAGCAGTCGCGAGGAGACGCCGGCATCTGCCGATGCAGAATCAGGGCCGCTGCCCGCGAAGACCTTCTCCAGTTCGTCGATCCACAACACACAGGGCGACAGCCCTTCGGCCACTTTGAAGACCTTCTGAATGCGCTTCTCAGTCTCGCCAATGTATTTGTCATAGACAGCGGCGGTATCAAATTTCACTAGCGGAAGCTTCCACTCGCCTGCAATCGCTCGCGCGCACAGGCTCTTGCCGCATCCCTGCACGCCGAGAATGATCACTCCTTTTGGCGGCTCCAGCCCGAACTGCCGGGCCTCGGGTTCCCATGAATTTTGTCGTTGGACAAGCCATTCTTTCAAATTGTCCAGGCCGCCGACGTTGGCCATATTGTTCGACGCGTCGACAAACTCCAGCATCTCGGAGCGTTTGAGCAACGCCTTTTTTGCTTCAAGAACATCGGCCACGCAATCGGGCGAAAGCGCGTAGCGAGCCACAACTGCTTGCGAGATCGCTCGTTCCGCTTCTTCCTCTGTCAGGCCGAGCAGGCTGGCGGCCAGTGAATCGAATCCGGGCGCATCCAGCTTTCTTTGCACGGTGTGGGTCTTGCTGACCCGAGCCAGGGTCCCGTCGATGATTTGCCGAAGCCGTTGACGATCGGGCAGAGGCATGTCCAGGAACTCGACCAACCCGGCCAGTTCCGGGGGGATGGCGATGTGCGGCCCGGTGATAATGACCGTTCTCCGATTCGCCGAAAATTTCTGGGCAACGTCGCGCAGTCTTCTCACTACGACGGGGTCTTCGAGGTGACGATGAAAGTCCTTCAGGATGAACGTGGCCTCGATCGAGACCGCCTCAAGGTTCCCGAGCATCTGTGCAGGATCCTGACTGTTGTAGATCGCCTTAGAGTTCTGTTCGGCATCGCTTCGGTGGGCTGGGGTGTAACCGCCAGGCGGCAATGCATCTTCGAACTGGAGGTCGTGCGTCATCGTGCCCGAGCGAGCCAAACCGCTGGCAATCGTCCACTCAAAAGTCGCCAAGTTCAGTTCTGAACACGCCAGCCGAACCATACGAACTGCCCGCACTTCCTCCACCGTCTCCATGACGACGATCGGCGTCGACGAGTTGATGAGGACCTTCAGGCGTTCGAGAGCGTTCATATCTGTTTGACCGGGCGCGAGTTGCTCCCGTAGAATAGTAATTCGGTCTTACTCCGAATATCCTTCTGGAGCAATCCAGGTCAATCGAAGGTAATTGAGAACCATGGCGAATCATTTTTCGGCGCTGAAGCGCGCCCGTCAGACAGTGAAACGAACCGAACGCAACCGGGCGAGCGCATCGCGCCTGCGAAGCGCACTCCGCAGCATGCGGGAGAGCCTGGCTAAGGGCGACAAGACTGCTGCCGAGAAGATTTACCGGGAAACGACCTCGGCCCTCGACAAGGCCATTCAAAAGGGCGTTCTTCACGAGAATACGGCTTCGCGGTATAAGTCCCGACTCTCGAAGCGATTGAGCGCATTGAAGTAAAGCCACCCGCCGCAAAACGCGCGAAAGATTTTGCTTGACCTGTCCTGCGGATTTCCTTAAACTGTCGTGTTCCTCGGACATAGAAGGAAGTTCTGGCCGTACCGACGAACCTCTGCCCGCAACGCGCGACAAATCCCTAGAATTGAGCATCTTTCGCGCGGGGTGATGCATCTATTTGGGTGACTCTAGCTGTTCCTTTGCGAATCCCGCCGAAATGCAGTCTGGCTAGCTAACAAGGTGACCATCATCCTGTGGGCGGGTAGATGGACGCTTGTAAGTCGCATCGATCCTTATAGTTAGGAGAACGAAAGCAAATGCGCTCTGATCGTGTATTTGATGCAGTAGAGACTTTGCGGAACCGGTACATGCTTTGCCAGCTCGCCTCGAAGGCAACGCGCAAGTTCCACCGGCCCAATACCCGCATTCAGGAAACCATGAACCAGGTGTTTGACCGGATCGCGGGGGCGGAACGCCATGATATTTTGAGCGAACCGGAAAATTTTGCTGAAGCACAAAGGCGGGCTGCTTAAAAGCAGCTCCGCCGTGTGCCCACACGGCGGCTTGATCTCCCCGAGAGAATCCCTCCCGAGAAAAATCCATCCTGTAGGTGAATATGACCATCGCAGAACTGAAAGAAAAGAATATTACCGAGCTAACCAAGATCGCCCGATCTCTGGAACTGCCGGGCGCCAGCGGACTCCGCAAGCAGGACCTCATCTTCAAGATCCTGCAGGCGCAAAGTGAAAAAGAAGGACACATCTTCGCTGAAGGTGTTCTGGAGATTCTCCCGGACGGCTACGGATTCCTGCGCTCGCCCGATTACAACTACCTGCCGGGGCCGGACGACATTTATGTCTCGCCGTCGCAGATCCGAAAGTTCGACCTGAAAACCGGCGACACCATCAGCGGCCAGGTACGTCCGCCGCATGAGGGAGAGAAATATTTTGCACTGGTGAAGATCGAGGCGGTCAACTTTGAATCGCCCGACGAAGCCCGTAACAAAATTCTGTTCGACAACCTCACGCCCCTATATCCGCAGGAGCGGCTGAAGCTGGAGACCACCCGCGAGAACGTCAGCGCGCGCGTCATGGACCTGCTCACCCCACTTGGCAAAGGTCAGCGCGGCCTGATTGTATCTCCGCCGCGCGCGGGCAAGACCATGCTGCTGCAAAATGTCGCCAACTCCATCACAGCCAATCATCCGGAAGTCGTGCTGATGGTACTCCTGATCGACGAGCGCCCGGAAGAAGTTACGGACATGCAGCGCTCAGTGAAGGGCGAAGTGATCTCTTCAACATTTGACGAGCCTGCTGCCCGCCACGTACAGGTCGCGGAAATGGTGATCGAAAAGGCGAAGAGGCTAGTCGAGCACAAACGCGACGTCGTCATCCTGCTCGACTCCATCACACGTCTGGCGCGCGCTTACAACACCATCGTTCCGCCTTCGGGCAAAGTGCTCTCTGGCGGCGTGGACTCGAATGCATTGCAGCGTCCGAAGCGCTTCTTCGGATCAGCTCGCAACATCGAGGAAGGCGGCTCGCTGACGATCATCGCCACCGCCCTGATCGATACTGGCTCCCGCATGGACGACGTGATCTTCGAGGAATTCAAAGGCACCGGCAATTCGGAAATCATCCTGGAACGCAAACTTGTCGATAAGCGTGTGTTCCCGGCCATCGACATTCAGCGCTCAGGCACTAGAAAAGAAGAGTTGCTTATTCCGAAAGAGGACTTGCAGCGCATCTGGGTACTTCGCAAGGTGCTGAACCCGCTGTCTCCGGTGGAAGCGATGGAATTGCTGATCGACAAGCTTTCAAAGACGCGCGCGAACAGCGAGTTCCTTTCGAATATGAGTTCGCTGTAAGCGACAAGACTCAACTGTGCCTCTGTGGTTCAAGCTTTTGGTCTTTACCACGGAGGTCACAGAGTAACGCTCTAAGTAGCACTCGTCCTCGAGTTCATGAGTGAACCGTCGAACTAAAGCGGCTTGTCGTTACTTTGGTTCACTCCTACGACCGTTCGCGCATCCTTTGCACAAGCCAACCGTGCTAAAGAACGCTAGTCGCCCGCCAAGACGCGGGCGACAACGCGGGAGCACGATATGTGGAACCATGCTCTACCTCTGACACTGATGTTTTGCTCGCCCTTTGTTCAAGCGCAGTCGCCGCCGGTCTCTACGGATGTCCCTCAACTCTCAATAAAAGCTATGGCTCGTGGCGCGCAGGTTCAACCCATTCCGATCGTCCACACGGCTGTCGATTTTTCCCAACAGTTTGAGCGTGCGCAGATCGCCAATGCTTTTCGCGAACGGCAATTGGCGCTTCGCCGCGACACCGAAAAGCTCCTCAGCCTGGCCGCTGAACTCAAACAGAATGTCGATCGCACCAGTCCCAACATCTTGTCGATGGACGTGATCAAGAAGGCGCAGGAGATTGAAAAGCTGGCCAAGAGCGTGAAAGACAAGATGCGCGAGGCCTATTGAGTCAGGTACGCAGCGACCGCCGTCGCGGTGACCAAGGATGCGCATAACAAGGCTTTGAGTACGTCGGTAATCTATCCAACATTACTTTTGCGGGTTCAAATACGTCCACTGGTACATGACCGAAAAGGTATGAACCAGTAGACGGAGGACCTATGAAGGTCGCAAGTTTTCCCAAGTTCGCGTTTTTCCTACCGGTAGCGGTGATTTTCGTTCTGGCACTGGCAGGATGCGGCGGAAGCAATAACCTCGGACTCACCCAGGGCAACTGGGCGTTCAGCGCAACCTCAACCACAGCTGCCTCGGCGATTAGCAGCACTGCATTTGTTCTCGGCGGGAACCTTACCCAGAGCGGCACCAGCCTGACGGGCACAATGTATGTGACCCAATCCGGCTGCATTGCTCCGCAGTTTGTGAATTTTACCGGGACGGTGAAAGACAAGAATATTAGCCTTACGTCCGAGACGTTTGGCGGACAAGTCATTACGGTCGCCGCTTCCGGAACCAAGGATTCGTTGACCGGAACGTACACCGTCACCGGCGAGTGCGCTGATTCGGGGACTGTGTCTGCAAATGCAGTGCCCTCGATCAGCGGGACCTGGAATGGCACAATCTCGAATATCTCAGGATCTAAAGGCTTCGGTGTCGCGCAGGCCACCGTTTCAGTGGCTTTGACACAAGCAGCCACTCCTTCGGAAGACGGCACATTCGCAATGTCCGGGACTCTGACCTATACCAATTCGATCTGCTCAGTGAGCGGAACCATTGCCAACGGATCGCTGGCAGGCAACTACATCGTATTCATCAACGGCACCACGCTCGACACCGATGATGGAGCAGGGGAATTCTCCTATGACGGCATTACTCTCGATAGCGTTACGGCACCGAAGAACATGGCGGGTGACTATAGCGTTACAGGCGGATTGTGCCAGGGACAATTTCAATCGTTGACGCTGACGAAACAATAGCGATCGTTGAGAAAGATAGAAAAACGCCATCTCCGATTTGATGGCGTTTTTCTTTTTCGTCTTTCCAGTTGTCTCTTCCCTTGCCTTACTCCGACGAAATTCGCATCCCGTAAAACGACCGATACACGAAAAACACCGACACCGCAAAAAATGCCAGTGCCAGGACGTGCGTCAGGTTCGTGCCCCGGTCGCGAGTCAGAGAGACGGCCAGTTCAACCGCCAGCAATCCAAACAGGGTAGTGAACTTGATGACGGGGTTCATGGCCACCGAAGAGGTGTCCTTAAAGGGATCGCCCACAGTGTCGCCGATGACGGTTGCGTCGTGCAGTGGAGTGCCTTTCTGCTTCAGTTTCACTTCGACAATCTTTTTGGCGTTGTCCCAGGCGGCGCCTGCATTGGCCATGAAGATGGCCTGGTAGAGGCCAAAGATCGCGATCGAGATCAAATAGCCGATAAAAAAGAACGGCTCCACGAACGCGAAGGCCAACGTGCCGAAGAAGACGGCCAGGAAGATATTGAACATTCCCTTCTGCGCGTACTTGGTGCAGATTTCGACGACTTTCTTGCTGTCGGCAACCGAAGCCTTGGCTGCGCCTTCGAGTTTGATGTTGGCCTTGATGAACTCGACAGCCCGGTATGCCCCGGTAGTTACGGCTTGCGTGGATGCGCCGGTGAACCAGTAGATCATCGCTCCGCCGGTGATCAGGCCAAGGAAAAACGGAGCGTGCAGCAACGAAAGCTTGTCCACGTTGGTGGTGAGTCCGCTTGTGAGCGCCATGATGATCGAAAAAATCATCGTAGTGGCACCGACCACGGCGGTTCCAATCAGCACAGGCTTGGCGGTCGCTTTGAAAGTATTTCCGGCGCCGTCGTTCTCTTCAAGCAGGTCCTTGGCGCGCTCGAAGTTTGCATCGATGTTGAAGTCTTTCTTAAGTTCGGCTTTGACGTTGGGAACCTGTTCGATCAGCGACAGTTCATAAACAGACTGTGCGTTGTCGGTCACTGGTCCGTAGGAATCGACGGCGATGGTCACCGGGCCCATGCCAAGGAAGCCGAAGGCGACTAGACCAAACGCGAACACGGGCGCGGCAATCATAGTGGCAGCCATTGCCAAGCCCATCGTGCTGAAGAAATAGGCGACGGCCATCAGGATGACCATCGAGAGTCCCAGCCAGTAGCCTGAGAAGTTGCCGGCCACGAAACCGGAGAGGATCCCCAGCGATGCGCCGCCTTCCTTTGCCGAGGTCACCACTTCGTTCACGTGACGCGATTCGACGGACGTGAATACTTTGACCAGCTCTGGAATCACAGCACCAGCTAATGTCCCGCAAGAGATGATCGACGCCAGTTTCCACCACTGGGTCGTGTCTCCGCCGAGACTGGGAATGATGAGATGGGAAACGATGTAGGTCGCAATGATCGAAACAATGGACGTGATCCAGACCAGCGATGTGAGCGGATGTTCGAAGTTCATCTTGTCCGCGTTTCCGTACTTTGCTCTCGCGATCGCGCTATTGATGAAGTACGCGAGCGCACTTGCGATCAGCATCATGATGCGCATGACGAAAATCCAGACCAGTAGTTGCACCTGGATCATCGGCTCTTTTACGCCCAGCAGGATAAAGGTGATGAGCGCGACACCGGTGACGCCATAGGTTTCAAATCCATCGGCGGACGGCCCAACCGAGTCGCCGGCGTTGTCGCCCGTGCAGTCGGCAATCACGCCGGGGTTGCGGGCATCATCCTCTTTAATCTTGAAAACAATCTTCATCAGGTCGGCGCCGATGTCGGCGATCTTGGTGAAGATGCCGCCTGCGATACGGAGCGCAGCCGCGCCGAGGGATTCCCCGATCGCGAAGCCGATGAAGCAGGGGCCGGCGTAATCGCCCGGCACGAACAGAAGGATGAAAAGCATGATCAGCAGCTCGACCGAGATCAGCATCATGCCGATCGACATGCCGGCCTCAAGCGGGATCTGGTAGACGGGATAAGGCTTCCCGGGCAGCGAAGCGAAGGCGGTGCGGGAGTTGGCGAATGTGTTCACGCGAATTCCGAACCAGGCGACACCGTAACTGCCCGCAATCCCCACCAGACTAAAGACCAGGATGATCATCACGCGCGGAATCTCGAAGTGGCGCAGCACGCCAAAATAGAGAACGATGATGGCCGCGATGAATGCCCACAGCAGTAGCAGGAACTTTCCCTGCGTGACAAGGTAGGTTTTGCAGGTTTCGTAAATCAGCTCCGATATTTCGCGCATGGAGCGGTGCACCGGCAGGTTTTTCAGGCGCATAAAAATAACCATGCCAAAACCGAGTCCAAAGACGCAGAACAGGAGCCCGATCAGGAGCATTCGATGTCCGTCCATCCCCAGCAGGAACGATACCGAGGAAAGGTCCGGGAGTTTAAGGGCGGCCTCGCCGCCGGTCTCTTCTGCTGCCGGCTGGGCGAACGCCGAGGCGGCGGTAACTAAAAGAAGAGTGGCAAGGGTTGCGAAAGTCTTCGACAGCCGGAACCCCTCGGACGCAAGGGTCTCCATCCAGGTGCGCATTTCAAATCCTCCAGGGATCAGTCACTGATATACAGGGATCACGACGCGTGATTTAGTCCGGCAGCCCTTGGCCCGCGGAAACTTCATCGCCGAGGCTGGTTGCCGGATTTCCGAACACGCTTCCACCGCAAGACAGAATTTAGGAGTGCCGATTTGGCCGCGTCGGATTGCTCATGCCGTCGCTGGGCCGCCTGCATGGCAGGCTGCACACCTTCGGCACGGGACCAATGTTTATAACATCTTGCGTGGGCGCGGTCAACGCGGAGCTGCAGTTTGCACAATCCCGCTTGCCATGTCGAACCCGGTACACTGACACCATGCTTTTCATGGTCACGATTGGACAACGGTTCCGGCGCGAGGGTCGCATGCTGCCTGAAGGCGTCATTTATCAGACAAGTTGGATTGATCCGCCAAACGCCCGTTGTTTTCAAGTGATGGAGGCGCCGAGTCCGGCATCTTTGAACGAATGGATTCGGCGCTGGAATGACCTGGTTGACTTCGAAATAATTCCCGTTGTCGGGTCAGCAGAATACTGGGCGACGATAGCCATTGAGTAGGTTCAACTCGCTCGATTCGAAACCGCGTAACTGAGGCCCGGTTCCGTATAATTGGAGTTCATGCCATCCTCCCTCGACTCCATCGTGTCCGCCACCCGGAAACGTGTTTCCGAAACCCGGCGAAACGCGGACATGCCCGCTTTGGAGCGAGAGGCCGCGAAGCACGAGCCCAGAGGATTTCGCGAACGGCTCCGACGGGTTTCGCAACACGGACCTGCCATCATTGCGGAACTGAAGAAGGCATCGCCATCCAAGGGTCTGATCCGCGCAGACTTCCGGCCGGCGGAATTGGCGCGGGAACTGGAGCAGGCAGGCGCGGCAGCGCTCTCGGTGCTCACCGACGAGGAATTCTTTCAGGGATCGCTGGACAATCTGGAGCGGGCTTCAGCCGCGACTTCCCTTCCCTGTCTGCGCAAAGACTTCATCGTCGATGCCTTCCAGATCCTGGAATCGCGAGCGCATCGCGCGGATGCCATCCTGTTGATCGTTGCTGCTCTCAAGCAGAATGAATTGGCTGCATTTGTGCGCAGCGCTCAAGCCTATGAATTGGACGTTCTGTGTGAGGTCCACGACGAAGGCGAATTGCAACGCGCGCTCGACGCCGGGTGCGATCTGATTGGCGCGAACAGCCGCGATCTCAACACCTTCAAAGTTGACCTGGCGACCGCGTTCCGGCTGGCGGGAAAAATCTCAACTGGATGTCTACGCGTTGCGGAGAGTGGAATTCATTCCGGCGCAGATGTTGTCCGGCTACAGTCCGCGGGATACGACGCCTTCCTGATCGGCGAGTCGCTCATGCGCGCCGAGAGGCCGGGAGACGCATTGCTGAATCTTCTCGGCGAAGCAAAGAACGAAGTAGAAAGCTCGAACGTGGAAGCTCGTAGATCGTAGTTAATCGCTGCCCCTATGACTTGGATCAAGATTTGCGGGATCACGAACCCGGAAGACGCGCGCGAGTCGGTCGCGGCTGGCGCGAATGCGCTGGGGTTCGTGTTCTACGAGAAGAGTCCAAGACGGGTGAAGGTCGAGACGGTTAAGTCCATTGTCGTTGACTTGCCATTAAAAGTCGAAAAGATCGGCGTGTTCGTGAACGAGACGGTGAAAGGGGTTGAACGGACCGTGACCGAGGCCGGACTCACTGCCGTGCAGCTCCACGGCGAGGAAGACGCCGAATTTTCGCGCGCACTCTTCCGCTTGATGTCCAAAGGACTGCGGCGGCCGATTATCTTTCGCAGTTGTCCAGCGCACATCTTCGACAAACCTGCCGATCAGAGTGTGGGGTGGGATCCGGTATCCAGCGGACTGGTTGAGCCGGATGAAGCGTACAAGGGAAAACGGGTGCAAAAGATTCACGTGGCGGAAAACGGCGATCTTTTTCTTGAGACGCATGGCTTTCGTCCTGGCATTATCACCGGCGTGCTGCTTGATTCTTCGAACTCGCGAAGCCGCGGTGGCACGGGACAGGCTTTTGACTGGGAGAGGGTGCAGCCCTGGGCGGGAGTGATCAACAGCATCAGCAAATTGATCGTCGCGGGCGGCCTGCATGCCGGCAATGTGCAAGAGGCGATTCACGTTTTGCATCCCTGGGGGGTTGACGTTTCAACGGGCGTGGAGACATCGCCGGGAAAGAAAGATCCGAAGAAGATCCGCGCGTTTGTGCACGCGGTACGCGCGGCGGACGAGGCAGCTTGATTCATGGCCACAGTTAGCGTCACACAACGAAGAGTGATCGCTGCGGCGAAAAAACCTGTTCCGGTGACTGGGCGCTTCGGCGCCTATGGCGGTCGCTACGTTCCGGAAACACTCATGGCGGCGCTCGACGAACTGGAACGCGAGTACGAAAAGGCAAAAAACGATCGCAGATTTCAGGCGCGGTTGGAGTACCTGCTGAAACAATATGCCGGACGTCCGACACCCTTGTTCTTTGCCAAGCGGCTCACCGAAAAACTGGGTGGCGCGAAGATTTATCTCAAGCGCGAAGATCTTCTGCACACGGGCGCGCACAAAATAAACAACTGCATCGGACAGGCATTGCTGGTAGAGCGGATGGGCAAGCATCGCGTGATCGCCGAGACCGGCGCGGGGCAACATGGCGTGGCGACGGCTACCGTGTGCGCGCTGTTGGGCTTTGAGTGCGTCGTCTACATGGGAACCGAGGACATGCGGCGTCAGGTATTGAATGTGTTTCGCATGCGGCTGTTGGGGGCTGAAGTGCGAGGCGTAGATGCGGGATCGCGCACACTGAAAGATGCGATCAACGAAGCGATGCGCGACTGGGTCACGAATGTTCGCACGACGCACTATCTGCTGGGCAGCGTATTGGGCGCCCATCCTTATCCGACCATGGTGCGCGACTTTCATCGTGTGATCGGACGCGAGGCGCGTAGGCAGGTGCTTAAGGCTGAAGGCAAACTGCCCAAGGCGATCATCGCGTGCGTGGGCGGAGGGTCGAACGCCATTGGGATTTTCTACGACTTCTTGAAAGACAAGAAAGTTGAACTGATCGGCGTAGAGGCCGGCGGCTGTGGAGAAGGACTCGGCCAGCATGCCGCGCGGTTTCGAGGAGGGTCTCCGGGTGTGCTGCAAGGGACTTTCTCTTACGTCCTGCAGGACAAGGCTGGACAGATCGCGACCACGCACTCCATCTCTGCGGGGCTCGACTATCCGTCGATCGGGCCGGAACACGCGATGCTGAAGGATTCTGGACGCGCCGAGTATGTGCCGGCATCGGATGTCGAAGCACTGAAGGCGACGACTGTGCTGGCTCGGACGGAAGGCATTATTCCGGCATTGGAATCGGCTCACGCTGTGGCTGAGGCGATCAAGCGGGCGCCCAAGATGAAGAAGTCTGAGGTTCTGATTGTGAATGTTTCGGGACGCGGAGATAAAGATGTTGGGATTCTGCGCGAGAACCTGAAACTGGATTGATTCGTTTGATCAAACCCTTCTGATGCCCTTTCATTTCGAAAACAAACCAGTGCTAGTCGCCTACGTAACCTGCGGCGATCCCGATCTCGCGACCACGCGCGATATCATTCTGGCGGCGATTGAGTCAGGCGCAGGGATCATCGAACTGGGCGTGCCTTTCAGCGATCCGGTCGCCGACGGTCCGGTCATCCAGAAGGCGAGCGAACGAGCGCTCAAGCATGGAACTTCGCTCGAACAAGTGCTGAAGTTGGCGTCGGAGATTCGCGAACACTCGCAGTCTGTGGGAATGATTGTCTTTTCCTATCTCAATCCGATTTTGAAAATGGGGATGTCGAAGTTCTGCAAGGTGGCGCGGCACGCCGGCCTCGACGGCGTGCTGATCACGGACCTTCCTGTCGAAGAGGCCGGCGAATATCTTCGCGAAGCGCGAAAAAATGACCTGGTGACGGTCTTCCTGGTCGCGCCCACCAGCACCGACCAGCGCCTGAAGCAGATAGCGACGGTCTCGACCGGTTTCATTTACGCGATTTCTCGCACGGGTGTGACGGGAGCGCGGCAGCAAATGCCAGAGGACGCGAGCGGACTGGTAAAGCGTCTGCGACGCTTCACGAAACTGCCAGTCGCAGTCGGCTTCGGAATTTCGACGCCCGAGCAGTTCGCTGCGGTAGGACAATATGCCGACGCCGCGGTAGTAGGCAGCGCCATCGTGCAAGCAATTGAACGAAATCGCGGACACGAAGCACCCGCTGTGGCAGAATTCATAAGATCGCTTGTGGCGCGAAAGTCGTAGCTCTCAGCTCTTAATTTTGTTAGCTCTATGGACATCTTGGACTGGCGTAAGAAAATCGATGAACTCGACCGCAAGCTGGTGGAGTTGCTGAACCAGCGCGCAGCTGCTGCGATTGAGATCGGGCGGTTGAAGCGAAACACCGATCTTCCGATTTACGAGCCGGAACGCGAACGCGAAGTGATCGCTAACGCGCAGCGAATCAACGCTGGACCGCTCGTCGGGCGCGACCTGGCACAGATTTACGAGCGCATCATGGACGTGATGCGGAGTATTCAGAAGCACGAGATCGTTCCGGACTCCGAGCCAATGCCCCACGGCACGGAGATTGATTCGAAGTTCGAGGACTAAATAAAAGATGTGCGGCTGGACTTGACAAAGCGAGTCCGAGTCCGGCGCGAAGGAAGTACAACGCAAACATGATTGTCGCAATGCAAGAGTCGTCGTCGGAAGATCAGATCCAGCATGTGATCGATCAACTGGTCCGGATGGGCTTTGAAGTCCATCGATCCACGGGCGCGCGCCAGACAGTGCTCGGCGGTGTGGGCGCACCCCACGACTTCGACATCCGCGAAGTCGAAATGATGGCGGGAGTGCAGGAGGCACATCGGATTTCGTCCCCCTACAAACTGGCCGGTCGTAATTTTCGTCCGGAGGGAACGGTTGTAAAGTTCGCAAACGGAGTTGAGATAGGCGGCAAAAAGATCGTCGTCATGGCGGGACCGTGTTCGGTGGAATCGCGCGAACAGATCTTCGCTGTCTCTGAACAGATCGCGAAATCCGGCGCGAAAGCTTTACGCGGGGGCGCGTTCAAACCGCGATCGTCTCCATATTCGTTTCAGGGAATGGGTCTTGAAGGACTCAAATTGCTGCGAGAGGCGGGTGATCACTTCAACCTTCTGGTGGTCAGCGAGGTTATGGAAATTTCGCAGATTCCAATCATGAGCCCGTATGTTGATATCTTCCAGGTGGGCGCGCGCAACATGCAGAACTTCAATCTGCTGCGCGAACTCGGCAAGGTCCGGAAACCAGTGCTGCTGAAGCGAGGAATTGCAGCGACGCTCGAAGAACTGCTGCTCTCGGCGGAGTACCTGCTCGCCGGCGGCAACTACGAAATTATTTTATGCGAACGCGGCATTCGAACATTCGAAACTTATACGCGCAACACCATGGATATCTCCGCAATTCCCATCATCCACAAGCTTTCTCACCTGCCGATGACCGCCGATCCTTCTCATGGTACTGGTCGCCGCGACAAAGTCGCGCCTATGGCAAGCGCGTCGGTAGCAGCAGGTGCCGATGCGCTCCTGATCGAGGTTCATCACCAACCCGAGAAGGCCTTGTCGGATGGGGCACAATCTCTTTATCCCGAACAGTTTGCGAAACTGATGGACCAGCTTCGCATGATCGCGCCTGCGGTCGGACGCGAGATCGCGTGAACTCAATTTGTAATCTGTGATTGGCAATTTGCGAACGAGAAATCGCAGGTTAGAGAATCACAAGCTACCCATGCTCTTCAAGCAAGCCACCATCATCGGCACAGGACTTATCGGCGGCTCGCTGGGCCTCGCGCTGAAGAAGCGCCGCCTGGTTAGCCGGGTCATCGGATGCGACCGCGCGCCGGTACTGGAGCGCGCGCGCGATCGCGGTGCCATCGACGCGGGCATTACAAATCCAGTTGACGCAGTCCGCGGCAGCGATTTGATTGTGATTGCTACTCCGGTTTTGGCAATCCTGGATCACATTGAACGGCTTGGCTCGGCGCTCTCGCCGCGCACGCTCGTGACCGACGTCGGAAGTACGAAAGCGGAGGTTACGAAACGCGCGGCTAAGTCATTTGGAAAAACCGCGGGGCAGCGCTTTGTCGCTGGGCATCCGATGGCCGGCAAGGAACAAGCGGGCGTGGAGAATGCCGACGCTGATCTTTTTGAGGGAGCGGCCTGGCTCTTTACGCCCTTGCCTCGGCAGAATGTTCACTCGGGACAGTCTGGCGAGTTTCTCCATTGCGTAGAAAAGCTTGGTGCCAAGGTGGCGATTCTCGACCCGGTGGATCATGACCGATTCTGCGCCTGGGTCAGTCATCTGCCGCAGATGATTTCGACTGCACTCGCCGCCACTCTGGTCGACGAGTTTGGATCAGAGGCGCCTCTGCTCGATATCGGAGGGCGTGCGCTGCGCGAACTGACGCGCATCTCGGGCAGCCCGTACTCCATGTGGCGAGACATCGCGATCACGAACAAAGATAATTTGGGAAATGCTCTGTTGAAGCTCGAGCAGCGACTGGCGCACATCCGCGAGAACCTAGGCACGAAACAACTGGCGGAAGAGTTTGAGCGCGCGCACCAGTTGAAGAAGACAAAGCCTAGGACTCGACGATGAACAGCGCCCGGCATAGGCAGACAAGGCTGGGGTCAAACTAACTCTGTTTTCTCTTCGCCCACAGCGGGACCAGCTCGGTTGAAAATTGAGCGGGCACCAATACTCGAAAAAGACCGTTATCCTTATCGTCAACGAAAGTCGCCCAGAAGATGCACATCGCTTCGGCATCAACAATCCATTTGCCACCTTTCCGATGGGCCATTACCGGAATCATGTTGTACGAATAAGCAACCACGCGTTTCGCGACTTCCCATCGAACGATACTGGCTTTCACCAGGGATGCCCGCATCCGCTGGCGAGAACCCTTGAACACAAATTCCTGAGCCGGAAACTCAGCTATATAGGGAGACTCATCGTGCTTGACTGCGTACGCTTCGGCGTCCCCGAACAACGCTGGTTTTGATAATTCAGCGCTGCCTGTTGCGCCCGGTAGTTTCCATCCTTCGGAGCGGTAATACTGCGGAGTCGAAGCTGGATCGTAGTGGAAGTCACAGGCAACCGCGGTCGGGACAATCCCCAGGATTGCAACGCAAAGTGTGAGATATCGCATGGTCGATTTCATGCCTCCTGTTGAACGAACGAGGCTCTCAACGTTTCTTGCGTGCATCCTGCTGTGAATGCCAGTTTCCGATAGAATTCTTCTGCTATGAACAAGGTTGTCGGGAGCGCCGAGGAAGCGATTCAGGATGTGTTTGACGGCGCCACCATCATGGTGGGCGGCTTCGGACTCTGCGGGATGCCGGAAAACCTGATCCGGGCGCTGGCGCGTAAGGGAACAAAAAATCTCCACACAATCAGCAACAATGTGGGCGTGGACGGTCTCGGCATGGGTCTTCTTTTGGCGAACGGGCAGATTCGCCATCACATCGGCACCTACGTCGGCGAAAATCGGTTGCTCGAACAGATGGTGCTGAACGGTTCGGTGCAGCTCGATCTGGTTCCGCAGGGAACGTTTTCTGAACGGATTCGCGCAGGCGGCGCCGGCATTCCTGCGTTCTTTACTCCTGCGGGAGTCGGCACAGTTGTTGCCGAAGGAAAGGAAACGCGCGAATTCGATGGCCGTCCGTACATCATGGAACGCGGCTTGAAAGCCGATTTCGCCTTCGTCAAGGCGTGGAAGGGCGACAAGTGGGGCAACCTCATTTACCGCAAGACGGCGCAGAACTTTAACCCCATGATGGCGACGGCTGCGAAAATCACGATCGCAGAAGTCGAACATCTGGTGGAGCCAGGAGATCTGAATCCCGATGCGGTCCATACGCCGAGCGTTTTCGTGAAGCGTATTTTCCAGGGAGAATTGTTCGAAAGAAAAATTGAAAGAAGGACGGTGCGAAAAGAAGTCATCGGTCGTTAGTCGCTGGTCGCTGGCAAGGCCACCAACCTATTCACGGACCGCGAACGATGAATGACTACCGATCGACGACTTATTCAATATGGCAATCGAAGCCAAACCCGAAGCGAAGTCCAAAGACACGGAGAAGCGTGATCGCATCGTAAAGCGGATCGCGCGCGAATTGCGCGATGGGTTCTACGTGAATCTCGGCATCGGCATGCCCACGCTTATTGCGAATCACGTCCCACCGGGAATGGATGTCATTCTGCAGAGCGAAAATGGCATGCTCGGCATCGGCCCTTATCCGATGGAAGGCGAGGAAGATGCCGACCTCATCAACGCCGGCAAGGAGACGGTGAGCGAACTCCCCGGGACATCGTATTTTTCGAGTGCGGACTCTTTCGCGATGATTCGTGGCGGCCATATTGATCTTAGCGTGCTGGGCGCAATGGAAGTCGACGAGCACGGCAATCTCGCCAATTGGATGATTCCCGGAAAAATGGTGAAGGGCATGGGTGGCGCAATGGACCTCGTCGCCAGTGCGCGGCGCGTCATCGTTGCGATGGAACACACGACCAAAGACGGCCAGCCGAAGATTTTGAAGAAATGTACACTGCCGCTGACTGGAGTGAAGGTCGTGCATACCATCGTCACGGAAATGGCATACCTCAACGTAACGCCGGAAGGACTGATGCTGGAAGAAGTTGCGCCTGGCCTGACTGCCGAAGATGTGCAGCGTGCGACAGGAGCGAAGCTGCGAATCAACTCCACCCTGAAGACAATGGGGGAGTAGGCACGCCAGGGACGAATGTCCATTCCAGAGTCCTTGACCCTCTGTTCAAGCCCACTTTGGAAGGCTACCGCTCTACTACCTCACGTGAGTTCGGCAATTCTTAGTAGTCCGGCATTGACTAACCAAGGTTATTGTCGTAACGTCCTCCGACTAAGTTTCGTCTCAGGAGGCTTACAGTGCACCTCACTTTCCTGTTCAAGCCAGCGCTGTACCCACGGTTAGTTTCGCTGGTTGTTATGTTGCTGACGTGCAGTCAACTGTTGAATGCTCAAGCGCCTGCGTCAGGTCTTCTCGTCAGCGTGGCGTTCAAGACCAACAATCCGTTCGGCAACTCTCCGCCGATGAGTGGAACGGAAGCGGCCGCGACTATAGCAAACCCGGCGTTCGGCGCCGCCAATGTCTGGAATAATCTGCAGTCTCCATGGGCACCGCCTTTGACTACTAACCCGTCCTGGACTAGCCTGGTCGATAGCACCGGAACGTCGACCGGTGTCAGTCTGTTTGTCACCGGCACAGTATTTCCCCTTGACCTCACACCTTTCATCCCGAATCCAGACCCGTTAAGATCGGCATTTCTTGGCTGGAACAGCTGGACCAACGGAGGCGGAGGGGCCGGACCGGGCGAAAGTACGTCCCTTGTCTGGAAGTTGACCGGCTTGCCGCCGAGAGCCAAGTTCGACATATGCATCTACGGCGGTGTCGCAGACGCGGATCGCGGTTTCACCATGACCGTGGCCGGAATTATCCAGTACATTCCAACCTTCAATAGCACGAGCTCGTCATTGCAAAACTGCATTCTGTTTTCAAATATCCCCTCCAATGCTAAAGGGATTATTACGATACACGCAGATGGTGTTGGAGACAGTAAAACGGCTCAAAACGAAGCTAACTGGGCAGGATTTCAACTGGTTCAACTAGCCGCCCCGAACAGCCCACGCAGACTCGGCCTCTGGCGCGCGCCGAGGTAGAGGAGCGGCGTCTTAGTTTGCTCAAATGTGGCGAAGGCGGAACGGAGCGCCTAGCAATCGGGCGGGGAGCATCACAACGGCCCACACAAGGGCAAGTGCGCCGTGAACCGCGATCCCTACCAAGCGAAAGGGCAACAGAAGAAGCCAAACAATCGGGTACAAGACCAGAGCGAACAGCGCTAGCGGCCAACACAGAATGAAGAGAAGGCACCACAGCAGGAACACAAACATCGGATCTTGCCTCCTGAATATGATACGGCGGCCAGGCAAACAAAGTTCCGAGCGCTCAGGGCGTGTCAGAATCGTTCAAATGTTTTCTGAGGAACCGTAAGGACCTCATTCCCGCGTCGCGCCAGTCTTCATCTGTGAAGCCGTGACCTGCCCCGGCATATACCTTGATATCGTACGGGATTTCTTTTTTCTCCAGCAACTTCTGCAAATCGTAAGCCTCTTGAACCGGAACAGTGGGATCGGCTTCACCGTGCAGGATGAGCACCGGACAGAGGCGGCGCATGAAGATTCTCATCTCTTTCGGCAGTCCGCCGAAGAATTCAACTACCGCCTTGATGCGCGGATCAACTGAAGCAACCGAGAGCGCGAGGTAGGCGCCGAGTGAAAATCCGAGTAGTCCAATGCGGTTGGCGTCGACCTGCGGATGCTGCTCGAGATGGTTGATCGCGTCCCACACCGTCTTCCCCCACGCCGGAAAATTCCTGAAGATGGTCTGCTTATCGATGACGCGCGTGGTGGCAGTGCGATCGAAGTAGTGGAGAACAAAAACGGCAAAGCCCCGTGCAGCCAGCATGGTTGCGGGTTCGTTCATGCCCTCGACACCGCCTCCGGAGCCGTAGAGGGCGAGGACTGCGGGGAGTTTTCCGGGTGAGTCCGGCACATAAACATCCATGCGGATGGGTTTGTTGCCGCTCTGGAAGGTGAGTTGAGATTGTGAGATTGACGTCATCTACGATTGAACGCACTTCGGTGGCCCGGGCGGAGAGCGCGTCTCTACGAATGGGCTTTTGTGCGCTGCTGCGCCAGGTGGTGCAGCGATTCAGTATAGGGAGCGCGGGCAATACCGCGCTCCGTGATAATGGCGTTCACGTATTTCGCGGGAGTCACATCGAAGGCGGGATTTTCGATCTCGACGCCGTC
Organism: Acidobacteriota bacterium; assembly: GCA_003225495.1. Taxonomy (GTDB): domain Bacteria; phylum Acidobacteriota; class Terriglobia; order Terriglobales; family Acidobacteriaceae; genus Acidiflorens. Next base: position 49,839 of record QIAJ01000061.1, read on the forward strand.
CGGGACCATCTGTCGCCCGGCGATGTGCGTGACTTCTCTGGCGTCGCGCTGTTCGATCGGAATTTTGCTGCCGTCGGGCGTAGCGAGATCGACAGTCGAGATGGGCGCCGCGACATAGAACGGGATGCCGTGTTCTTTGGCCAATACCGCCACGGTGTAGGTGCCGATTTTGTTGGCGACGTCTCCGTTGGCAGCGATGCGGTCTGCGCCGACGACGATCGCCCCGATCTTGCCTTGACTCATCATCGCGCCCGCCATGTTGTCGGAAATCACCGTCGTCGGAATGCCATCTTTCATCAACTCCCACGCCGTGAGGCGCGAGCCTTGCAGGAAGGGACGCGTCTCATCGGCATAGACGTGAATTTTTTTGCCGGCTTCCACGGCTGCGCGGATCACGCCCAACGCGGTGCCGTATCCGGCGGTAGCGAGCGCTCCAGCGTTGCAGTGAGTGAGCACGCCACCACTCGCGGGCATGAGAGTTGCGCCGTGTCGTCCCATAGCTTGATTGGCGGCGATGTCTTCGGCGTGCATACGCTGTGCTTCTTCAGTTAGCGCTTGCTTGATTTGCAGAACGGGATGGACGCGAAGCGTCTCAAACTTTTCCTGCATGCGTTTGATTGCCCAAAAAAGATTGACCGCCGTCGGACGCGTCTGGCGGATGACCTCGCAGATCTGGTCGAAGTCTTTCTTGAGGTCGGCGCCGCTTTCGGCAGTTGAATTCATCACGCCAAGCGCAATGCCCATGCCTGCGGCAACGCCAATGGCAGGCGCGCCCCGCACCACCATATTACGGATCACATCCGCGACCTGCTCGTGCGTGGTGCAGTTTACATAAACTTCTTCGGTCGGGAGCTTCGTCTGATCGATGAAGCGCACGCCGCAGTCGGTCCATTCGAGGGTCTGAATCATGCAGGAGTTCTCAGTTCACAATCGCACTAAGTGCTGACTGCCAGATGCTCCCTTCGCACTTCCGTTGCAGTGAAGATCGAAATAAACGGTGCAGGAGCCGCGGCTTTTTCTACGTCCGGCCGTCCATGCGCCTCCTGGCGTTCTACGAGGCACATCACACCGATCACTTCGAAACCGAATTCGCGAGCTGCTTCAATGGCTTGGATGGTGGATGATCCGGTTGTGCAGACGTCGTCCACGATGACGACTCGCGTGCCTTTCTCCGCGAAGCCTTCGATGCGGCGGCCGGTGCCGTGCTGCTTCTCCGACTTGCGAACCAGGAAGCCATGGATCGTCCCACTCGTCACCGCCACCGCGATCACGATAGGATCCGCGCCCATAGTGAGGCCGCCAATGGCGGTCGGTTCCCATTCCTGCTCGCGGATGTTCTCCAGAAATACCTTGCCTGTGAGTTGCGCGCCGCGAGCATCGAGCGTCGTGGTTCGGCAGTCGATGTAGTAATCGCTGGTTGCGCCCGATGAAAGCTTAAAATCTCCCAGGCGAAATGATTTCTGCGCCAGCATCTCTAACAGTTCTTGTCGCTCCAGGGACATGAATTTCTACGATAGCAGGTAACACCAATTCTCGGTCTACGGTTGCCGGATCTCTTTTCAGAAAAAGCCTGCTCCACCAGACTGCGAACTGAAGACTTACTGATTGAGTCTTTCCAGATGGCGAAAGCCATCAGTCGCAACAAACATAAGGATCGAGATCGTCGCGTTGTAAGCGACATGGACGAGCAAGCCCGCGGCCACTGAATCTGTCACGGCTCGCACTGTGCCTAAGGCAGCGCCCACCAGGAAGATCACAAGGACAGGACCCCATGCGAACTTTAGCTGCGCACCGTGCAACAAGGCGAATGGGGCAGCGGTCAGCACGATGGCAGCGGAGATCGAAATGTACCGCTTCAAAGGAATCGCATTTGCGATCTTTAGACTACTTAGCACGAAGGTGGCAGCCATCCCGATGTAGCGCTCCAACAGCGGATATAAGAATCCTCGGAAATACAACTCCTCCATCAGTGGAGCAAGCGTAATGCCGAAAATCGAAAGCACCCACGCTTCCGCCGGAGTGCGGAAGAAACTATCAATCGGCAGATTCTTCGGAATGGGCAATAGATGAGCCACGCCTTGGAGAGCAAGAGAAAGCGCAAATCCTAAAAAAATGTACCGTCCGATGTTAGCGGGCCAGTTCCAATGGATGGCAGCAAAGAAGTCTGGGCGATTTTGAACGCGCGTCACCAGCAAATACATGCAAGGAAGCAGAAGAAGATAGCCGGCGACCTCTCCGAACACTGCAACCAGCGGCATCCGTATAATTTCCGCGATTCCGACATGCGGATAGATCCACTCTTTGGCGATGATGACCGCAGCGGCCATGCTAACGAAGAGAAGCACCACAGTGAGGAGGGTGAGGACCACGAGCACGAAAACGTCCCACCAAGGCGGATGCCGCGGGATAGCTGCGGCCGTCTGGGCCACCGGCTGCGCCATCAAGTCCACGACCGGACTCTCCAAGGCCTCGGCCGCCACTTCCGAATTTTCTGGAAACGAGGTCAATGGACTTCCTGCGGGCTGAGCTGTGCGTTTACACCTGGCTTCGCGCCGTTGAAATATGAGGCCAGTGCCTGTCCAGTGTAGGACTTTTTGACGCGCGCTACCTGCTCCGGAGTGCCTTGCGCGACGATTCGGCCGCCTTCTTCGCCGCCTTCGGGGCCGAGATCGATGACCCAATCGGCATTGCGGATCACGTCGAGATTGTGCTCGATGATGATGACGGAGTTTCCGAGATCAGTAAGTCTGTGCAGCACATCGAGCAGCTTGCGCACGTCATCGAAATGAAGGCCGGTGGTGGGCTCGTCCAATAAGTACAGTGTCTTGCCGGTCTGGCGCTTGCTCAGTTCGCGCGCGAGTTTGATGCGCTGCGCTTCCCCGCCGGAGAGGGTCACCGCCGACTGGCCGAGATGAATGTATCCCAGGCCGACGTCGACCAGGGTTTGCAGCTTCTGCTTCACTTGCGGGATGTTTTCGAGAATGTTCAGCGCGTCGGAAACCGGCGATTCCAGCACGTCCGCGATCGAGTACCCCTTGTAGCAGACCGCCAGCGTCTCGTGATTGTAGCGGCGGCCGCCGCAGACTTCGCATTGTACGTATACATCGGGGAGGAAATTCATCTCGATGCGGCGCTGGCCCTCGCCCTGGCAGGCTTCACAGCGTCCACCGGGGACGTTGAAAGAGAATCGTCCCGGTTTGTATCCGCGTTCGCGCGATTCGGGCAGCATGGCGTAAAGGTCGCGGATCTGCGCAAACATACCCGTGTAGGTCGCTGGATTCGATCGCGGCGTCCGGCCGATCGGTGACTGGTCGATGCGGATAACCTTGTCCACCAAGTCCGATCCACTGATCGATTTGTGCATTCCGGGCTCTTCGCGCGAACGATAGAGTTGCTTGGCGAGAGCGCGGTAGAGGATGTCATTCACCAGCGTTGATTTGCCCGATCCCGACACTCCTGTCACAACCGTCATCACGCCCAGGGGGAAAGTTATATCGAGATTCTTAAGATTGTTCTCGCGCGCCCCCAAAACTGTGATCGCCTTCCCGTTCGGGCTGCGTCGCTCCGTCAGCATGTGAATCTTCTGGCGACCGGACATGTAAGCGCCGGTGAGAGAGCCGGCAGAGTCGATGATTTGTGCGGGAGTTCCGCTGGCCACCAGCGCGCCACCGTGGCGTCCAGCGCCGGGCCCAAGATCGATGACGTAGTCGGCTCGTCGGATCGTCTCCTCGTCGTGCTCGACTACCAGAACAGTGTTGCCGAGATCGCGAAGGTTTTCCAGCGCCGCGAGCAAACGTCCGTTGTCGCGGTGATGCAAACCAATAGAAGGCTCGTCGAGAACGTAGAGCACGCCGCGCAGCTTGGAGCCAATCTGCGTTGCCAGGCGAATGCGCTGTCCTTCTCCGCCGGAAAGCGTCGCTGCCGATCGGCTGAGTGAGATGTATCCGAGGCCGACTTCGTGCAGAAACTGCAAGCGCTCGGTGATCTCATGCACGATGCGGCCGGCGATCGCCTCCTCCCTTCCCGCCAGTTTGATTTTGCGCGCTGTCTCCAGCGAGCGCGAAACGGGGAGCGCCGTGAAGTCGGCGATCGACATGCCGTTCACCTTGACTGCGAGACTCTCCGGACGCAGCCGGTTCCCATGACAAACCTGACACTCCGTGGCCGACATGTAATCGAGCAGGTATTCGCGGTAGTTGTCCGACGTGGAGGATTCAAGGTTCTGCTTGAGATGGCCAACGACTCCTAGAAATCCAGTCTTTCCTCCGCGCGCCAGTTCGCCATAGAGCAGAAGATTCTGAATTTTGTCCGGAAATTTCTCGAAGGGCGTGGCCAAGTCGAGGCCGTAAGCTTGCGCGACCAGATGCAAACCGTGATTCAGATTCTGCGAGGCCGATCCGGGCCCAAGACCGCCGTCAAGTAAGGGCTTGGACCAGTCCACAATTACCTTCGCGGGATCGAAATCGTAACGGCTTCCCAGCCCGTGACATTCGGGACAAGCTCCATAGGAGCTGTTAAATGAGAAGGACCGCGGCTCCAGTTGCGGCACGCTGATTCCGCAATCCGGGCAAGCGAGGCGCGAGGAGTAGAGCGTCTCTTCGCCACTAACGACCGCGACCAGTACCAGTCCGCCGCCAAGTTTCATCGCAAGGCCCACCGAGAGTTCCAGGCGATGCTCAATTCCTGATTTCACCAGCAATCGATCAACTACCACTTCAATGGTGTGATTCTTGCGCTTGTCGAGGCGGATGTCGTCTTCCAGATTCACGAGTTCGCCATCGACACGGGCGCGGCTGAAACCGTGCTGGACGAGCTTTTCCATCTCTTTTTTGAACTCGCCTTTGCGGCCGCGCACGATCGGCGCCATGATCATCACGCGATCGTCGGGCGCGAGCGCCATCACGCGCTGCACAATCTGCTCCGCCGATTGCCGGGTAATGGGCTTGCCGCAAGTCGGGCAATGCGGTACTCCGATCGACGAGTAAAGCAGGCGCAGATAGTCGTAGATTTCGGTGATCGTCCCGACGGTCGAACGCGGACTGCGGCTGGTGGTCTTCTGTTCAATCGAAATGGACGGGCTGAGGCCGTCAATGGCATCCACGTCGGGACGCTCCATCTGATCGAGGAACTGGCGGGCGTAAGCGGACAGGGTTTCCACGTACCGCCGCTGTCCCTCGGCGTAGATCGTGTCAAAAGCCAGGGAAGATTTCCCCGAACCGCTCAACCCAGTGATAACCGTCAGGGTGTTACGAGGGATTTCCACGTCTATGTTCTTTAGATTGTGCTGGCGGGCGCCCCGCACTGAGATTTTGGTGATAGCCATCGGACGCAAGAATTCAGACGTAAAAAAATTGGCCTTCCGTAACGTGGACGGGTCCCCCAGAAATGTTGGAGAGTGAATGTGCGCAGTGCGACTACCGTATCTTAGTCGTTAACAGAGGCAGGCGTCAAACGTGGATAAAGTAGACGTTTGGCAGCTAGCCGACATCTAAGTCGCTGCAAGGTAAGGTACTAAACGGTGAATGCCCTTTTGATCGTTCTGCTTATCGGTGTTACGGCCATTCTGTCGGTGGCCTTTAGCGTGTTCAGTGCCTATTGGGTCGTGACCAGGCTTTTGGAGGCTTGTAACCCATCGCGGCCGACACGCCGCCCCACGCCCGCCCTGGTGCCCCAGCAGAGCTCTGCAAGCGGCGACTAGGCCTTAGCTGGTCCACAAAACCACCATCCATTCCCTCGCCCTGTGGACTCAATCGTTCGTGTTATCAGGAGTAGTGTCAGGCGGCTGTTGATTCGGCTGAGGCACCTGGGGTCCCGGTCGGATCTGTCCCGGCGGCGTCTGCTGGCGCTGCCGGAGCATTTCCAGAATCTGCTCGGGAGTCTTGGGTCCGCCGTTGGGAGGTTGCGAGCCATCCGGTGCAGCCGCGTTCGTTGTGCCGTCGGCTTGGTCCTGATCCGCGTTCTCTTCGGCATCAGCGTCCTCGGCATCCGCTTCGTCATCATTCGATCCGGGCTGCACGACAGGGCCACCAGGGCCCATTCCCGGCGCCAACTGCGCCTGCGCAGTCGGGATATATTGCTGAGGTGGTTGCGCTATGGCTACCGCTTCTCCACCAGCTCCAGGCGCCTTGGTGGTTAGGATGATGCTCGCGACGCTCGTCGGGTCTGACGTGGATCCAACCATCACATAGTTGAACCCTGAGCCATTGAGAAGGCTGGCTAGAACATCGCGCGCTGGCCCGGGTCCGAGATGGGTCACCACACGTTCATTTGCATTGGGCGGGATATCGATGGTCGCTCCGGTGCGTTTATGCACTTCGCGAAGGATGTCGCCCAGACTCGAATTCTGCGCGGCGATGGAGAGCATCCCCTCCTGATAACTGACCTGAGGTGCGGTGGAAGGAATCTGGTCCATTGGGACCTGCGGGAGAGGTCCAGTGCGCAGGGCGGGCATTGACGCTTGGGGCTGGGCGGTGGGCTTCCGCACCATCTTTAACGTTCGTTGATGGGCAGGAGATGGAGTCTGCCCCAAAGTTGAGGCTGCCAGCAAGGGAATGCCCCATAAAATCAATGCTATCCACTTGCCAGTTCGCAACATGAAAACTCCCAGATCCGACGGCGATTGCGTCTGGCAACCGGCCGCGCTTGAAGTAAATCTTAGCACTGTTTGAAGAACGATCCGAGCTGTTATTTCTTGCGCGTGGCTTTCCAATAGACGTGTGCAGGTATAGCCTCTGTAAGGATTTAGGGATGCACCGACGCAAACCGCATCGTAGAATGCAGGGGGAGGCTGGCATTTGATTAAAGCCGTTCAGAGTGTGTCCGGGAATCTGGCTCTTCGGGGGGCAGCGTGGGGGCTGGCGCTCACTTGCATAGTGTCAGCCGCGCGAGCTCAGACTTGTCAGACGGCCACCGACATGGATGCGGCATCCCGCAGTGCGCTGGAGGTCACCGGAAAGCGCTACTTCGACATGGCCGCCCGCGGAGATGCTGCCGGCCTGAAGCAAAATGCCATTCCGTCGCTGGCTTCGAACTTCAGCGGAATCGAAACCGCGGTTAAAGACAATCAATCTGCATTAACGGGAACGCAAGCCACCGTCCGGCCGCCATTTTTGCTCGCGGCGGAAGGCAGCCAGCCAGTAGCCCGCGCTGAATTCCTTTGCGGTGTTTTCGGATCGGGAGGACAGACGCGGGACAGTGCTGTATTCGTGCTGAACGGTCTTCCGCCAGGCAAATATGGCGTCGCTATCGTGGATGCCAAAAGTAGTCAGGACACCCGCACCGTGACGATGATTCTTCAGCAAATGGGCGCGGAATGGAAGCTCGCCGGTTTTTATGCGAGATCGTCGCAGATCAACGGACACGACGCGAACTGGTTCATCCAGCATGCGCGCGAATACAAGACCAAAGGTCAGACCCACAATGCATGGCTCTATTTTCGCGAAGCAATCTCGCTGACGGCGCCCGCGGATTTTATGAGTACGCTCGACACCGACAAACTTTACGACGAAGCGCAGTCTGTGCAGCCGACAGATCTTCCAGCCAACGGCAATACCGCTGACCTGAGCGTGGCGGGCGCCGTCTACAAGCTGATTGCGATTTTCCCGCTGGCCGTAGGCAATGATCTCGATCTGATCGTGAGATACCAGGCCGCGGATGTCTCTGACACTGTAAAGATTTTTCAAACTAACAATACATTGATCAAAGCCTTGCTGACGAAGTTCCCCGAATTCCGGGACGCCTTCGCCGGAGTTGCTGCCCGCGCCGTCGAACCGTCGGGACGGGACTTTGGGACCATGCTGCCGATGAAAGAGATAAAGTAGAAAAGCAAAAAGCAGATCTCATCTCAGGTCCAGGAAAAGCATGCCGGCTCGATGGCTGTGGCCGCCTTTCCGTAGACCTTGGACCTGACACCTTTAGAATCGTCTTCCATGTTGGATTTCCCCGCCACCTTCACATCCGCTGCGGAAGACGCCGGTCAGCGTCTCGACCAGTATCTGGTCTCGAAGGTGCCGGATGTCAGCCGCGCCCGGGTTCAGCAACTGATTGCAAAGGGCGAAGTTCTGGTGGGCGGAAGCGCGGCTCGCGCTTCTCTGCGGTTGAAGGGTGGAGAAGAAATCACGGTAACAGGGCCGCCGCATGCTCCGCCGCTGCGTGCGCTCGCTGAGGAGATTCCACTCGACATTATTTACGAAGACGACGACCTGGCGATCGTCAACAAGCCCGCCGGCATGATGGTGCATGCCGGAGCAGGGGCCACCGAAGACGCCCGCAACCGCGGCACGCTGGTGAATGCGCTGTTGCATCATTTCGGCACTCTCTCCGGCGTTGGCGGACAATTGCGGCCGGGAATCGTGCATCGACTGGATCGCGCGACCAGCGGCTTGATGGTGGTTGCCAAAAACGACGAGTCGCATCGCAAGCTGGCGCGGCAATTTTCATCCCGCGAAGTACACAAGACCTACATCGCGCTGGTGCAGGGCTGGCCGAAACTGGAACGCGGCACGATTCGAACATCGATCAGCCGCGATTCGCAACGCCGGGTTCGCATGACGACGCGCCGTCCGGGCGGCCGTGACGCTGTGACGCATTATCTGGTGAAGCGCAAGCTGAATACGGTCTATGGGAAGTTCGCGCTGCTCGAACTCAAGATCGAAACCGGGCGCACGCATCAGATCCGCGTTCATCTGTCATCAATCAATCATCCGGTGGTGGGCGACGCGCTGTACGGGGCGGCGCGCGAATTGAAGAGCGAATCAGGAAAGGTTCGCGCAGCGGGGCAGGCGCGGATCCTGACGCTCGACCGGAATTTTCTGCATTCGGCGGCGTTGGAACTGAAGCATCCGAAGACAGGCGAGACGATGCAATTCTCATCTGCACTGCCAATCGAACTCGAAGGACTATTGGCAGACCTTGGTGAGAGCGAGTAATAGTAACGACGAGCTCCACACCGGCATGCTGGCGAAGTGGAGTAGCGGCTATAATGGGCCAATCCTCATGAGATTTCGGCTGGCCTTGCTATTGGCTGTTGTTTGCGCCCTCACCGGCTTTGCGGCTGGTCAGAGTCCGGACCAGAATTTGCCGTCAGCCCCTTCGGCGACGGTGCAGGAGAATGCGCCCGCGAAACAATCGCCTGCGAATGAAAGTAAGCCTTCTGATCCGAAGCAGCGTCCGCAGAAGCCAGTTGATGAATTAAAGCCCGGCGATTCCACCAAGGCAGGTGCTGCACCTCAATCCGACAGCACAAAGCAGAACGAACCGGCAACAACCACAACCCGCCCAACGCCTGCCGTTCCACAGTCTGCGCCTGCTCCGTCTACGCCTCGGCTTGAAGATCCGCCGAAGTCGCCTGCTGACGAGTCGGTCTCGACTATTGTCACGTTCGCGAATGAAGTCCGTGTGATCTTCACCGTCACCGACAAACACGGGCGCTATATCAAAGACTTGAAGCGCGATGACTTTCGGGTACTCGACGACCGCAAGCCGGCCGATGGAATCAAGAGCTTCGGAAGCGAGACTAACCTGCCGCTGCAAGTCGGCCTTTTGATCGATGCCAGCAACTCCATTCGCGACCGCTTCAAGTTCGAACAGGAAGCGGCTATCGAGTTTCTAAACTCGATTATTCGTCCGCGCTACGACCAGGCGATGACGGTGGGGTTTGACTCCACGCCGGATGTGACACAGGACTTCACCGACAACACCGAACTACTCTCGAAGGGCGTGCGCGCCTTGAAGGCGGGCGGCGGGACGGCGATGTATGACGCGCTCTATTACGCCTGCCGTGACAAACTCATGAAGCACGAGCAAACGGGTCCGGTTCGGCGCACCATCATTCTGCTCAGCGACGGAGATGATAATTCGAGCCATGTAACTCGCGAGGAAGCGATTGAGATGGCGCAGCGCGCCGAGGTGATCGTCTACACCATAAGCACGAACATTACGGGCTCGAAGGGCAAGGGCGACAAAATCCTGGAACGAATCGCGGAAGCCACCGGTGGCCGAGCCTTCTTCCCATTCCAGATCCGCGATGTGTCGGATGCCTTCGCCTCCATCCAGGATGAGTTGCGCAGTCAGTATGCGATGACTTACCGGCCAGCCGATTTCGTCGCCGATGGTCACTTCCGCACCATCGAAATTCTCGCGCAGCAGAAGGCATTTCACGTCCGCACACGCAAGGGATACTTCGCGACGAAACGCTAGCGGCGGCGGCTTCGAGCTTGAATCAGCAACCGAACCACTACTCATGCCAGGATATTCTGGAACTCCATTACCGAAAAAATTGGGCATCAAAGACGGCTATCGTGTCGCGCTGATCGGTATGCCGGGCGAGATCCGCACCGACCTGAAAGAGGCGTTTTCGACATGCCGCATCGGCAAAGACTTTGCACCGGCGCTCGACTTCATTCACATCTTTACCAGCTCGCACGTTGAGTTGGAGCGAGAGATGAAACGGGCCGCGAAAGCGCTCGCTCCCGCGGGAATGGTATGGATCTCGTGGCCGAAGAAGTCTTCGGGAGTCGCCACGGATCTGACAGAGGACATCATTCGCGCGACCGGGCTGGCTCTGGGACTGGTCGACGTGAAGGTATGCGCGGTGACTGACGTGTGGTCGGGATTGAAGTTCGTGATACCGGTAAAAAACCGGCCAAAAGTGTGACGGACTCTTGCCCGGAGGGGCATTTCCAGATATTGATTTTTGATGGACAAGGGTGTCAGCCTTACAATTATTGGTCTTTGCGCGGCATCGCGTAGTAGCCGCTGCGCGCCTGAATTTTGTAGTCGCCACCCTTTGCTCTGATTTCAATCTTGCGGAATGATCCATCGCGCTTACCGTTGGTCGGGGTGTAGCCGATGTTGTACTGGCTGCGGAGTTCCTGCCCGATTTGATCGAAAGCTTGTTTGAGCTTGTCGGGCTTGTTGCCTACTTCGATAACGCGGCCGCCGGTCTGTTCGGTCAGTTTTTTCATGGCGGAGTCTCCCCCATAGCCGCCAAATCCGTAGAAGCCTCGGTCTGCGATCAACAGGACGTAACAGATGGTGTCCGCTTTTTGAGCAGCTTCAATTGCATCCTTGATTTTCAGTCTGCTTCCCTGGTCTTCGCCGTCGGTAAGCAGGATCATGGCTTTGCGGCCGACCTCCTGTGCGAACGCGTCGTGGGAAGCCACATAGACTGCGTCATAGAGCACGGTGCCGCGCGGGCCAGTTGAAGGACACGGAATCGGGCCGCCCCCCAGTCCAGGAAGGTTAGAACAGGCGCCGGTGCCTGAGTTGATCTTCACCTGGTCCAGTGCTTTTCTGAGGCGCGACACGGAGCCGGTAAAGTCCTGGATCAGGTTCACGTCGACATCGAAACTGAAAACAGACGCCATGTCCTTGGGCCGGAGAGTGCTTTCCAGAAACGAGCCCCCAACTTCCTGTTCAATACCGAGGACACGCTGTTGGCTGCCACTGGCGTCGATCATGATGCCGAGCGTCAGAGGCAGGTCGGATTCGGCCTTGAAGTACTTGATGGTCTGAGGCTTGCCGTCCTCGATGATCTCAAAGTTGTCCTTGGGCAGGTTAGGGATCAAGGCGCCATGCTTGTCTTTGACATTGAAAAAANNNACTGATCTTTGGAATCCTGCGCAACCGAACAAAGCGTAAAAGCCAACATGAGACCGAAGCTGGCGACCGCGAGGCGGAGACTGGAATGCAGTTTGGGCATGGAACGTATCGATCCCCTAAATTTTGCTAGTCTATCCTGTAGGGCTTAGATGCACCAAAGAGGCGCGAGCGGGCATCTCATACAGGGCAGATTGAGGATTTTAAGTAAGAGTCTGGGACAAGAAAGCGCGGGTACGGGGCATGGTGAAGAAAAACGGCGCGATAATCTTCGGGGCGCTGATATTTTTTCTGGCGGGAACGGCTTGGGCTCAGCAGAAGCCGGAAGAAGTGCCGGACGCGCCGTCTGCCAGTCGGCCAATCCCACCTCCGGCATTACCGCCCAGCGCGCCGTCAACCGGTCAAAGTCCCGATCAGGACAGCTCCAGTTCGGATGTTCCGGCTGCGCAGCCAAGCAAACAGCCGTCGCGTTCGAATGAACCTCCGCACAGCGCGCCTGACGCCGCAGGCCAGGCGACTACTCCTCCGCCAATGCCTCCGGTAAAGACTGTGCCAGAAGGAAGTGTGGCGGCAGATGGTGAAAATCCGCGCGAGGATTTATACAAATTGCCGCCCGTCACCGTGAGTTATGTGGTTCTTCCCGTTACGGTGAAAGACAACAATGGGCGACTGGTCAGCGGATTACTGCCCAGAGATTTTACAGTTCTCGAGAACGGCAAAACCCAGCCTCTAAAGTTTTTTACGAGCGATCCGTTTCCGCTTTCGGCGGCGGTGATCTTTGATTTGGGCATGTCGGATGCAGGCGTGCGCAAGATACAGGAGACGCTGCCGGCGTTGGAAGGCGCCTTCAGCCAATTCGATGAAGTCGCGATCTACACCTACAGCAGCACAGTGAGCAGAGTTTCCGATTACGCGACCGTGGGCCAGCAACTGACACCCGTCCTGAACCAGATCAAAACATATTCGGGACGCAACAATGGGGCGCCGGTCACGGGAGGGCCGCTCGGGCCGCAAGGTCCGACTATCAATGGACATCCGGTCGATTCCCCGATCCAGCCGGTAATCACTCCCCCCAAGGAATCGCACGTAATCAATGACGCTATTCTGATGGCGGCACGTGATCTGGCAAAGCGCGATCGCCAGCGTCGCAAAATTATCTTCGTCA
>QIAJ01000059.1 GCA_003225495.1 Acidobacteriota bacterium
CGGCTGGGCGTTCTTGTGAATATCCACCGTGGACCACGACTTGTCGGCAGCGTGACAGCGTTTTTCAATCGCGCACTCTGCACACTTCGGTCCTCGCGCTACGCATAGCTTTCGTCCATGCCAGATGATCTGGTGAGAAAAACTCGTCCAGCGTTCCCGCGGAACGATCTGCATTAAATCCTGTTCAATCTTTTGAGCATCTTGGTGCTTCGTGAGTTCCAGGCGGCGGGTAATCCTTGTTACATGGGTGTCGACGACGACTCCCTCATTTTTCTTGAACCAGGTGCCAAGCACAACGTTGGCTGTTTTGCGAGCGACCCCGGGAAGCGTCAAAAGTTCTTCCATGGTCTGTGGCACCGCACCCCCGAAATCGGAAACCACCTTGCGGGCTGCTCCCACGACTGACTTCGACTTGTTGCGGAAGAATCCTGTGGAACGAATGTCCGGCTCCAGTTCTTCGGGCTCAAGCGCGGCGAACTGCTGGACGGTTGGATATTTCTCGAATAGTACAGGTGTCACCAAGTTGACCCTGACGTCGGTACATTGTGCGGAAAGAATCGTCGCCACCACCAGCTCCCACGCGTTCTTATGAGTTAGAGCGCAGGTCACGCCCGGATACATTCGGTCCAGACCTTCGAGAATGGAGTTCACCCGCTCAGTGGAGAGAGGGTTGTACGTCCTCGAAGCCTTCTGGGTAGGTATTTTCGCGGATTGCGGTTTGGGCTTTATGGGTAGGCGCTCTGAGCCCTTGCGGATCGTGGAAAGCCTGGACGCGGGACGATTCTCCTTACTCGCGCCTTCGTGGCGTCCGCTGCGGCTGGGTTGGCGCGGAGAATTACCGCGTGGCATAGGGTCTCCTTGAGGAAGATTCATGGTAACAAAACGACGGAGCAACTCAGTTGGACGCGCAGGAAGTGCCCATCGGTAACCGCGTTGTAATTGACTCGGCGTGACTCCGATGGGTAGTCTGAGAGTCAAAGGAAAAACCAGTGGCCGTGAAAGGCATCAAACTTGGGCAGGTCTGGCGGCAGGATTCAAGCGGTCAGGATTATCTCGTCACCAAGGTGTACAGCGAAGTGTTCAGCCAGTTTGCTGTGCTGCGTCCCGCGGAAGTCACCGCTCCCGATGCGCCGATCGTGAAGGTGAAGGTCGCCAAATCGGGAGAAGGGGTAACACTTCCCGGCTTCAGCTTTACTCAGGAAGGGGCCTTTTGACCTGGGCCTGGACGCAACCTGATAATTTGTCAACGCGAGCGCAGTGCGGGCCGTGGACGTTGGTGAGCTTCAAATCTTGATCGCATGACCGAGAAAATTCTCGCTGTCCTGTTTCTCTTTATCAAATCCATCATCGGCAGCACCGGCTATGCCGGGATTGCCATCCTGATGGCGATCGAATCGGCCTGCATCCCGCTGCCTTCGGAATTAATCATGCCCTTCGCGGGCTATCTGGTCTTTGAAGGCAGCATGAACCTGTTTTGGGTTGCGACCGCCGGCGCTATTGGATGTAACCTCGGATCGCTGGTCGCCTATGAGATTGGGCACTACGGCGGGCGTCCTCTGGTCGAGCGTTATGGCCGTTGGATCCTGATGGGCCGCCGCGAGCTTGATTGGGCCGATCGCTTTTTTTCGCGCTGGGGCTATGCGGCCGTGCTCGTCGCGCGGATGCTACCGGTAATCCGCACATTTATCGCGCTGCCGGCCGGAATCGCGCGCATGCCGCGAGTAAAGTTCCACATCTATACATTTCTTGGTTCGTGGCCGTGGTGCTTCATCCTGGCTTGGGCTGGAATGAAACTGGGAGCAAACTGGCGCTCCCTTGGCAAGTACTTCCACCAGTTGGATGCCGTGATCGGAGTGCTGCTGGTGGCGGGGATCGGGTGGTTCGTCTGGTCGCATTGGAAGAATCGGATGGGCGCCACCGCACAATAACTTTCACTCTCCGGATCTTGCCAATTGCGACGCTACCAATTGCCACTTCCCACCGCGTTTCAGCAACACGTCCAGGTACACATAGCGCACTTCGAATCTCTTGCCACCTGCTTCGACTACATCTGACTCTGATCCGTTCACCACCGCCATGTCGCCAAACACGCGAATTGCCCGGCCAGTTGAAACAATTGAGGGATAGCGAATCGCGCCCGTCCTGAAATTGTTGAGCACATTGTGCTTGGTGAACGCCTTCCCCGATTCGTTGTGCTGTACGTAATCTTCAGCGAAGATTCGAGACAGGGCCTTCAGGTCGGCAGACATGAGAGCTCGATCTCCAGCTTCGTGGAGTTCGCGTATCTCCCTCTCATCTGCAGTTTCGTCCATTATTCCTCCCGCTTAGCTGAGTGCACCAACATTTGGAAAGGCGTCGAAGATAAGCTGCCGGCGTTACTCGGCAGTAACTTTCGGCCCTCCAGCATAAACGTATAATCTCTGCGTCAGGCATAAAACCGGCATGGGATTTTTAAGTTCACTTTTTTATCCATGGGGCTTCCTGCTCCAGGGGTTGGCGATTGTGCACTTCATTCGCCGGCGGCCTGATAACTATTGGTTTTACGTCATTCTGTTTCTCGGGCCGATTGGCGCGGTTGTCTATCTGCTCGTCGAAGCTCTACCCGACATTGGATTGGTGGGCCAATCTTTCAAAGTCTTTCCACGCCGCAAGCGCATCAGCCAGCTGGAAGCCACGATCCGCGATAATCCGTCGCCCGGTAACTACGAAGAACTGGGCGACTTGTACTTGGACGACGGCAAGATCGCCGCCGCCCGAGAAGCGTTTAACCGAGCAATCGGAGGCCGGGCGGATACGCCCGATCCGTTCTACCGCCGTGGCATCTGCGCGATTCAGATGGGCGATTTTGCAGCCGCAGTACCTGATCTGGAAAGAGTCACAGGGAAAGTGCCGGACTACGATTTTCAGCGCGCCGCGGGCTTACTGGCGCACGCGTACGCAAAAACCGGGCAAAGGGAAAAAGCAGAATCGCTCTTCCGCCAGGTGACAACCACTTCGACTCTTTCCGAAACCTACCTCCACTTCGCGGAGCTGCTCGCCGCTGAACAACGTACTCCCGAAGCCCGCGAGTGGGCACAGAAAGTCCTCGACAAAAAACCGACCATGCCAGGTTATCTACGGAGGCGCGAACGGCCATGGTTTCGGCAGGCGAAGGGATTTCTTGGCCGCCTGCCGAAATAGCAGGTATTAGAGCCATGCTCTGACTCTACGTCTTACAATTTCCGCGGTAGCTCCATAGACAAAATGTGAGAGTAGAGCATAGGCATGCTCCTGAGGCTCTGTTTCCGAGAATGACTTGGGCGAAAGGCCCAAGGCTGGCACTGCAATTTCGTCGGCACCGACAAAGATTGCGGCTCCGAATGGCAGACCGTATCCGCTCTTGATCTGTGGAACGTTTTCCGCCGTCGCTCCGTAGATGCCGCCGATCAGCGTTCCGAACGCATAGTGAACGATCGGCCCAGCTTTTTCTTTCTCGTTTGAATTCAGCGAGCGATGCAGAAAAGTATGTGAGAGTCGTTTGGCTGTCTTGACCGTGGCGTCTTCCGAGCCTTCCGGCTGTTCATTCTTTTTGTGCTCGGAGTCTGGCGAGGAGGATTTCCTATTCTGCTGCAGCTTCTTTGCGATTGCCTCCATCCCCGTTTGAGCTTCAGTCATCACCCATGAAGCAACTAAGCCTCCTGCCAGGCCAGCCACGGCTCCCTTCCAAAGCGACTTTCTACGACGTGCCATAAAAGCCTCCGGCTCTTGGATGGCGCGCTAATCCCATTGGTCGCCCCGTTTCTGAAAATCACTCCGGACTCAGCGCAGCACGGTATTTCACCCTACCCCGCGAGCAGAAACCGAAGGTGTATTCTTGTGCGCGAATGAGAATCAGCTACCTGGAATGCACCCGCTGCGGCGAACATTTTCCCGCTGATCGTCCACAAAATGTTTGTCTAAAAGATGGCGGTGTGCTTTACGTCCGCTACGATCTCGCCAGTTTGCGCGGCAAGGTGCGGCGTGAAGATCTTGCCGGCCGTGCTGCCAGCATGTGGCGGTACTCCGAAGCCCTTCCCGATGCCACGCCGGTAACGCTTGGCGAGGGCTTCACGCCTATGTTGCCTAGCCGCGAACATCGCAATGTGTTCATTAAAGATGAGGGATTGAACCCGACGGGATCATTCAAAGCGCGAGGCATGTCCGCCGCGGTGACGATGGCGAAGCATTATGGTCTGAAGAAGCTGGCGGCGCCTTCGGCGGGGAATGCAGGTGGCGCGCTGGCGGCCTATGCAGCGGCCGCTGGAATGGAGGCGTACATCTTCATGCCGAAGGATGTACCGGTAGCGAACCGTATGGAGTGCGATTACTACGGAGCGCATGTGACGCTGGTCGATGGCCTGATCAGTGACTGCGGGCGCATGGTGGCGGAGCGCAAAGAAAAGGAAGGATGGTTCGACGTCTCGACCCTGAAAGAGCCCTTTCGTGTCGAAGGCAAGAAGACCATGGGGTACGAAGTCGCCGAGCAATTGGGATGGAAGTTGCCGCAGGGGATTATTTATCCGACGGGCGGCGGCGTTGGAATGATCGGTATGTGGAAGGCGTTCGACGAAATGGAGCAATTGGGCTGGATTGGTCCAGAACGCCCAAAGATGGTGACCGTGCAAGCAGCGGGCTGCGCACCAATCGTCGTGGCATGGGAAGGAGGGAAGAGCGTGTCAGAAATGTGGACCGACGCGAAGACTTTCGCAGCCGGACTGCGTGTGCCCAAGGCCCATGGCGACTATCTTGTTCTCGATACTATCAAGAAGAGCAAGGGAACGGCGGTCGCCGTGACGGATGATGAAATCCTCGATGCGGTTCGCCATTGGGCTAGCGTCGAAGGAGTCTTTGCGGCGCCGGAAGGGGCCGCGGCGTTGGTCGCGTATCAAAAGCTGCGAACCAATGGATTTTTTCACGAGCGAGATGTGGTCGTGCTCTTCAATACCGGCACAGCTTACAAGTATCTCGACATGATGGAAGCGAAGCGAAGAACAATCCGGCCCGAACTACCGGCATCGCGCAACATTGGTGGAATCATCGGGCCGTATTGAATTACGAAGGACCCTCATCGGGCTCGCACAAGCCATGGTATCTCCATTTCAGAATGAATCGTTCGAGGTGAAGCGGGCACGGATGGTCCGCACCCAGTTAGAGGAGCGAGGCATTCATGATCGCAGGGTATTGGATGCCATGCAGCAAGTGCCACGGCACGAATTTGTCCCGGAACCGCTTCGTGGCGATGCTTATGAGGACCACCCGCTCCCGATCGGCGCCGGACAGACTATCTCGCAACCTTACATCGTTGCGGTTATGCTGCAGCACGTCGCCCTCCAATCCAGCGATCGAGTACTCGAAGTAGGAACGGGCTCCGGCTATGTAACAGCACTTTTGTCGCAAATGTGCGCGGAGGTGTACTCGATCGAACGCCACCGCAAGCTCGCAGCAACCGCAGAAGAGACACTCGCAAGGCTGGGTTATTCCAACGTGAAGATTCGCGTAGGAGACGGGGGCCAGGGCTGGCCCGAATACGCTCCCTTCGACGCGATCGTAGTTTCCGCCGCAACCTCCGAAATGCCGCCAGCGTTGTTTGCGCAGCTGCGCGAAGGCGGGCGCATGATGGTACCCGTCGGTCCGCCAACCAGCCAGCAGCTAGAGTTGATTCGAAAGATCAACGGACAGGCCGAAGTGCAGGTCCTCGAAGGCTGCCGCTTTGTGCCGCTGGTCGAAGGAAAAGCGGCTAGTGATTAGTGCTGGTGGTCAGCCAACCCCTCGTGAGTCCGCAATCCTGGGCCCCTCTTAAGCAATCGCCACCCCTCCGTAACCGCTGCTTTACAATGTTTTTGTGGGCGTCCTCAAAAATTTCAGGACTACGCTGGAGATGATTAAGTGGGAGCATTCTATTTTTGCGCTTCCCTTTGCCTTGTGCGGTGCGATGCTGGCCGCCGGCGGCCTGCCTGCGTGGCATCAACTTGGATGGATCATCGTAGCGATGGTTTCGGCGCGCTCCGCTGCAATGGCGTTCAATCGTCTTGCCGATGCTTCCATTGACGCCGCCAACCCGCGCACGAGTATTCGCGCCTTGCCGGCCGGGCACCTGACTACTTCGTTTGTCAGTACATTCGTGGTTATTTCCTGTGCGATTTTCGTCCTGGCAGCCTCGCAGCTCAATCACCTCACGCTGCTGCTCTCTCCAGTTGCACTCGGAATTGTATTGCTCTATTCCTATTCCAAGCGTTTCACGCGGTGGTCGCATCTTTTTCTTGGATTTGCTCTCGGGATTGCACCCGCTGCGGCCTGGATCGCGGTCCGAGGTTCGCTCGATCCGCGGATCTTATTGCTGACCGCCGCAGTTACATTCTGGGTGGGAGGGTTCGACGTGATCTATGCCTGCCAGGATTTTGACTTCGACCGCAGCCATGGATTGCACTCCCTGCCTCGGCACCTGGGAATCCATGCCGCGTTGTGGGTTGCGCGTATCTTCCATCTGGCCATGCTCGCCTTGCTGGTCGCACTGGTGTTGGTCTTCGGACTCGGCAAACTGGCGGTTATCGGAGTGATTGCTGTTGCCGCGCTTTTGACCTACGAACATTCCCTGGTGCGACAAGACGACTTGAGCAAATTGAACGCGGCGTTTTTCACGATGAATGGCGTGATCGCGGTAGTCTTTTTTGTATTCATTGGCGCCGATTTGTTATTTCCAATTTGAAGAAAGCAGAACCGCTGAACTTACAGCGCGAGTGGGACCGACCCGTGCGCGCTGGTATTATTAAGACGATGGCCACCCATCCATTCCAGACCGACGACGTCCGTCTCAATCCGATCAAAGATAAAGTTTTGGCTGGGCAGCGGCTCACTGAGACCGACGCCTTGACGTTGTATGCGACCGGCGACATCCTTGCTGTAGGCTGGCTGGCAAACTGGGTGCGCGAACGAATGCACGGCGACACGGCCTATTTCAACGTCAACCGCCACATCAATCCGACGAACGTCTGTGTGGCGGCGTGCCGGCTGTGCGCGTTTGGCCGAAAGAAAGATGCTCCCGGCGCTTATACCATGGCGCTCGAAGAGGCCTTTACAACCGCGGCTTCCGGTTACTCGGAAGCGATCACAGAGTTTCACATTGTCGGCGGTCTCCATCCTGACCTGCCGTTTCAATATTTCCTCGACCTCGTCTCGGGACTGAAAGAGCGTTTCCCGCAGGTTCACCTGAAGGCCTTCACCATGGTGGAAGTCGCGTACCTCGCGAAGCGGGCGAAGCTCTCGATCCAGGAGACATTGCAACAGATGAAGGATGCAGGCGTCGACTCGCTTCCGGGTGGGGGTGCTGAAATATTCTCTGACCGCGTGCGCCACATTATTTGCGATCACAAGATCGACGGCGATCAATGGCTCGACACCGCTCGGCTCGCACATCAGATCGGCCTGAAGTCGAATGCCACCATGCTGTATGGTCACATCGAGAACGACGAAGACCGCGTCGATCACCTGCTCAAGCTCAGAGCGCTACAGGATGAGACCGGCGGCTTCCAGACATTCATCCCGCTGGCATTCCACCCGGCGAACACGCCGTTGCAACATCTTCCGACCACTACCGGCATGCTGGACATCAAACAGATTGCGGTCAGCCGTCTGGTGCTCGACAATTTCCCGCACGTCAAGTCCTACTGGCAAATGATGACTCCCAAGATCGCGCAGATTTCTTTGCGTTTCGGCGCGGATGACATCGACGGAACGGTTGTGGAAGAGAAAATTTATCACGATGCCGGCGCCACGACTCCGCAAGGGCTGCGGCGGCAGGATCTGATTCGTCTGATCACGGAAGCTGGACGCGAACCGGTCGAGCGTGACACGTTGTATCGGCCCGTTACGCGAACGGAAACCTCATTTACGGTTTCGGTTTAGGCGGGAGGCGCCTGGAACTTCGACGCACCCTGTGCATCTAAACACCATGGCAAAAGAGGAAACAGCAGTCTTCGGCGGAGGTTGCTTCTGGTGAATTGAAGCTATTTTCCAGCGCCTTACAGGTGTTACACATGTCGAGTCCGGATACATGGGCGGACAGATTGAGAATCCGACCTACCGGCAAGTCTGCGGCGGCGACACCGGGCATGTCGAAGTCGTGCGGGTGACCTTCAATCCCGATGAAATTACCTACCGCGAGCTTCTCGACGTGTTTTTCACGGTACACGATCCGACGACGTTAAACCGGCAGGGAAATGACGCGGGAGAGCAGTATCGCTCGGTCATTTTTTACAGCGATGAACAACAGCAGCAGATCGCGGAACAAATGATTGCACAGCTGAATGCGGACAAAGCCTTCCCGGAGCCGATTGTGACTGCTGTTGAGCCGGCAGAGAAGTTCTATGCTGCAGAGGACTACCATCAGAACTACTACAACGAAAATTCACGCCAGCCTTACTGCATGTTTGTGATCTCACCCAAACTGGCGAAATTCGAAAAGAAGTTTGCCGAGAAGATGCGGGCGTAGGTGAACAGAGTACCGCAACACGCTTTGAAATTCAGCGTGCTCTAGTCTCGGGACAGCCGGCACAACCTCGCCAACTATTGGCGGCTGTAGCGGGAGTTCTCATTCCAGTGGTTTTTCATACGGTCCCAAAGCGTTGACATACGCCAGGTAAGATTCGGCGCAATCGGACATTTGCGTGCTGAAAGGATCAGGGTTGGCTGCGGTTCGGCATCGAAGTTGAAGCTGTCCAGCATGTCGCCGGACTTGGCATCGCGCTCATTAAGAGCGGGCAAGCCAAATCGAATTTCGGCAAATCGTAAAAACGACGAAAATTCGTAGGGAGTATGGCTGATGTAGCCCTTCCTCGCGTAGGGAGAAATGATGAGCAGAGGCACGCGCGGGCCTAGCGAAGATATTCCAGATGCGGGTGGAGGAACATGATCATAAAATCCGCCGAAGTCATCCCAGGTTACAAAGACCACGGTCGAGTTCCATTCCGGTCCCTTCATCACGGCGTTCAGCTGCTGGACAGTCCAATTTTCGCCGGCGCAGGTGCTTAACGGCGGATGCTCGCTGCCATCGCCCGTAACCAGCCAACTCACTGCCGGTAATGAGCCATTGAGAGCGTCGGAAACAAACTGATCGTCATTGACGACGTGCTCGGCCCACAAAGGGCTCTCCCGAATGTGCTTGATGGCATCGAGCGTAGACCACTGATAGCCATACTTGCCTTTGGGAGGAGCGTAGTACTTCCAGCTGATGTGACGGGTCTCGAGAGAATCGGCGAGTGTTTGAAAATCGACGCACGGAGGCTCAGTAGTAAGACGGCCATCCGGCTTCTGGACAGGCACACTCTGGTCATCATCAGAATCGCAGCCCCAGTTGTAATGATTGGGATGAGGATTATCGAGAATACCCTCATCATCCGCGGCGACTGTAAAGAGGTGATTCGGAAAGCTGGGTCCGGCCATTGATGAAAACATGCGGTCGGCGAGCACAAAATTCCGCGCATAAGCAAAGTAGTTCGGAATATCGGACTCGTAGAACTGTGTGTAGGGCAATTTATAGCCATCAAGATCGCCACTCTCAACGAGGTCGAACTTGTTCATTTTGCCATTGTTGATGGCAATGAGCGCATCGCGCCAACTGTGACCGATGTCCCACGGTGTCTCGTCTGGCGCGTGGAGGAGCGGTATCGTTCTTCCGGTTGAGGTCTTTCCGGATGTGGCGCCGTCAGCCCCAGGAAAAGTACCGAAATAATGATCGAAAGTGCGGTTTTCCTTGATCAGAAAAACAATATGCTGGATCTTGCGGATTCCATCTCCCGGCGCCCGCAAAGTTGCGGAGCGCGTTGCATGGGGCGAGGATTTAGCTTTTTGACATCCGCAAAACGCCAATAGGAAACACAAACAACTGCATGAGAACAAGACGAAATGTTTGTCTTTCATTCACTGCTTTCTGCACGCCCGGAGCAGAAAAGAGGAACAGTAGAATGCGCTTCCGGGTACCGGTCAGCGCAACTGTGAACAGGGCTCAAACCCGCTGGACGGGCAAAAGTTTCGAAGAAAAGTTTCAGCCCGACCGATAGACGGATTCTGGGCCTTTCTTGACGCGCGGTGCAGCAGCCACGCGTTCATCGAACAATAACCGCCGCAAGCTCCGCAGATCATTCAGGGTGCGGCTGCTGCTGTGAAGATGCTGCTCGAGCTTCTCCAACTTATAGTGAATCACGCGCAGCGCTTCCAATCGCCGGTCTGACGGCGCTTCTGAGGCAGCGGCCAAGTCGGTTGCAATTTCCTGACGGGCGACGGTCTGTTGTAGCAACTTGACGTAATCTTTTGCGTTCTCAATGCTGTCAAACGGAGTCTCAGGTTGACTACTCATGACGAGACCTTTCTGGCTGGAAATGGATGGCGGAGAGGGTGGGATTTGAACCCACGATACCCGTTAAGGTATGTCCGCTTTCGAGGCGGATCGTTTCAACCACTCACGCACCTCTCCGGAATGTAGCCATTGTCGGTAGTCGTTGGGACCCAATACCGTCTTTAAAAGGGCGCAACTATCGCCGGATCGACTAACGACCATCGACTAACGACGTTGTTTAAAGAACTCTTGCAGGATTTCCGCGGAACGTCCTGCCAATACGCCACTGCAAACTTCCATCCGATGATTCAATTGCGTATGATTCAACACTGGCAAAACCGAATGAACGGCGCCTGCCTTAGGGTCATCCGCGCCAAATATCAGACGGCGAATGCGGGCATGAATCATCGCTCCCGCACACATGGCGCATGGTTCAATTGTAACAAACAGGTCACAGCCGCCCAGCCGGTGATTGCCAAGGTTCCTCCCGGCCGCACGCAGCGCGACGATTTCCGCGTGTGCCGTAGGATCGTTCTCGGCAAGATTACGGTTCCATCCTTGGCCGACTACCGCTCCCTCATAGACGACTACTGCCCCCACCGGTACCTCCCCAATCTCCAGCGCTCGTTGCGCGCATCGCAGCGCTTCTTCCATGAATATTTCGGCATTAGCAATTACTACTGAGGGGCTGGCAATGCGAGGTTTGGGACTCCCGGACATGGACGTACGGATATTGTACGGTGTGAGAACGTCCGACGCTTTGCGGCGGGCCTAGATGACGCGCAGTACGTTGCGCACCACTTCCGGCACTACGGCGTGCACCACCTGAGGTACGACCGCCGCTACTACACAGCGGGTCAGGACGAGTCCTGGGAGGGCGATGAGCGCCCAAATCGCCGTCGGAACGTTGGCAAGATATGCTTTCATAACCATGTCCTCAGTTTTTGATACGTTTACGGCTGCGGAGAAGTTCCCCGAGAACAAGGGTCCGGTCGAGTATGAATATTCGATGTTTTTCTGCTTGGGCCCGATCTGTCCAGGCCCTTAGTCAGAGCAGGAGAATTATTCCGGAATCAGTGGTAACCCCTGAATATCCCACGCAATGCGGTGCACCGCGCCATTGGTAGCAAGGATTGCGGACCTGGCCGGCGCGAACGCCAATCCTACGAGCCCCTGGCCGGAGACCTGGACACTGGCTTTGGCGTCGGGTGTGATTTTCACGATGCCGCGCTTGCCCGAGAGAGAAGCAGCGACATAAAGATTGCCTTCGGCGTCGAATGCCAAGCCCTGTGGACGTCCCAACCCGCGGTAAAACGTCGATACGCTTCCGTGAGGATCGATCTTGTGCACGCTGTCGAAGCTGGACGTCGTGGGGCCTGTCACGAAAAGGTCGCCATGGGGTCCAAACGCAAGATGATAGGCGGAAACGCTCGGCTCCAGGGTAGCGAAGACAAAAATCTGACGGTCAGGAGCAATCTTGAAGATGGTTCCACTACGGTCGCCTACATAGAGATTTTGTTCCCGGTCAAAAGCCATCCCTGTCGCGACGCCCATCCCCTCCGCATACGACGACATCGTTCCGTTCGGCGAGACCTTGTACACGGTTTCGTCATGGCGCGATGAAGCGTACATCTGCCCTTCGCGATCGAAGGCAATCGCGGTTGCGTTCATCATGTCTGTGAGAAATGGCTTGATAATGTCGTTGGCATCGATTTTGAAGATTGCGACCGGAACCTTCTGTCCACGCGATCCTGAGAAGGTCACATAGATATTCCCCTCGCGATCGACCGCCGGGTTAGTGACTGGGTGAAGGTTGTCGGCAAGCTGGACCGCAACCTTGATCGAGTGCGAATTGCTGACATGTCCGTTGGTGCCCACGACCACACTGCCGGAGACGGCGCCATCCGGTACGCGCGCAATTACGAAATCGTCAGCGCTGATGAGAACTGAGCCCTCCACCACCCCGAAATGTACACGCGGCCGACGGAGTTCGGCAGGACGGAGGGCGCTGCCGACGATGCGGACCTCCCCACCGGGCAAGGCAAAACTGGGCGCGACCGCCTCGATGTGAGGCTTGCCATTCACATTTTTTTTGCCCAGCAATCGGTCCGAAATGCTCATTGCCTCTCCGTCAGATGACGTCACCTTATTAGAAGGCCAAAATGCAGCAACAGATGCATGCAGATCAGAGCGTACAGCCCCGCGGCCAGATCATCGACTACAATTCCGAAGCCCTCGGGCAAACCCTCGAGTTGACGCACGGGCGGGGGCTTTAAAATATCAAAGACACGGAAAAGTATAAGGCTGGCAAGAAAGGTTTTCCAGGCGAACTGGACACCGATCAGAGCCACCAGCTGCCCGGCTACTTCATCAATTACGACAAATTGGGGATCTTTCCTCCCGGAGGCCCGCACGATGCGAGTGGCTGCGGGGATTCCGGCGAGGGTCACAATCATCGCGGCTACAACCGTCGCCGGCAAGCGAGACTCGGGGGGTATCCGCCAACTTACGAGTGCCCAGAAAATTACAGCGACGACTGATCCCCAGGTACCAGGGCCAGGTTTCATTCGACCGACACCGAAAGCAGTTGCGATCAGACTTGCCCAGAGCGGTGGGCGGGGGCGGGACGACTCCAGAATAGCCGGCGGTACGCCAGCGCTACGATTGACATTCGGGGGCGCAGTTTCAGGCGTATCTGTCACTCACTCTCGTCCTCAGACTCGAGGTTGTTGTTTCGAATGACCTCTTCTTCATCCTGAACCGGCGACGAAATTACGTACGCACCGCTCGCCCATTTCCCAAGGTCAATCTCCCGGCAGCGGTCGCTGCAAAAAGGGAATTCAGGGGCTGAGCTGACGACGGCTTTCTTACAAATAGGGCATCGCAGCTTGATCCGGCGTGGCATAAGGGAAATTGGGAAATAGATCAGTCAGTTTACAGAGGAATAATCTGGAGGAGTTCCCCCTTGTTCAATCCGTCCTCGTCCTGTGCCTCTGACTGCTAAACAATCTGAGCTACAAGGTCGTAGTCATGCGCCTCGGTGATCCGGCAGCGATAGAACTGCCCCTTCACCGGCTCCGATCCGTCCGGATAGTCATTGACGAAAACTTTGCCATCTATCTCGGGCGCATGCATTGCGGTACGGCCCTCCAGCAGCAAATCGCTTTCCTCCGAGGGCCCGATTAAGAGCAGATCGAGCTCGCGGCCGACAAAAGTTTTCTTCTTCGCGCGGCTGATTTTCTTTTGGATCGACATCAGTGATTTCCGGCGACTCTCAATTTCTCGAGTAGAAACTTTATTTTCAAGACTGAAAGCACCGGCACCCTCCTGATCGGAGTAGCCGAAGGCTCCCATCCAGTCAAATTGAACTTCTTTCGTGAAGCCGCAAAGTTCCTCGAATTCCTTCTCGGTTTCACCGGGAAAACCGACGACGAAGGACGTCCGCAGAGTCAGGTTGGGGATCGTCCGGCGCATCTTTTCGATCGAGCGCAGGAACACGTCCGCTCCGCCCCCTCGCTTCATACGCTTCAGAGCAGACGCCGACGCGTGCTGTAGGGGAACGTCGATGTACGAGCAGATATTATCGTGGGCCGCGATGGTTTCGAGCAGCCGGCCCGTTATCTTGTTGGGATAGGCATAGAGAAATCGGATCCAGCGCAGTCCCTGGACGCCCGCCAGCTTTTCGAGCAGCAATGCGAGACCATCTTTCAGGCCAAGATCCTCGCCGTAGCAAGTGGTGTCCTGACCGATAAGGGTGATTTCGCGGACGCCGGACTGTGCCAATCGCTCGGCTTCGGCAATTACGGACTCAAAGCGCCGCGAACGGAACTGTCCGCGGAGCTGAGGGATGATGCAGAACGTGCACGGATGATCACAACCCTCGGCGATTTTGATGTAGGCCGTGTATCCGGGAGTTGCGAGAACGCGCGGCGTTACGTCGTCATAGAGGTAGTTCGGGAGATCAGCGATCGCGCCGTCCCACGCATCGCGATCGAATCGTCCCTGTTGCCGGCGGTGATCGCCTTCACGGCGCGAAGTCAGGATCGTGAATGGACTCAGTGTATCGGCAGCCGGCGCAACGCCAGTCGCAGAAAGAATTTTGTTCAATTCTCCGGTTCCGACGACCGCGTCTACCTCGGGAATGTTCTTCAATATCTCGCCGCGAAAGCGCTCCACCAGGCATCCGGTTACGACCAATTTCTTCGCTTTTCCATTGGTCTTGTGGCGGGCCATTTCGAGGATTGTGTCCACTGACTCCTGCTGGGCGCTGCCAATAAACGAGCACGTGTTAACAACGATCACATCGGCGTCTTCGGCGGCAGGAGTCAGTTCCGCACCAGCATGGGCAAGCATGCCCATCATCACCTCGCTATCGACGAGATTCTTGGGGCAGCCCAGGCTGACGAAACCAACCTTCGCCGGGCCGGAATGCCCGGGAGTCACGGAAATGTCTTTTTGTGCAGGCACGAAGAAAGATCCAAGGAAAAGCGGACTCTTGTAATCTTACCATCCAAGAGGCAGACGCAGGCCCGCCCTGACGTCCGGAGGGTGCACCACGAACGCTACGTTGTTTTCGGCGGAAGGGCATTGCCGCATGCTACTCTTATGAAAATAAACTGCATCCCTCAAAAATTCCGGAGGAGAGATGTCGCTGAAACGCCTAGCTGCTCTGATCGTTTGTGTTGTGATTCTCACGGCCTGCGCTTTCGCGCAACGGAACGAGGTTTCAGCTACGCTGGGGCGCACTTTCGTCAGTTCGCAGAGAATCCAGGGAGCAGATTTCAACAACCCGAATGTTCACTTTGGCAACGGTCTGACAATTGGGGGAAATTACACCCGCTTGCTAAAGACCTATGGCATTTTCGGGATCTCCGGCGAGGTACCCGTAGCTTATTCTTTCGACATGGATCTGAACGCTGGAGAAAATCTGATTCCTGAGAGCTACAAATCATTGTTCGTGACACCCGCGGTCCGGGTAAACGTCTTTTCGGGAGAGGCTGTCTCACCCTGGGTCAGCGTAGGTGGAGGGTATGGCTTTTTCAAGCAGTCGGACCAGTTGGTATTCAGCGGCCCAAACCCCGGCAAAACCAGCACCAGCACAGGTATCTTCCAATTCGGCGCTGGCCTGGATGTTTTCCCCTGGGAGAAGTGGGGCTTCCGCTTGGAAGCGCGAGATTTTTATTCCGGCGTGCCTGATCTGAACCTCACCACCGTGCGCAGCCGCCAGCACAATATCTATGTCGGCGGCGGATTTATTCGGCGCTTTTAGATGGCGTAACGGAATTCATTGATACATCTGCACAAAGACTGTCCGACTTCCGGTGTTATTTTTGCCCGGCCATAATTTCCTCAAACAATTCAGGCAAGGCTCGAGCATCATCCGCGGATTGCCCGAAGCGGGCCGATTCGTAGGCTTGAGTAAACAAAGCAACCTTGCTCTGCAGTATCGGCTCCTTGATGGCTGCGACGAAATCGTGTGGCGTTTGCGCTGGGGTCTTGCGCCAACCACGCCGCGCTAGCCGGCGCAACATCTGGTCATACCAAAGCGAGGCTGACTCGCGAGGAGCGCGGTCCGGATGCGCGCGCAGCCGCCGGTTGGCGAGAGCACGCACAATCGAGCGCAAGTTGACCAGGATTGTCAGGAATAGCGTCACACCCAGGCCGCCGCCGATCCAGCGACCAGGGGAGTGCGTGATTTGCTGATGAGTCTTTCGGGCTGAGTTCAACAGAGAATAATAGTTTCGCGCAAACCAATGGCGCAGATCGTCGTACAGCCGGCGCGTGCTTTGCCCTGCGCCTTCTCCAAGTGTCTGTTGGTGAGTGACATCGTAGTTGATAACCCATTCGCGCCAGAAAGAGGCAGCAGCATCGACATAGAGCAACATGCGCGACCAACCCGAGTGCGTCTCCAGACTGCCGCCCGGAGTGGGATCGAAACTGACCCAGCCATTGCCGGGAAAGTAAGCTTCCACCCAGGAATGTGCGTTGCTGGCCCGCACCACGTACTGGCCGGTGAGATCGTTGAATTCGCCGCCGCGAAATCCGGTGACGATGCGGGAAGGAATGCGGATCGTACGGAGCATCACCGCCATGGAACTGGCAAAGTATTCGCAGTGTCCATTCTTTCGCTCGAACAGGAAATGGGCCAGCGGGTCGCGTTGGGAAGTGCGAGGAAGATCCAGAGTGTAGCCAAAGCGGGTGCGCAGATAACGCTCGATGGCAATGGCTTTGTCGTAATTATTGGAAGCCGAAGCCGTGACTTCTTCCGCCAGCTTCGAAATACGAATGTCGAGAGGCGGCAACGCGAGATAAGGCGTCAGCTGGCCGGCCACGGTATTGGGAGCCAGCCTGAGTTCACTCGCGTCGGGGTCGTCCAATTCGGATTCGGCCGCGTAGCGATTCACGGGATGATCGGCATCAAGGTTATATACCGCGCCCCCCGCATCAGTGCTGATATGTCCGAATTCGCCCATCAATCCGCTTGGCTTATCCGCCAGAAAAAAAACATTGGTCCCGATCGGTTCCATCAGAACCCGATAGTGGACTTTATGTCGCGAATTACCAGGAGCGGTCTCGCCGCCAGCTGTCTTCAGCCGAAAAATCCCATTCGGCGAACGTCTAAGGTCCCTCTGCGCGAAGGGGTTTGACCACATCTTTCCGTCAACCTGGCTCAATGCGACACCACGCCACTTGAGATCGTAGGCGCCCTCGAGATCGTTATCGATCTGGATATGCATGACGACGGCGCTGGATTGTTGAATCTGGCCGATTCGCCCCAGTTGAACGCGGTCGCTGAAGCCGGTGGAGAGATCGCTACTTGGCGCGTAAGCGCTCAAATAGCGAGATGAAACTCGAGGCAGCAGAAAGAAAATCAGGGATCCCCCCGCCAGGATCATCAGCATCAGCATCGGTGCGGTAGCGAGTAGCACGTTCGCCATTCGGCGGTAGGGTGCGCTGTCCTTCGATTCCTGCGCGCGGCTCTGATCTTCGGCAATCGAGTGCCGCATTTCCATCAGCACAAAAGTGATTACCGCGACTAGCAGAAAGGCCGCGAAGCAGAACAGAAAGACGCTGTCGACGGTAAGTACTGCCGCCGCCAGCACCATCAAAAACGACAGCACGGCAAGCATGAAATGATCGCGTGCGCGCTGTAGCGAGAAAAGACGGATCACCATGCCGAACAGCACCAGGTGGACGGTCGCAACCAGGAAACTGCCCGACACAAGAAAATAGTCCGCAAAGTAAATGCCGACGTAAACCAGCGTGAGGTAAGTAGTCCAGCGCTCGGGAATCGTAAATTGCTGGTGCGTAATGAGGTGGTATCCACGAATGATAAGCGCGCAACCCACGACTACTACCGCCAGCAGGTCGAGTCCCCCAGTCGAAGCCAATGTGCCAAAGCCGGTCAATACCAGCAGATAGAGTGACACATTGAAATAGCGCTCAATGGCCATCGCCATGGTCACGCGGCTCGAGTTGACGGCAGCCTGAAGCACAGGAACTTCTATTGTTGGCGAAAACCGCAAGGAAGGGAAGTGTCGGGGGTAATAGGACCGTTGGGCGTCTCAAGCGCACCAGTCTTCTCATAAGCTGAGAGCCCGTTGCCGCTAAAACGCGGGACGCCCGAAAAATATTTGATACAATCAAGGTCAGGTTGGGGACGTAGTTCAGTTGGTTAGAACGCTGCCCTGTCACGGCAGAGGTCGCGAGTTCGAGTCTCGTCGTCCCCGCCATTCATTCCAAAAGAGTTAGGACACTTTTGGAAAATCGGCGCGATACACAAGAAAATACACATTAAGCGATACCCGCCGACGCTGCCGGTTGTGACGGTTCCGGCAGAATCATCTCCACCACTTTGCTCTGCGCTCGCCGCTTCTTGCTGCTGACCGCGTGAGTGTAGATATTCATGGTGATATTGCTGTTGGCGTGGCGCATCAGCGATTGGACCGCCTTCACATCCTCGTCGTTTTCCGCTAACAAACTTGAGAATGTATGCCGGAACACGTGCCAGCTGATGTGCTTCGTGATCTTGGCCCGCTCTGCCGCCGGTCGGATGTAATTCCGCTCGATGGCTTCCGGCCAAGGTGGTTGGCGACCCTTCATGCGCTTACTGGCAAAAATCAAGTCCTGATCTCCGGCGTAAGGCGTTTCGGAACGCCAACGCAATAGATCAGCAATCATTTCGTCATCAAGCGGCATGACCTTTTCGCTCTCTTCCGTTTTAACTGGCCCCTGGCGTTGGAACACTCGCTTTTCGGCGCGCCCCAATCGCGGCGACCGTACCTCTCGTCAATCGTAATGGACTCTTCGTGTGCCTTTTTGGGTTTCTCGCCTACATACTACTTTCATTCATTGTGCGGAATGCGGACCTATCGGTGTTCCCGCACATTCACGGCGCGGTGATGGGCGGCTGGAGCAACCGGGACAGATATGAGGACGAACTGCTCGATGCGTACTTCTATGTTGAAGATGCAGACGCGCTTTATGCCGAGGCCGCCAACGGCGTAGAGTTCACGCGAGGACTTGCAAACATGCCATGGCACTCGCGAGAGTCTGTAGTGAAAGGATTGCGACGGCCCTCTGCTCGCCTTCGGTGCGAACTTGTAACTGGCTTCATCCCGTCCCTTAATCTGACTTTCAACATAATCACGCGATTCACCAGCTACGACTGGCTTCCGGCCTGACCCGATGGTCAATGCGTGGTAACGCAATTTTCGCCAACCGCAACACAGGTAGTCAGTATTCAAAGGGCTCTTTCCCGTACGAGCGTCAGGTGAATGAAATGTTAGGAATGGAATTTCCCTCGGAGCACCTCGATTCGATGTCTGAACCGCGGCAAATACAGTATGATTTCCCATTCGTACGGCTGAGAACGACCACTTCAAGCCACAAACGGCGGTCAGTTCTGCCTCAGCGAGTGCAACAGATCGATGGCTTCGAAGCGCCTCGGTCAAGAATGAAAGGAGACAATTATGAAAATCGTAGTGATCGGCGGTACCGGACTCATCGGTTCAAAGCTTGTCAACAAGCTGCGTGAGCACGGACACGAAGCTGTAGCGGCAGCACCCAACACAGGAGTCAACACCGTCACGGGCCAAGGACTGGCCGAAGTGTTGAAAGGCGCCTCGGTAGTCGTCGACGTATCAAACTCTCCCTCGTGGGAGGACGCAGCAGTGCTGAAGTTCTTTGAGACATCGACCCGCAACCTTCTCAGCTATGAAGCGGCCGCAGGGGTCGGACATCACGTTGCGTTATCGGTTGTGGGCACGCAGCTGCTGGCCGAGAGTGGTTACTTCCGGGCCAAGATTGCTCAGGAGAAATTGATTAAAGAATCTTCCATCCCCTACTCCATCGTGCATGCGACGCAGTTCTTCGAGTTCCTCAAGGGTCTGGCCGATATTTCCATGGTTGGCGATAAGGTGCATTTGTCTCCTGTGCTTTTCCAGCCGATGGCGGCCGACGATGTCGCGAGTGCCATAGGCAAGATTGCGGTAGGCCCGCCGGTAAACGGCATCGTCGAAATTGGAGGCCCGGAACAGTTTCGCGTGGATGAGCTAGTCCGGCGGCGCCTGGCCGCACTCAAGGATCCCCGCGAAGTTGTCGCTGATCCAAACGCCCGCTACTCTGGAGCGAAAATCAGCGAGAGAACATTGGTTCCAGGCAATGACGCACGGCTCGGCCAGACATCCTTCGAAACCTGGCTCACTCAGTCCGGAGGAACCACCCGGGCCGCGTAAACAGTAACGGAAAGAAATGACAAGGAGGTAGCAGTCATGGACGACGTAACTGACATCGTCGCCGCGGACACACCGGTGACCGGTCCGTCGAACGTCGCCTACGCACGACGAAGATTGCGCAACTGGCCTTCACTTTGTACGAGTCATGAGGCCGACAGCATGGCCATTACATCGAAGATGGGCAGCGTGCCGAACAGGAACTCGTGCGGCACACACGTAACTGCGGAGCAGGAACAAAAACATACGACGCGATGGCGTCGGTCAAGTGAAAGGTGAAATTATGACATTCACATAACTAATTTTGGCGCTGGTATGTCTCATGTCCGGCACGCTGGTAGCACAGGAGGCTAAGGTAACGGAACTCCTATCGAAGGACCTGACAAACCTTCCAGGCAAAGAGGGTCTAATGATTACCGTGGAATATCCGCCGGGCAGTACAGACCCTATTCATCGCCACAATGCACATGGGTTTATCTATGTACTGGAAGGCTCGATCGTGATGCAAGTGAGAGGCGGAAAAGAAGTGACTCTGAAGCCGGGTCAGACCTTCTATGAAGGCCCCGATGATGTTCACGTCGTTGGACGGAACGCAAGCAAAACCGAACCGGCGAAATTCGTCGTGTTCTTCGTGAAGGACAAAGGCGCTCCGCTGCTGGTGCCAGCAAACTAAACCACCACTGGAATGCGAAGGCTTAAGCCCTCTGGTCGGCAGGTAGAGCTTGGCAGATCTATATAGGGCTCCCCTGTTAAAACCCCTCAATGATACTCGAAGCGCTCGACGCACGCGCCAACACTTCTACTGCAGATCTTAAGAACACGCTCTTTCGGGGCGGTGAAAGCGATGGCACAGATGACGTCCCGCGTATCGCTAGAATGGACAACGTATGATCTCAGTTGTCACTTTCGGCGTCGGCGGTTTGATAAGAGACCTCGCTCAAGCGGGCCAGGAAGTTGGAACTGAGCCAGGTCTAACTGAAATCTTATTGACCTTGTCGTATACATGTGGGCTCCGCGACGGCTTCAAATACAGCATTGCTTTCCATGTCTGAGTGCCCGAGCCACTGCTGAACCGTGCGCAGATCAACCCCCGCCCAGAGGCACCGAGTGGCGAAGGTAGCTCTAAACTTGTGCAGCAAGAAATTCTCATTCTCCAGCTTCGCGCGCTCAGCGATAGCTTTCACACAGTCGAGAAAATCCAGCTTCGGATTACACCAGCAGTCGGGAACACCAGACTACACCGCTTGTCGGACTTCGCCTTCCACGCCTTCAGACTCTCCCTGAACTGAAGAATCAGATCGGGCTGCGTCGCTTGCGTTTACGACGCATGAAGTCGTTCGCGAGCAGTTCTTTCTGGCAGCGGCAGCGCAGAACATCAAGCGATTGGTGCGCTTCCTCAGTCAACCACCAGCCCCAACGGTTCTCGCCACACAGAAAAGGGAAGAATGACTCGGCACCACCCACACGCCCAGCATAAGGTCGCTCCAAACATAGAGTTTTTCAACAGCCACGCCTGTTAACAACAACTGTGTCTAATCTGAGCTGGGAATGATCCAGAACTCGCCGCCCCGGACAACCTGCGGAGTTTGGACCGGTACAAGTTGCAGTTGTCAAGGTTCAACCAGGCTCGCCTCGGGATCAACTAGCAGCCAAGCAACAGCGCCCACGACGCACAAGGCTGCCGCAAGCAGGAAAGACGCGGTCCATCCGAATCGAGCGGCTACGAATGGCGTAAGCGTTGCGGTAACGAATCCACCGAGTTGCCCTCCCGTGTTCATGAATCCAGAAACGAATCCTGACGATGGCCCGGCTATTCCTGCCGTTACTGACCAAAAGGAACTCTGTGACAAATAGAGGGCGCCCGCGCCTCCGGCAAGCACAACACTAGCTACACGCGCATTGCTCACTTGCGCGCCAAACGCTATGAAGGCCGCCGCGAGTCCGATGCCAAGCACAGCGACTCCGCAACGGCCCAGCCGTGGACCTCTCCATTTGGTAAGGCGATCGCTGATAAGGCCGCCAAGAGGACACGTCACCGCCATGGCGAGAAACGGAAGCATCGCATAGAACGCGCTTGCTTTGAGGTTGAGGCCCCTCACGGTGGCAAGATATCTGTAAAACCAGCTAAAGAAAATCCAGGCAACATAGCCAAAGCAGAAATAGCTGATCGTGACAGCCCATACATCCTTGCTTCGGAGAACTCTGGACCAAGGGATCAAAGGCGATTCCGATTTTCGATTGAAAGAACTCGGCACCGTCAACCCAGTGTGGATTTGTTCGAGTTCGGCCTTGCTGACCCTGCCGTGTTCCTGTGGCGTATCGCGGGCGGCGACGAACCAGACGGCGCCTGCGAGACAGCCCAGGATGGAACACACCCAAAACGATCCGCGCCATCCGTAATAAAAGATCAAGTATGAGATCAGCGGCGGAGTGAAGCCGGCGCCTACTCCAACGCCCGCAAAAATCAGCCCGTTCGCGATGCCTCTCTCCTGCACAGGAAACCAGCGCGCAACAAAATGGTTCGACGCAGGGTAAACAACGGCCTCCCCGGCACCGAGCAGGAAGCGGACCGAAATAAAGAGCAGAAGAGCGTGGCCGACCTGAGACGGGACGGCTGCTGTAAGAGCGGTAAAGATCCCCCACCAAAGAACGCCTGCCGCCAAAACTCTGCGAGAACCGAAGCGATCAGCGAGCATTCCACCGATAGTCTGAAATATGGCGTAGCCAGCCAGAAGCGCGCTGAAAATGTAGCCGAGTTGGATGTTATTGAAACCGTATTGTTCGACAATCGAGTTGCTGGCGATGGAAATGTTGACCCGATCCAAAAAGGAGACTGCGCTCAGAACAAAGAGCCAGAAGATCAGGAACCATCGCACATGACTCGATCGCGTTGCAGTCATGAATAATCCTCAGGCCGCGTGGTCGCGGAAGAGCTTCACGAGCTGTTCGGACACGATCGTGTCTTCGCCGGGCTGAAGCATGAACGAGCTCATCGTCAAGCCGGGCCGGCCTTCTCCGCTGCCGATTACTATCGATGGCTTCGTTCCTCTCAGCCACTTTGACGCTTCTTTCGGGGTAACGTGGACGCGAGTTTCGTCCCAGGTAATGTGCAGGTGTGGTACGTGATTCGCGATATCCGGAGTAAAAAAAGATGTGCTAACGCCCGGGACTTTTTTGACTTGACTCGCAATACTATCGAGCCTCATCTGCCACTCCCGGGAGAGCGCGTCATGGTCTTCGTTCAGGTAAAGCTCCAGCGCCTTGACCATCCCGACGATTTCTTCCTTGCCTACCTTCTGGCTCCGCCCAATCGTATCCTCGTGCGGACTGTTGTTAAGCAGTGCGTTGGCGACAAGGTCTGTTCGTCCGATGAGAAGTCCGGCACATTGTGGACCGCGTATGGCCTTTCCACCGCTGAACGTTACCAGGTCGTAGCCCATCACGGTGTAGTCCCACAAATGCGAAACAGGAGGAGTATCGGCGGCCGCATCATTCATGCAAGGCAAGTTGTACTGTTTGGCGAGCTTCGGCCACTCGTCCACTTTGATCTGACCGTCGGCGTTGGCGAAGTTCGTGAAGTGCATCATCGCCGTGCGCTCGTTGACCGCCCGGCGCAACTGCTCGCGAGTTTCAATCTCGACGAGCCTTACACCGGTCGTCCGCAACTGATGGTCGAATGGATTGCGATGCGATTTCTGGATGATCACTTCCGACTTCATACCGGTGAGATCGGGCAATTGACGGATCAAAGCCTCGTTGTCGCCGGTGAGGATGCCGGCCAAACCCGACTGAATGGCTGCGGCAGCACCCGAGGTTACCAGCGCGGTGAAGCCATCCGGCAACTTGAGCATTTGGGCAATGCGCTTACCTGCGGCAACTTCGAGTTCCGGCATGCTGACGAAATGACGCCCGGCCTGAAGCATCACCGCTTCGAGTTCAGGGTGGGGTAGGGATCCGCCGAGCATGGTCATGGTCCCTTCGCAGTTAATCACGGTGGCAACGCCGAGCTCGTCGTAGACGTTTCCAGACTGACCCAAACCACTGACGGTCGCGCTTGCGGGCGACGATGCACGTGCCCACCCAAATGACTTGCCTACCGTCGCAAGCAGGCCGGCAATCGCCGCCCCGCTGCCTAGGAAACCCCGGCGATTCCATTTCGAACTTGGCTGCATAAGCGCCGCTCCTCAGCTAGATTTATTTTCGGGCTACTCTGACTACTTCCGGACTACAGCAGCTATGCAGTTGATTTCGAGCAGCGACTTCCCGGGGACTCCGGCGACCGACACGGTTGTGCGGGCGGGACCTCCGTGGGGGAAATAGGTTTTGAAAACCTTGTTCATGCCGTCATAAAAATCCAGGTTCCCAAGATAGACGGTCAGCTGGAGAATGCTATCCATGCTGCCACCGCCAGCTTCAACCAGTTTCTTAACGTTATTCATCACTTTTGTTGTGTGGCTGGTTATGTCTGCGCCTTGTACATCGCCGGCATCGTTCGCGCCTTGGCCGGAAATGTAGATCAGGCCGTTGTGTACAATCAGCGACGTGATCATCTGGGTGCCGTCGGCGGGCTTACCGTCGTAGTTTAGCTTCTGGACGCCTGTGTCTTGCGCGGGGGAGGTTTGGGCGGCAGCGGTCTTTCCCAACACGGCTGCGCCGATGCCCAAGGTGGACAACATGGAAGCAAATTTCGTAGCGAAGTTTCGGCGGGTAACGGCTGATTTCACAATTCCTCCTCGATAGACAGAATCAGAGATTACGGATCAACAACCGCTGATTTAGGGCAATGCAAAACAAAAAATGTCGCTTCCAGCAGCAATCGCAACATACTGTTTGCCTGCCACGGCATAGGTTATCGGCGAAGCGCTGAATTCCTGCCCGGTATTGAAGTGCCATATGGGCTTTCCGCTCCGGGCGTCCACTGCCTCAAATGAGCCGTCATCGTCGCCGAAAAACACCAGGCCTCCGGCGGTGCTCAGCGTTCCACCTGAAGAATGGCCTGAGCCAACCTGAGGATACTTCCATGCAAACGACTCGGTCTCGAGGTTGTACGCAATGAGAAACTTCTTCCCGCTTTCGCCTGGAATGTGTTTTACGCCAGTCGAGTAGTAAGTCTCGCCTTCCTGGAATTGCTGCGGTTCGGACTTGGAGAAAAACGTTTGACACTCTTCGAGCGCCAGGAAGTACATGGAATGTGTGGACTCATTGTAAGAAGGCGCGTACCAGTTCGTTGCCCCGGCATACCCAGGACAGACGCGGGATCCAGCGACCGTAGGTTTTACCTCGGCGCGGATGGGTCGCCCCTGACCGTCAATGCCCTTGGCCCAATTCAACTTCTCCAC
This sequence comes from Acidobacteriota bacterium, assembly GCA_003225495.1. Classification (GTDB taxonomy): domain Bacteria; phylum Acidobacteriota; class Terriglobia; order Terriglobales; family Acidobacteriaceae; genus Acidiflorens. The sequence continues at coordinate 25,422 of QIAJ01000059.1, forward strand.
GAAAGGCACGGCTGACAGGAATTTTCCATTCGTGCGATCAAGAACGTAGAGGTATCCGTTGCGGTTGGCCTGAACCAGCAATTTGCGTTGCTCCCCTTTATATCTGGCGTCCGTAAGGATCGGGGTCTCGACAGCGTCGTAATCGAACAAGTCGTGCGGACTGAACTGGAAATACCATTTGAGCTTCCCAGTATCGGGATCGAGTGCCAACACACAGTCGGTGTAGAGATCGTCGCCGGGCCGAACGCTGCCTTCAAAATCCGGCGCTGGATTGCTCGTTCCCCAATAGATCGTGTTCAACTCAGGATCGTAAGTACCCGGCATCCAGGTAGTTCCGCCACCGCGAAGATACAATTCGCCGGGCCAGCTGTCCGATCCGAATTCTCCGGACGCGGGGATTGTCCAGAAACGCCAGGCGAGTTTGCCGGTCATGGCGTCATAGGCAGCCACAAACCCGCGCACGCCATCGTCGCCGCCGGACGTTCCGACAATCACTTTGTCTTTCACAACCAAGGGCGCGCTGGTCGCGCCATAATTCTTGTTCCAATCGGCGTACGGGACATCCCAAATCAAACTGCCAGAACGAGCATCTATGCACAGCAGATGAGCGTTATCGGTCTCCATGTAGATCCGGTCACGCCAGACGGCGACCCCACGAGTCACGTGTTGTGCGGCATCGTCGATCAAGCCTTCTGAAATCGGCCACGGATGATGCCAAACCAAGCGGCCAGTACGGGCATCGAGCGCGAATGCGTCGTTTGCCGCCGTTACGAACATCACTCCATTCACCACAACCGCAGTGACCACGAGACGCTTCGAGTTGCGCACGTGAAAAACCCACTGAGCGCGCAACTGCCCGACATTGCCGGTTCCAATCTCGGAAAGTCCGCTGTAACGCCGTCCGCTGTAATCGCCGTGGTAGGTCAGCCAATTCGCAGCTGGAGGAGCCGTCTCCAGATCGGACGTTCGCACGTCAATCTTGCCCGCGACTTGCTCCGCTTCGCTTGCGAGTGCGAAGGCCGTCGACGCCGCGAAAAGGACTCCAATCATGAGAGACTTCCGGAAAATTTCCGTGCGCTGCCGGTCGAACCTGACGCGCTGGACTGAGCGGCATCTAAGCAAGGGGCCTTACCTCCGCCATCGCTTTGTGGTTAAGGGTGAGCGTAGCGGCGGCCTGGTATCCCAGTTCGGCAGAGACTCGGGAACCAGCATCCTGGATGAGGGGCGCGAGCTGTCGGAGGCGTGTCACTGGCATGCGAAACAGCGGCGCAGTGATACTTAAGCTTGATTGCACGGCGCCGGTATGGTTGCGGATCGGAGCGGCAATACAACGGATGTGTAATTCGTGCTCTTCCAAGTCGCAGGCGTAACCATTCTTTCGCACTCGTTGCAGCTCGCTTTGGAGCTCCTGGAGACTACCGACCGTGTTTGCCGTCATTCGCTTCAGATCAAGTTGCCGCAGCACATATTCCCGTTCCTGATCCGGCATATAGGCCAGCATGACCTTGCCCACCGCCGTGCAATGGAGCGGAACAGCTGCGCCGATTCGCGAGTGAATCCGGAGTTGCTCGGGCGAATCGATCTTCTCAACATAGACCGCGGTGAGACCGTGGCGAACCGTAAGATGAATAGTTTCGCGGGTCTGCTGATTCAGCTCCACAAGGTACGGCAGGCTGAGTCGTCGGACATCGAGTTGTCCCAGAGCAGCCTGACCCACTGCGAAGCAAGCCAGTCCAAGGTGGTAGACGCCGCTAGCGCTACAATTCAAAAATCCCGAGGATTCGAGGTTTACGAGAAAACGGTGAGTCGTACTAACGGGTAATCCCGAAAGTCGTGCCACTTGCATGGTGGTCAGGCCACGTTCGAACTGCGTGAATAGCTCCAGAAGGCGCAGTCCCCGTTGGAGAGCGGTGATGTTGTATTTGCGCTTACCGGCCTTGCGCATAAGGAATCCCGGTGGTCCCTATCGGCTCTCGTGAAAATGAAAGTGCGAATTATCTGATGAAATATGCTTTTGTGCAAGCCAATGTCAGAGACGGCCGAATTTCTTGACCGCTTCCTGAATGGATTTGAGCTTCTCGATGTACGGATACATCGAATGCTCCTTGAAATCCATCTGTTCCGACAGTTCCAAAACTTCCGTAGCCCGGGCCCGCGGCACTACTGCAACGCCGTCACTGTCGGCGACCACGATGTCGCCGGCATTCACTGTAACTCCACCACATTGGACCGCGATCTGTGCGCCACCGAAGCGATAGTGGTGAATCGACGTAGAGGGCACGATACCGGTTGCATACACCGGAAACCCAATCTTCCTCAAGTACGCCACATCGCGCACACCGCCATCGATAACCGCACCGGAGTATCCGCGCGAAGCCATTGCCGTGCCCATCAGTCCACCCATTCCGGCGATGTCGGCGCCGTCTTCAACCGCCATTACATACACGGAGTTGGGCGCGCCTTCATCGATGGCGGCCAACATTCCGTTAAGGGCTGCGGGATCGTTGTTTCCTTCATCTTTCTTCAGTTGCACGGTGCGAGCGAAGCCTGCGAACCTCGTGGTGAAGATGGACTGCATCTGATGACCCATGTACATCCGCTTTCCCATGAGTTGTTCGATCGCGTCCGACACGGAAGCAACTTCCACTCGTCGATAACGTGCGAGCAGGGCATCGTCTTCGGTGGCAGGCGCTGAGGGAGTCGGTTGGGCGGCGAGGAACCAGGCAGCAATAAAAATAAGGCCGACCAGAGTGAATTTCCTCCGACCACCAGCATTTGTGCCGTCTTCGCGGCGCCGATTAAAGTTGTGCATTGCGTCCTCCTGGTTGTATATATGTGCGCGGGACTGTAACACTCTTCTCGACCGCTGGGAAGACAGAATTCATTTCGTGCAAAAGGAGATCTACAAAATGAAAATGCTGCGGCGTTCTTGGACTCTCGCCATCTTCCTGACTGGTGTCGTCGCCCTGTTCCTTAGCGTTCCAGTCAGCCTCGCGCAGGAGCACAAGGCCATCAGCGTCAGTGGAAACAAGAACCTTCCCTTCAGTGACGGCATCGTCGCGGGTAATACTTTATATGTTGCAGGCCAAGAGGGCACGGACGAGCAGAGTAAACTCGTCGCCGGGGGAATCGCGGCTGAGACAAAAGCTGCACTGGACAACATTCAGAAAGTGATCAAAGCCGCCGGGTTCGAACTCAGAGACATCGTGTCTGTGACTGTTTACCTAGCAGACATCAAGGAGTTCGGCGACATGAACAAGGTGTACCGGGAATTCATGCCGGACCCCAAGCCGGCGCGCGCTACGATCCAGGCAGCGGCGTTGGTTAACAACGCCCGGGTTGAGATTGCTGCGATCGCGGTTAAGCAAAAGTAATGGGTACGTGTGAGCGGCGAGATTCAGGCTGCTATCAGAAATCAACCCGTCTTTCTATTCATTGTTTTTCAATACGGGGAGTTGGTTTTTCATCAGACGAAAGATGCAGGAGTCTCCCTGTCGGTAAATGTTTCGGATGAAAAGGCGTGTCAGTGCTGAGACTATGCGATCTCGATTGCATTTGCTTACGTTCCTGGCCTTGTCAGTAGCCGTTGTCAACGCGCAGCCTTCTCCAAAGGTGCGGAAGTCTCAGGCATCATCAGCCGGTGCAACGGTCGGTCAAAGAACGTTTTCGTCTCGGTGTGCCGGCTGCCACGGGCTTGACGGACGCGGCAGCCAGCGAGCTCCGAACATTGCAACTGATCCGACTATTCGGCACCTATCTGACCCTGAACTGACACAAATCATCCTCAATGGCAGGACCGATTTTGGAATGCCCGCATTTCGAGAGCTTGGGAGCGGAGAGATTCAACACGTAGTTGACTATCTGCGCGTGCTGCAAGGTGCGGGTGTTGTATCGCCCGTTGGAAATCCACAACGAGGCAAAGATATTTTCTTTGGAAAGGCTGAGTGCTCCACCTGCCACACCGTTGCTGGCCAGGCAGTGTTTGTTGGTTCTGACTTGTCCACATACGCTCGCGGCTTGACCGCAGCTGAGATTCGCAGGGCGATCACCGACCCGGCACCTTCCGCCGGGCGGGCGCGAACGGCTGTGGCTACTACTCGCGATCGACAAACACTTATCGGCGCGGTACGAAATGAAGACAACTTTTCAATTCAGTTGCAGGGTGCCGACGGCACTTTCCACTTTCTGCTGAAGTCGGATCTCGACAAACTCGAATATCGGCGCCTGCCCGCCATGCCCACGAACTACGGACAGAAGCTGTCTCCGCAGGAATTGGATGATCTGGTTGGGTACCTCCAAAGTATCAAAATTGGGACGGTACCCGACCCCGGTGAGGAATAGTTCATGAAAATCGCTGGGACGTTTATCCGACGTGGGCTGATAGTTGTGCTGCTCGCGGTTTGCGCTCCGGCGCAAACGACGAGGCGAACTTTCTCAGTCGAGGCACACTCGCCGACTTTGTGGAATTTGATCGATCGCAAAGCCAGTCTGGAAACTGTGGCTGTCGGATTTGGGTTCACAGAAGGCCCGATGTGGGATCCAGCAGGATTTCTCTATGTCAGCGATGAGACGATCAACAAGATCTTCAAGGTGTACCCGAACGGCAGAAAGGAAGAAGTGATCGCTCTCGGTGATCCGGACGGCAATACCTTTGACCGGCGTCATCGCCTGATTGACTGCGCCAGCGTCCTCCGCGCCATTATCGAGGTGACACCGGATGGAAGATACAAGATCCTGGCCGACCATTATGACGGTAAGAGATTCAATAGTCCGAACGATGTCATCGTCGGGCCGGACGGAGCGCTCTATTTCACCGACCCAACTCTGGATCTTGTCGAAGGTGAAAAACAGGAGATTCCTTTTCAGGGCGTCTATCGGCTCGATGAAAAAGGGAACGTGAGGCTGCTTACCAAGGATCTGACTCAACCGAACGGCCTCGCCTTCTCGCCTGATGGGAAGCGTTTCTATGTCGATGACAGCGAGAAGAGGAACATCCGCATCTACGATGTCGCCTCCGACAGTTCACTCACTAACGGGCGGATTTTTGGCGAGGAGCCTGGGGGCAAGGGTGAGGGGGTTCCCGACGGGATCAAGGTCGATGAGCAGGGAAATCTTTTTATAACCGGCCCGAAAGGGGTTTGGGTTTGGGACGCGGGCGGCAAGCACATCGGGACAATTGTGGTTCCTGAGCAGCCGGCGAATCTTGCCTGGGGAGACTCCGACTACCAAACCCTCTATATCACCGCAACGACATCCGTTTATCGGCTCCGGCTGAAGGCCAGGGGTTTCGTCCCATATCTTGCACATTGAATCAGGAGATTCCGTGCCGGCTACGATCAGAATAAGACGCTCTGTCCATTTCTCTCTCGTCACTCTTCTCTCGCTCATGTTGGGCTCGTTCACGGACGCACAAACGATTCGCGTGGACATGACAGCGTCTCACTCCACCAATTCGTTTGTGCCGACGGAGGCGCTGGGTGCGGGAATTGACCGCATGAATGCAAATACTGTGGAGAAAGTGTTTACGCCGGAAACCATCAGCCGAGTTCTGACGGCCGGATGGCAGACGGTCACCTACCGGCAAAATACAGAACTGTTCGCGGAAGCGTGGCACTGGAACCCGGAAGGCACATGGAGCGATCCCGCTGGCCAGGGTTACTTCACAGGCAGCTCAACTCCGGGTGAGTCGATCCGCCACAGTTATGGATATCTGTTGCCGCACCGTGGCAGCACCCGCAACGACGGAACGGGAAACAACGGCTACTCTCGAATTACTGACGGCGATCTCGATACTTACTGGAAGAGTAATCCGTATCTAACCCAAGCCTTTACGGGAGAAGACGACTCCTTGCACCCGCAATGGGTGACTGTTGATTTGGCCAACAGTTTGCCGGTCAGCGCGATCAAGATTGCCTGGGGCGAACCTTACGCGACTAAATATTCGGTTCAGTATTGGACCGGCGATGATCCGATCAAGCAGCCTACCAAGGGCTCGTGGGTGAGTTTCCCAGGAGGAGTCGTAACCAGCGGGCGAGGTGGCGCCGTTACTCTGCAACTCGCAGCTTCGCCGATGCCCGTTCATTTCTTGCGAATATGGATGACGGAATCGTCCAACACTTGCGACTCGCACGGGTCATCCGACAAGCGAAATTGCGTGGGCTATGCTATCCGTGAGCTTTTTCTGGGAACGGCGGCAGGCAACGGTGAATTCTATGACCTGCTTCGGCATACGCCCGATCAGGATCAGACTGCTACGATCAGTTCTTCGATCGACCCGTGGCATGCTCCCTCTGACCTCGGTCCAACCACGCGCGAGCAGATAGGACTCGACTTCTTCTACGGCAGCGGTTACACGCGCGGATTGCCGGCCATGATTCCGATTGCCCTAATCTATGCCACGCCGGAGGACGCCGTTGCACAAATCACATATCTGGAAAAACGCGGTTACCCGATTTCCTATATCGAGATGGGAGAAGAGCCTGACGGTCAGTACATGCTCCCCGAAGATTACGCTGCGCTCTATCTTCAATTTGCAACTGCGCTCCATCGTGTCGATCCAAAGTTGAAGCTGGGCGGTCCAGTGTTTCAAGGCGTCAACGAGGATATCCTGGTGTGGCCGGATGCTCATGGCAAGGCATCATGGCTAGGAAGGTTTCTCGATTACTTACGGGCACGCGGCCGCCTGAACGATCTGTCATTCATGTCGTTCGAGCACTACCCGTACGAACCTTGCAAGATTCAATGGAGCAGCCTCTACGACGAACCGTCGCTGATTTCACACATCATGCAGGTTTGGCGCGATGACGGGCTTCCACGGAATGTGCCGATGTTGATCACGGAACTCAACCTCGCCTGGAATAGCGGCGAGTCTTTTGTGAATACCTTTGGCGGACTCTGGCTGGCGGATTTTGTCGGCGAGTTTTTCACTTCTGGCGGTGCGGGCATGTACTACTTCCATTATCCGCCGGGCGGAGTCAGTCCGGGGTGCAACGAGTCGTTTGGCACGTTTGGGATGTTCACAGTGGACACAAACTACCAGATCCAGAAACCGACCTCACAGTTTTTTGCCAGCCAATTGATTACACAGGAGTGGGCTCAGCCGGGCAACGGCGTGCATCGCTTGTTCCGCGCAGGCAGCGATGTGGTCGACCCAGCGGGCCACGTCCTGGTTACGGCCTATGCGGTTTTACGACCCGATGGGCAGTGGTCCGTGATGGTCATCAATAAAGATCAACAGAACGCGCACACAGTTCGGATGGTTTTCAATGACAGTTCATCCGGCGATCATTTCTTCAGCGGGTCGGCGGATTTCATCACATTTGGAAACGCGCAATACCAATGGCATCCGAAGGCAAGAGATGGGTATCCCGACCCGGCCGGCCCAGCGGCGCGATCCACGGTCGCGGCTCGCGCGGACACCGCTTTCGAATTTCCGGCGGCATCGGCAACTGTGATTCGGGGCAAGCTTGGAGAAGATCGCGCAACGCAGACAAAGAAGCACTAGTGTGGTGCGTGGGAGATTGTGAGCGTTAAATTTGGATCCTTGATCCGCGTGTTCCGTGGTGTTCGCGATGAGGTCCAAGACCTTAACCACAGAGGACACAGAGGATTACGGGGGAATAGGCGACTTCATAAATGCCGATCTATCTGACGCACTACACTAAGGGCGGCCGATCAGATTGGCGCGGCGATGCATTGCCGCGCCGTTCTTCTTGCCCAGACGCTTCGTCAGAAATACAGTTTCAACCCAAATTGCAACTGGCGCGGCGAATTTACGGTCGATGAAATAAATCCGTAGTCGCTGGCTCCCACGTTGGAACTGGGGCCCTGGAACTGCGGATGGTTGAAGGTATTGAATGACTCCGCGCGAAATTCCAGGCGCATGCCTTCGCGAATGCCTTCCAGCGGAAACTCTTTGAATAGCGACATGGAAACATCCCTTGCTCCCGGTTGACGGACACTCGTGATCGTGCGCGGAGAGCTGCCGAGCGTGAAATCATCGGGCTGGGACAGGACATCCGGATTGGCAAAGTAGCTGGTACCAGTGCCCGGATCCGTTGACGCTTGGGGACTAGAGGAACCACGTTGTAGAGATTCGGTCAGATTCGGCCGCTGGCTCCAGGTTGGGATGGGATTGGAACTATCCAGGCCAGGAATGATCGGCCGCCCGGCTGTAATCCGCACGAGTCCGTTGGTCTGCCAATTTCCGAGGATTGCGTCGAGCACCGGATGAATTCCGCCGCCGAAGCGCTTTCCGCGGCCGAACGGGAGCTGATAAACGTAGCTGAACTGAAAGACATGCGGTATGTCATACACCGAAACCGCTCGCTCTGCCCTGAGGTCGTGCGGATTCTGCACGTTAAGGGTCGACCCGTCTGTCGTGCCGCCGCCCAGAAAAACGTTGCTGTCGTCGGTGGCCGACGCATTGTCGATGGATTTCGACCATGTGTACGTCGCGAGGAACTGCAATCCATTCGAAAATTCCCTCTCCGCTCGAACTTGCAGGGCGTGGTAGATGGAATTTGCAATCGGAGGGGAATCTCCCGAGAAACTGGTGAACTGAGGAAAGGGTACATGGAGAGGCTGATCGGGGCTCTGAAAGGCGGGAATTTGTGGCGCTGAAAGGCCTACCGTTGGATCACAAATAAACCGTGTCGGGTCGCAAGTGCCCCCGGACGTCGGATCAAAGAAAAGCGGGTTGGGCACGTTGTTATTGAGATTTCCTCGCTCGTCCGGCGACAAATTCAAGACGTCGGGCCCGAGAAAATTTGTATTGCGGAAACCTCCGAGGTAAAGATGAGTTCCTTTCTTACCCACGTAGCTTACATCCAGCAGAACCTTCTTCGGCAAGTTGGTCTGAAATCCGAAGCTCCACGCCTGCTCGTACGGTATGTTTTGACTGACTTGGCGGATCGGACCAACAGCATCGGTGCCGATATCGTTGAGTAGTCCTTTTGACGATCCTGGAGGCGGAGCCACGCCGCAAACGACATCGCCCGATGGTGACGGGGTTTGGCAGGAAGTGTTTTTTAAGGTGTTGTAGGGTGTGGCGTGGTCGAAGTTGAATGTGGTAATCCAGGGTGGCTGGACGTCAAATCCCTGATATCCCCAAGGTCCGGTGCCGGCAGCGCCGCTGCGAGGTGTCGAAAAATAGATTCCGTAACCGCCACGGAAGACGAAACCGTCGCGCCATTGATATGCAAATCCAAAACGAGGCTGAATCGCTTTGTAGTCAATGTAGTAATTTGAGCGATCATTCGAGCTTGCAAAGATTTCGCCGCCATGCAGCGTTGGGAGCCCCGGCACCTGCAAGGGAGAGACGACATTCGGATCCAACCAGTTCATGCGATTGAAACGCTCGGTCCGAGGTATTGACAATTCGTAGCGCAGTCCCAGATTGAGGGTCAATTTCGGAGAGAACCGATAGTTGTCTTGAGCAAAGACTCCGTAGCGGAAGCTTTGTGTGCTGACTGCGTTGACAAATCCTACCTGGCAGGGCGTGCATCCGCCGCCCCCGTTTCCGGGAGGCCCAACCCCGATGAGAAGACCGGCCAGAGAGTCTCCGCCTTCCTCTCCGCTATCGTCGTTTGCCACCCGGTTGGTCGAGCTTCGGTCAAAATCGAAGGCTCCCGCTGGCCAGCCGGGGTTGGTGTGATTAATCCGATGCAGCCGCCCTTCGGCGCCAAATTTCAAGTCGTGTTTGCCATGGAGCCAGCTGACCGAGCCCTCCAGATGATGCGAATCTTGCCCTTCACGGGTGATGCTGAAAATCTGCGTTCCAATTGCCAGATTGTAGTCGGCAGTAAGCTCAATACGCGGAAACACGTGAAACCCATGATCGAGGTAGGGAGGGAAACCCACATCCGCAAAGGCGCTGTCGAAGTTGGAAAATTCCCCGCCGATGCCGTGCGCAAAATCAAATCCCCGCACATAACCATACGTCAGCGTCAGTAACAGGTTTGGACTGAAGGAGTGGATGTGGTTGATCGACACCAGATGACGGGTGAATTCCGCGGGGCCAGCAGTACAGGGATCAGCCACGTTCTTGAAGCAGTTGAAAGAACGTGAATTACCGCTTGCTTGTGAATAGCGAACGCTCAACGAGTCGCGATCGCTGAAGCGGTGGTCGACCTTCAGGTCCCACTGATCTCGTGTGAAGGCATTCACTCCGGAGGCGAAGAAGTTCTGCGTGCGTACGGTGTCGAGATCGTCAGAATTCACGGTTGGCGACGGGAACAGCTGAAACAACCTGACTGCTACAGGATCGAGCAGATTTCCGGGAACTCCAGCCGCGGGCTGAAAGGGGGTGCCGTTCAGGTTAGCGTTTCCCTGACTGATGTAGTCTGCCAGGTTATTGAAGGGGACAAACTGCGATCGAACGGCCGCGTTCCTATCGTTGTCAAACACGCCGCTGTAAGGGTCCCAGAGCTGGCCAGCCGGATTGGTGCATTGTCCGCCGCCGTCAAAAGTTGCTCCCGACAGCGTGCACAACTCGGCGAAATTGCCCAGCTTCGATTGACCTTGCGTCAGTCCCGCGCCAACGTTGTTGGGGTCGCCGATAGCGCAATTCGTCCCAATCCCCTGTTCACAGAGAGTGGGTACGGCTTGCTGGCCAGAAGTGGCGTCCCTGCTTCTTCGGCCTTCGTAATCGAAGAAGAAAAAGGTCTTGTTCTTGATGATAGGTCCACCTACACTACCGCCGAAATTATTTCTCTTCAGGGCCGGGATCGGGTTGCCGTTCTTGTTGGCAAACCACTCGTTCGAGTCGGTAATGGCGTTGCGAAGAAACTCAAACAGGCTGCCGTGAAATTTGTTGGTTCCAGAGCGGGTGATGACGTTGATGATGGCTCCGCCCGCAAACCCGTACTCGGCCGTGAAGTTGGTTTGCTCTACTTTGAATTCCTCCACCGAATCGACCGACGGCTCGAAGGGAGCTGACGTTTGACCGCTGTTCTGTTCAAAGTTGGTCGCACTGGCGCCATCCAAAAGAACGTCCGCAGTGGCATTGCGGCTGCCGTTCGAATTGAAGTTCACGGGGCCGCTGGTGCCGGGCGCATTCGTTTCCACCACACCAGGCGCCAACTTGACCAAATCGAAGAAATGCCTGTCCAGTAGAGGCAAATCGTTTACGAATCTGCGGTTCACAACTTGTCCGGTGACCGCGTCTTCGGTTTGAAGTTGAACCGCGCTGGTTGTCACGTCGATGCTCTGGGTGGCGGCGCCGACTTTCAGGACCACGTCGCTGGAGACATTCTGGGTCACGTCCAGCTTGATTCCTTCTCTGCGCGCCGTTTCAAATCCCGCCGCTTCCACGGACAGCCGGTACGTGCCCGGAGGAATCGAACGGAGCAGGTATCTTCCGCTCTCATCCGTTGTAGCCTTGAACTCGTAGCCTTTTTCGGCATCGGTGAGCGTTACGTGCGCACCCGAAATGACGGCTTTGGATGGGTCGGTGACCACGCCGGTAACCGAACCGGTGTAGAGCTGAGCATGGGCTGGAAAGCCCACAAACAGCACGAGGGAGATCGCAACAGCCATCCGAACACTCGCGCTGAAGCTTTCAACCCAAAGCGTGGATCGCGAACCGTCAGCCAAGATCCGGCTTCTGTTGTTGATCATTGTGTTCCTCCATGCTGAAGAGTCGGGCGGGCACAGCATCCCGCCGAAATCCGTTGGCCGAGATGACACACGCCTTGATTCTATTAAAACGTTTTATTATTCATGTTGGCGCACATGTCAAGTCAAATGTTCGCCTTCTCACAGAATGAAACCGGTGAAGACGTTCTTGGAACCAGATATTAAAAACGGAATGTCTATTCAATAACTAGTAGACTTTCGGACCGCGATCAGTGAGATCTGCTCCAAATCTGGATAGTGGTCCTCTTTGTCAGGATGGCGTTCAGTAGGTGAAATTTGCTGGATAATGGTTCTCGCCGGCAGGACTCCGCTGAAATACTGTGCGTATACTTCGTCAAACGCCTGCGCGTCCGACAAATCGTCGAGATAAACGTTCGCGGAGACAACATCGTCGAATGTCATGCCGGCTTCCTCAAGATTGTCGAGCAGATTCCGCATCGTTTGCCGCAGTTGATGGGCGGTCGTAGTGCCATAGACGCCGCCGTGCGGTCCGGGAATGAAGCCACTCTTCGCGGAACAATACAAGGTATCACCGGCAAACACGCACGGACTGGCCGTCGGGCTGGGAGGCATGTTTTTGGGACGAATCGCCCGCCTTTCCTTGAGGTCGCGAACGCCAACTCCGGTGTATTCGATATGAACCCCGCTGGGAAGGCTGGACACCTCAATCGTCGCTCGTGCCGGAGTGTTGCCGAATTCGAAACGCTGCGCATAGTGCTGGTTCATTACTCGGGTTGGGATATCAGCCGTCAGATAGGGATTAACAAAAATCATGTCGCGCAAGTCGAGACCGGCAGCTTCCACGACCGCCTTCATGCGGTCGAGTGCAAAGTCCACTTGGGCGGCCGGGTCATCCGGAACCTTACCGTTGGAGGGATCGCTCCCAGGCATCGCCGAAATGAAGAGCCGGTCGTGAGTAAGAATGGCGGGAGGAGTGGAATCGCCTGACTTGTAGCCTGGCGGAAATATGGGTTGCCGGTCAACTAGATTGCGCACCGCAACGGCGTTAATCTGAATCGGTGGCTCTGGGAGTTTTGCAACTCCCAGCACCGCTCGTGCGGGCGGAGTCTTGGGAAAGGCCTCAGAAAAAATTGCGTTCACTTCCGAATATCTGTTGATGTCCTCCAGATAAACTTGTGCATAGACTACGTGCTCCATAGTCAACCCCGCCGCTAGGACAACTGATTTAACGTTATCGAGGGCTTGCCGGGCTTGCGCTTGAAAGGTTGATGGCAAGCTGCCATCCGGGCGGCGAGGCCCCTGTCCGGAGACGTAGACGTATTCGCCTGCGTCTACTCCGGGTGAATAAAAACGCTTCGCACCAGTCGCTACATTGGAGGGAACGACTGCCCGCACCTGAGCGTGCATCCCGTGCGCCGAAACCAGCAACAACCCAGCAAGCAGTATTCGCATTGCAACATTTTCCGGTGAGACCTTAGTTCGAGAGCGTCCTGATCTGTCTGTTCATGCTGCGGATTTTCCCTTTTGCGCCGAACTTAGAATCTCACGCAATCTCTGGCCCACAATGATTTCCTGGCCGGGTTGGATCGTCATTGAGACCAGCTCAATGTGGTCGGCCTCCTTGTGCTCCTTGCGATTCGGGTTGCCCTCACGAACCGCGGTCACGAGGCTGGGGTTGTCTGAGCCGAGGACTTCGATGACGGGATCGTTCTCGCGCAGCTTTTGCACACAGTCTGACGTGCTGAACCCCCATGCGGCCTGGTCCCAGAAAACTTTGAGCGTTGGGAAACGGTTCCCATCTTCGGGAATGTGGACGTCCGTTTTCACGCCCGGAACCGTGTCGACGAGTTTTCGAATACGGTCGATCCTTTCATTCCACTCGCGGTACACCTTCTTCTCATCCACATTCAGCCATGTCTCAAGCGCTGTAACGCAACCGATCACTTCTTCCTTTCCGACCTTCATGGCACGGCAGACAGATCCTTCGCGGGGACTGCTGTTAGCCAAAGCTGCTTCGATCAAGTCCTTTCGACCCAAAAGCAAGCCGCTGCATTGAGGCCCACGCAGGCCCTTCCCGCCGGAGAAAGCGTACAGATCAATTTTCATCCGCGCGTAAAGGCGCGCGTTATCCGCGGGGGGAATGCCGGCCGCATCGTCCAGTAACATTGGAACCTTGCGATCCCTCGCGACGGCGAGTTGGCGTTCCAGTTTCTCGCCGAGATCGGTGGTGTAGATCATCGCCGTGTTTTCGTTGATCGCGTTGGCGAGTTCTTCCGGCGAATACGCAAGAATCAGTTTGGCTCCCGTGAGCCGGATGGCGTTATCAAAGGCGCTGCGCCCACCCATCATGATGACTTCATTTTTGAGCCCGGTCGTGTCGGGTAGTTGCCAGACGTATTTGTCGTTGGCGCCCGCCATGCACGCCGCCGTGGCCACCGCCATGGCGCCCGCTGCGCCCGATGTGACCATTCCCGACTCGGCGCCGGTTAACTCCGCGAGCCGGCGGCCGGCGCCGCGTTGCAAGTCCAGCATGTTGACGAAGTGTTGCCCGGCCTCAATCTGAGCTTGGCGAACTTCCGGGAATTCAAGGGAGCCGCTCAGGTACGTCCATGTTCCTCGACAATTGATTACGGTCTTCACCCCAAGTCGGGTGTATACATTCTGGCGGGGATTTTTCCCGATTGCGGTGGCGGCCTGCGCGTAGAGATTACGCGCAGCAATCTGGCTCAACAAGGGAGCCGCTGCTGCAAATTTGATGAATGACCGCCGACTGGAATTCCCCATTGAGTTCTCCCCGAGAGGAATTCGGTATATCACAGATCGAGCTTGACGGACATCACTTTATTTCGTTTGATTAGGTTTCCTTTCGTTCTGCGAGGATGGTTTTTACCCTGAACAGGAGCAATGATGCGTTTGAAGCTGCGAAACCCCAACCTGAGACGAGTTTTGTCGAGTCTGCTTTTTCTTGGAGTGCCAAGCCTTAACGTGGTCTGGGCCCAAGGCAACGGCGGATCGGTTCAGCCGACGACTTCGCAGTGCCGCGTGGAGGCCGTCGACTACAGAGGCTGGCACGCGCAAAGGCTTTCCAATCGATGGGTAGAACTGATTATCGTCCCGCAAAATGGGGGGCGCGTAATGCAAGTGACCTTTGCAGGGCACCCGTATTTCTTCGTCAATCCGAAATTGGAAGGCAAATACTTTCCTCCGGATCAGAGCCAGTGGTTTAACTACGGCGGCGACAAGATCTGGCTACTGCCCGAGGGCAACGATGACGAGCAACATTGGGCCGGAGGGTCGGACGTGATTGACGACGGTCCCTTCACCTTTCGAAAGGTTTCGGAAGGTGAACATTGTGAAGCGGAACTCACGGGCACCTCGGATCCAAAGACGGGAATACAGTTCCTCCGTAACATTCGGCTGGACACCGACTCTCCGCAGATTCGCTTTCGCGCGACCATGAAAAACACAAGCGGACACGCTCTCGAATGGTCGATGCAGTCGGTCTCTCAATACAACACGGCGGACCCGGGTGATTCATCCAAACTCAATCAGGGTTTTCGCACGTTTGCCCCGGCGAATCCCGCAAGCAGCTATCTCAATCGCTATCATGTGAGGTTCGGGCCCGCGGAAAATACGGCGGCTTCGATACGAGAGGACGGCTTGTTTACGCTGCGCTATGTTCACATGGCGGCGGAACTCTGGCTGGACTCTACCGCCGGATGGTTGGCAGTGGTCGATGGCACCCGTCGCTACGCCATGGTGGAGCGTTTTCAATTTGAAGAATCCCGCGCGTATCCCGGCAAGGCGTCAATCATCTTCTGGACTAACGGTCCAGAGCTAAAACTGAGCGACGACGGCGAAGTTTCACTGCGATCGAAAGATGAGCCGTTCTACCTTGAAGCTGAGATCAACTCTCCAATGTGCCGGTTGCGTGCGGGTGAGGCGTGCACACTGGACACGGAATGGTTCCCCACCCGCGCGGGCAGCGAATTTCACACGGTAACCGATGCCGGTATTGTGCTACGCCCGCTTCGAGCCCTGCAGCAGGAGAATGGCAAGATCAGGATTTCGGGGAGCTTTGGAGTATTCTTCGCCGGACGCCTGGTCGCGCATTTCTATAATGAACACGGCAAAGAGCTGCAAGCTTTGCCGCTCACCGATGTCGACCCATCCGATTTGGTTTCGCTGGAAACGGAAATCGCTCCGGTGGAAAAGCCTGCTCGCATCTCGCTTCATTTGGAAGATCGGAATGGTGTGGATCGCGGTTTACTCCAGGAAGTTCAGGTTGGCTCGCCGGAGAAGCGCTGACGTGAATTTTGCTGGCAGAGCATTCACCGTGGTCCTGCTGGTCGCCGCTGCGCTGGGCTGGCCCTTATCCGCGCAACAAACGGGGAGGTCTCCCGTCAGCAGCGCCTCGAACGTAGGCCCAGAGGACTTGCTCGCACAGCCGGTCGGCGCGAACTGGACTTCCTACAACGGGGACTACACCGGTCGTCGCTACAGCAGCCTGAGCGAAATCAAGCCTGAGAATGTCTCGCAGCTGCGCGCGGCTTGGGTTTTTCATCCCGGCAACTCCGAAAAGCTCGAAACGACTCCCGTTGTCGTGGACGGCGTCATGTACGTTACCTCAGCGAACGACGCATTCGCTCTGGACGCGCGAACGGGCCGGATGGTCTGGCATTACCAGCGGCCAGTGAGCTCGGGACTGCTGGATGATGCCGCGTCTCATCACAATCGCGGTGTCGCGATGTGGAGGAACTTCGTCTACATGGAAACCGACGATGCGCATCTACTCTGCCTCGATGCCCGGTCGGGAACCCTGTTGTGGGATGTGAAGTACGCCGACAAAACCTTGCACTACGGCGCCACCAGCGCTCCCCTCATTGTGAAAGACATAGTGATCGTCGGGACGTCCGGAGGCGACTCTGGTGTGCGAGGATTTCTCGCAGCTTACGACGCGCTGACCGGCAAACTCAAATGGCGCTTCTGGACAATTCCAGGACCTGGCGAGTTCGGGTCTCAAAGTTGGCCCGGCGATTCCTATCTGCATGGCGGGGGCACGACCTGGATGCCCGGCACCTATGATCCCCAACTCGACACTCTGTACTGGACGACCAGCAACGCAGCTCCTGATTTTGTGGGTGACACCCGTCCCGGGGATGACCTCTATACGGCTTGCGTGCTGGCGCTTGATCCGAATACGGGCAAATTGAAGTGGTACTTCCAGTTCACGCCCCACGACCTGTATGACTATGACGCGAATCAAACGCCGGTCCTGGTGGATGTCGCAGACGGAGGCGCGACCCGTCACTTGCTGGTGCAGGCCAACCGCAATGGCTTTCTCTATGTCCTCGACCGCACGAATGGAAAGTTTCTGAGTGCGACCCCGCTTGTCCAGAAGCTGAACTGGGCCTCAGGTGTGGGCGCATCTGGCCGCCCTATACTCTCGGGTCGAATACCAACCGCTCCGGGCACGTCCATCTGTCCCGGCATCAACGGAGCCACCAACTGGTTTTCGCCTTCTTACAATCCCGACACTGGACTCTTTTATGTGATTGCGCTTGAGAATTGCAACCTGTATTTCACGAATCCAAAACCATTTAAACCTGGCGAAACCTACTATGCCACGGGTACGAAGCATCCGCCCGATGAGAACGCACAGAAAACGCTGCTGGCGTATTCCGTAATCGAGGGAAAGATCATGTGGCGCTATCCGCAGGTCGGTCTGGGTGATTCGTGGGGAGGTACTCTAACCACTGCCGGCGGACTCGTTTTCTTTGGGGATGACACCGGATCCCTGGAAGCTGTCGAGGCTCGCACCGGCCGTCCGCTGTGGCACTTCAACACTGGACAGACGATGCACGCGTCACCAATGAGTTACATGGTCGATGGAGTTCAGTACGTGGCAGTCGCGGCGGGCAGCAACATTTTCAGCTTCGCGCTTCCGCATTGACGGCATAGAAGGAGTTGGCAACAACGAGCTCCCGACTGCCATGATTCTCCAGGCCAAGTCATAACTTCTGTCGCGCGTCAAAAATCTTGTCCCACCGCGCCAGTGTTCACGGTACTTCCGACGACTCGGTTTCTTTGCCTGCGTCATTGGTGAGTTCCTGGGACTCATTCGCCTGCTCCCGATAGAGTCGCTGGAACTCGGCAAGCACGCGCTGTGAATTCTCGTTGTCTCCAAGCCTCGCGTAGACCCGGGACAGCTGATAGTAAGCCGAACCCAGGCTAGGATCCCGGCTTACGGCCTGCTCGGAGAAAATGGCTTGCGCATCGCACTGGGCTACCTGCGAACCTATCTTGAACGTCACATTGGACTGGTGACCAAGACTGCGGAGGTGAGGCTAGCCGAGACCTTATTGAAGCTCAGTGATCAATCAGGCGTGGTGCATTCCCACGGAATCGAAATCCGGGCAACCAACGATCAACTGGGCGCGTTGGCAGATATCAGCCCGTTTACCGCCAGCCGCGTTCTAAGTAATTGGGCACGCGCAGGAACTGTTTCCAAGGGACGTGGCCGGATCCTTCTCCATGCTCCCGAAGCGCTCATGATTGATTAGCAGAAAGTGCTGCACCATACAGCGGATTCGATCGCCGTTCTGATCGTCCTGTATCGAACCGACTCCTTGCCGGTGATGCGGAGATCCGCGACATGCGCTTGCAATCCTTGCGTGTCTATATCCCCTTGCGCGATAAGATAAGCAGCGCTGCAAGAAGGACTCCCCGTGACAAAGCAACACGATATCCTGTGCATGACTGAATTCGAAAATAGGGAACCGACGGTGGCGACTTCGCAGCCAAAGCAAGGATCTTCCATCTACGATCTCGATACTCCAGCCACATTGATTGACCTCGACCGTCTGGAAAGGAACATTCGCGAATGGCAGGCGAGCATGGGCCGCTGTGCAGTCAACTTTAGGCCACACATCAAGACACACAAGATCCCCGAGATTGCTCGGATGCAAGTGGCTGCGGGTGCGGTCGGAATCGTTTGCGCGAAGGTGAGCGAAGCGGAACCGTTCGCGACAGCGGGAATCGAAGATATCTGTGTTGCGTATCCAGTTGTCGGTGAGATGAAGTGGCGGCGCCTTGCCGAACTCGCAAAGAATACAAAACGTCTGACAGTGAATTGCGACTGCGAAGAAGCCGCCGTCGGACTGTCAGAATCGGCCGCCAGAGCGGGGGTCACGATCCACGTGCAGATCGATATTGACAGCGGACTGCACCGAGGAGGTATTCACTATGAAGACCAAGCCACGATTGCTCGATTGGCACGAAAAATCGAGTTGTTGCCGGGTCTGCAACTCGGTGGAGTCACGACATTTCGCTCAAGCGGGTTTCCTGGAGCTCAGCCTGCCAAAGATGCGGGGCATGCGGAAGGGAAGTTGCTGGTGGAAATTGCAGACCAACTTCGGGCCGCCGGTATCGAGGTGCGGGACGTAACAGCAGGCAGCACTCCGACAGGAAAATGGGTTGCGGAAGTGCCGGGGGTCTCGGAAGTGCGCGCGGGCAACTACGTCTTCAACGACCTCATGCAATTGGATAGCGGCACTGCCGACGAAGACCACTTGGCCCTCTCGGTCCTTTCCACGGTGGTGAGCACCAATGTGCGGGGTTGCTTAACGATCGATGGCGGATCAAAGACTTTTAGCGGTGATGCCGGCGGTGTAGGCACGGGTCGAACCGCCCCAGTTGCCATTGCGCGCGCGGTAGATCGGAGAATCTCTGTGGACCGTTTAAACGAAGAACACGGCATGGCGCATTCCGACCAGGCAGTGAAGTTAGGTGAGAAGATCCGTTTCTATCCCTACCACGCTTGTACTTGCGCAAACCTGAGCGATGAGATCATCGGATTTCGCGGAGAGCGGGTGGAGGTTGTTTGGCCGGTCCGAGCTCGCGGGCTCAGAACTTGATCTGGACAATCGCTGATAACGAAAAGAGAGGATTTACGATGGGAAAGTACGTGATTCAGACACAGCGGGGAGTGGCGCCGCAGGGCGCTTACTCGCAAGGCTACCGCGCCGGGGACTTCATCTTCGTGACCGGAACGGGGCCGATAGATGCGAAAACAGGTTTGCTGACGGGAGAGTCGATTGAAGAGCAGACCGAACAGGTCATCAGCAACATCGAGTCCGTTCTCAAGGCCGACAATGCCAGTTTGTCCGACGTGATCAAGGTGACCGTGCACCTGAGTGACACTGCGCTTTTCGCGCGTTACAACGCTGTATACGCTCGCCGTTTTTCCCAACCTTACCCTGTGCGTACTACGGTCGGAAGCGACTTACGCCAGTTGCCCGGCATGTTGATTGAAGCAGATTGCATTGCCTATGCTCCGCAGCGGAAGTCTTCCTCAAGGAAAGCGAAAGGGAAAGCGAGCATGCCAGCCCAGAAAGACAGGAGCAAACGTCGTCGAGCGAGGTGAGACAGGTGTATCAGTCGGTTCGGCTAGCTGGGTTCATACTCGCGCGGGACTTGCGGAAGTAGAAGTAGAGCGGCAGGCCGGCGGCGATAAGGCCGAGGCCGACGGAGGATTCCAACGGGCGAGTGTGGATCGTGTTCCAGACCAGCCAGCTGGCGACCAGCACGAACACGATGGGCAAGAAAGGATATGCCAGCGTCTTGTAGGGTCGTTCTGCTTGTGGCATTTTACGGCGAAGCACGAAAACAGAAGTGGTCACCAGCGCATAGAATATCCACGAAGCGAAAACCACGCAATCAGTGAGCTGATCGTACGTCCCAGAAATCGCCAGCAAGCTGGCCCAAACTCCCTGCAAAACAATCGAGAAGACCGGAACATGCGTTCCGGCACTTACGCGGCCAAACGGAGCAAAAAACAGACGGTCCCGTGCCATTGCGTAAGGTACGCGTGCCGATGAAAGAATAGTTCCATTGAGAGCGCCCAAGGTGGAAATCACAAATACCAAGGAGACCAAGGTTGCACCGTAACGCGCCATAAAAGTCTGCGCGGCTCTGGCGGCAACGGGCAGTGCATCCCGGTAGGTTGTGGAGTTTGAAGTCAGGACATCAGAAAAGGGAAGTGCGTAGAAATAGGAGAAGTTGGCGACGCAATAAATTACAACCACAAGAGCGAGACCTATGATCAGACCTCGCGGAACATTGCGCGTAGGATTTTGTACTTCTGCTGAAACCATCGGCATCTGATTCCAGCCTTCGTAGGCCCAGAGTGCCGCGAGCATCGCTGTCCCGAACGGAGCAAGCCCGGACCATGGCCGAACTCCATCAGGTCGTGCGAGATTGGCCAGTGTGCCTCCCTTGGAGAAAAGGAAGATGCCACCGACGATGACCGCAATGCCAGCGACTTTGAGGAATGTCATCAGCAATTGAACCCGGCCACCAAGAACCACTCGGCCGCAGTTCAACGCTGAAAGCAGAACGATGACGCCTAGAGCTAGCACCTGTTGTGTCCCGAATCGCCAGACCAGAGTCTGGCCAAATGCGTGATAGGTGTACTCCGCCCAGAGATGATTGATCGGCAACATCGCGGCCAGAAAGGTTGCAAAACCAACTGCCAGGCTCGCGATCGATCCGGCCGATCCCATCACGAATCGCATCCACCCATAAAGGAACGCAGTTCCTTCGCCATACGCTTCGAGTAAATAGGCATATTCGCCTCCCGCACGTGGCAGCAGCCCGCCCAATTCAGCATAGGTGAGAGCGCCCGCCATCGAGAGCAGTCCGGCAAGCACCCAAGCCCACAGCACCAGGCTGGGCGATCCGACCGTCTGAGCCATCACGGTTGCCTTGAGAAAAACTCCCGTGCCAATGACTGTGCCGACGACCAGAGAAATCGTGTGAGAAAGCGTTAGGCCGCGATCAAGTTGTGCTGTGGGTGTGGTCTGGGAGTGGCTCATGTAGATAGCAGCAGCAGCCGATGCAAAGACAAGTAGGAATTAGTTCGAGGAAGTATAGGGCCCGGCGCTTCAAACCACAAACGATACTGCTCTGAATGAAAAACCGGCGCCTCATGACGGAGACAACTCCTGAGGGGCATAGACGAGCTTGTCAAAGACAAAAAATATGACGATTCCTTCCCCAAGGAGCCGCTCCAGGAGTAGTCAGATGGTTGCTTTTATCCCTCTGCGGGGTTATGCGGCGCGCAATCATGTTAAATTTGCTGCCAGCGATCAGTGCTCGGGCTCCTCAATAGTGTGTTCGCAACCACACACCCGCGTGATGCTCGTCTCCGCGCTCCTAACGTTGGAACGCCGAAAGTCATCTTCTAAGACAATCACCGGCGAGCGTCGGGAACAAAAAAAGCGGGGATCGCCGAGGAGCCTTAGAAACGAAAGAGATAACTCAATTCACGAAGAACTGTCGGCCGGTTGGGAAGCCGGGAAACGCTGTGCGCCGCATCTCGTGTGGATTCGCGGGATCGAAAGTTAGGTTCTCTCGTTGATCGGTGTAGCCGACGTAGATCGCAGTTCCAGGATGCACTAGCATACTCAGTTTGTGCCTCTTGATGCCAACTCCGCAGATTCTCCGCGTTCCTGAACTCGTCGATCCATCGCTGAAAGAATTCAGTTGCTCGGTGGCGTCAGGTTGGCTATGGCCCAGACAACACAGATCGAGTGTTCCCCTCGCGGTCGCGAAGAAGTTCCGGTCCAGTGGTCATTGGCGAGTCTCGAAAGCTGGCGCGACGGGCGTTTGAATTGCCAGAAAGCACGTGACGCCACAAGTTCGGCCCTACAAGAGCGGGGACGCTCCGTCTGTCCCCCACTATCTAGTTTCCATTCGAATCAACGTCGAGCGGTGGACCAGTCACAATCATGCCGTGGGCTTCGAACACCCGCTTCAATCCGTCTATCTGTTTGGCGGTGTAGCTTTTCTCGATCGCCTGCTCGCGCGTCGGTAGGTCTTTGAATTTGGCTAGCGCCTGAAAGAAGTTCTCGATTTTGCCGGCCGGTTGGTAAGTATTGATGATCTTGGCTGGGGTGCTGACGGTTGCCCACGCGTGCTCAATATTGCGTGGGATGAACATGGATTCACGAGTTCCGAGACGGAACCGCTTCTTGCCAATCTCCAACTCCACCTCGCCGTCAACGACGTAAATCCATTCATCCTGGTCTTGGTTGATGTGGCGCGGCCATCCGGTGTTGTTCACCTCCAAAACACACATTGCGCCACCGGTGTCCTTTCCTGAGACCTTGCAATCAATCGTCGTGCCGTAGCGCTTGAAACCATCATTGAATCGGTCTTTTCCCGCGCCGATGCTAAAACCTATAAACAGTTCCTCACTTTTCATCTTCTTTCTTCCTTTCAAGTGGCTGAGGGTTTTATCGATGGTCTTAATCAGCGTGCGTGTCCGCGCGACGTTCTTTTCGAGAACCTGCCGGTGCGATTTGAGAGCGGCGTTTTTTTCGAATTGTCGCTGGCTCAGAATTTCCTTGATGCGCTTTAGCTCGAACCCCAGTTCTCGGTAAAAGAGGATTTGCTGGAGCATTAGGAGTTGCGGCTCTTCGTAGATTCTGTAGCCGTTCGCCCTGGTGTAGGCGGGCTTCAATAGCGCCATTTCATCGAAAAAATGAAGCGTGCGCACGGTGACGCCCGACATCAAGGCCAATTGTTTGACGGTGTAAGCCATCACCTTACCTCGTGCCGCTTTCCATTCTCGGGGATTACGTAACGTGAAAGTCAAGCGAAAAGGTGCAGCCGCAGAGAAATTTCACCCTACCCTGTACATACCTTGACACGTATATGCTCTGTGGAGTATACAAAGAACGTGGAATCCGTCTTCGAAATCATTGCGGAGCCAAACCGCCGCGCGATATTGAGCCTGCTGGTCTCGTCACAACAGTCGGTTGGAGAGATCGAGCGTCAGCTTCGTATCCCGCAGCCAACCGTGTCTAAGCATCTGCGAGTGCTGCGCGAGGCCGGTTTCGTCGAATCCACGGTAGACGCACAGCGCCGTCTCTACCGCCTGAGACCTAACCCACTCCAGGAGCTGGATGCCTGGCTGGGTCAGTTCCGTCGGTTCTGGTCCGCTCACCTGGATGCTCTCGAACGCCACCTCGACCGCATGGATCAGAAAACACCAACGAAAAGGAAGATTACTAAGGAGAAGACGACGCGGCCCAAACCGCGAAGTAATAGAAGTAAGAAAGGAGAAGCCAAATGAAAATCAAATTGACCAGCTTGTACGTCGACGACCAAACCAAGGCCCTGCGCTTCTATACCGAAGTCCTGGGCTTCGCCAAGAAGACCGATTTCAGTCAGGGCCCATATCGCTGGCTGACCGTGGTCTCGCCCGAGGATCCGGACGGTACCGAGCTCCAGCTGGCGCTGAACAACAACTCCGCAGCCAAAGCGTATCAGCAGGCGATGTCGCAACAGAGCCAGCCCGCAGCCATGTTCTTCACCGACGACGTCAAGGCCGACTACGAGCGGATCAAGGCTCGCGGCGCCGAGTTCACCATGCCGCCCACCGACGTAACCGCCTCGATCATCACCATGCTGAACGACACATGTGGCAACCTCATTCAGCTCACACAACTGAAACAGTATTCACGCTGAAAATAAGAATTAGGGAGAACAAGGTGATCGATCGCGAGCATTACGCACCGGGTCCGGCTAGCGGCACGCAGGTACGCAAAGAAGGAGAGAAGTGGACGCTTATTCTCGTCCGCGAACTGCGCCACTCGCCGGAAAAAGTCTGGCAGGCGCTGACCGACCCGGCGCATCTGCGCGAGTGGGCTCCCTTTGACGCCGACGGGAACCTGGATACGGTCGGAACCACGGTGAAGCTCACCACGGTAGGAGCGCCCACGCTGCACGTTACCGAAACAACCGTGACACGAGCCGACGCCCCCAACGTGCTTGAGTACAAGTGGGGTGGCTTCGACATGCGATGGGAACTCGAAGCCTTTGATGGCGGCACGCGCCTGACGCTGTGGACCAACATCGGTCACCGCTTCATCGCTATGGGCGCCGCCGGATGGCACATTTGTTTCGATGTTCTGGATCACCTTCTCAGCGGAACTCCCATCGGCCGCCTCGTCGGCCGCGACGCGATGAAATTCGGCGCCTGGCAGCGATTGCACGCCGAGTATGCCAAGCAGTTCGGTATTGAGACGCCCAACTGGCCCCCTAAGACGACTCAAAAGTCATGAATCGAGGTGAATCGCAAAACCATGCAACAGCCAATCATGAGCCAAGGCACCCAACGTTCGATTTTTCGCTGGATTCACATCGTCTTTGCCATTCCGATACTCGGTTACATTTATAGTCCGTTTGAAAAACTTCCGGACTACGCCCCGGCAACCCGGTTTGTCTTCCTTCCTGTAATGGTCCTTACGGGATTGTGGATGTGGAAAGGCCATGTCCTTCGACGACTTATTTCGAAGAGATCGGCCTGACAAAAAGCCATCATGATCGGGATGGTCCCAACCGAGATGGCCCCGACCGGGAGGGCACGGTTTCAGCCGTGCCACAAAGCCCTTGAGAGACTCGGGCTTCAGCCCCCGAGGGCCCACAGCAACCGCCCCCGCCCCACTTCTCCGCGGAAAGTGTTTCTTAGCTGATGCGATGGCGGAGAAAACAAACTGGGTGCCCTATTTCTCGCGTTCGTGGCGAGAAGTGGGCAGTAGTGCGTCACCTCACCCTCTGCTAAATGCCCGCCATGAAACGACGCACTTGTCGAGGCGGCGCCATTTCAGCCAGCAACACTCTGGGCCGCTTCGCAGCACAATAAGGATAATCCAATGCCCTCCTCGAAGACGCTCTACGAGCTCCGGATCTATCACGCGGCCCCGGGAAAATTAGCGGAATTGCTGGCGCGCCTCCGCGACCACACCATCAAGTTGTTTGACGGCATGGAATGAAAACCGTCGCTTTCTGGACGCCCATCGACGAGCCCCAGAAGAGCAACAGTCTGGTGTATATCCTCGAGCAATCCCAGCCGAAGAGGCAGCCGCCAACAAGGTTTTGGGACAGGACAGCGCTCCGCAGGATTCACTTCGCGCGAGCAGCGAGTGACATCGGATCGTGTCGGACGAGCACTGGTAACGCGCGGCGGCCGCGGACCCTCCACAACCAATAGAACATCGCCCCAAACAACAGCAGAATCGGCAGCGCGCGCATGGGCGCGGTCGTGAATGGCTCCGGAAGGACTTTCGCTACCCGCGCCCGCACCGAGAAGAACGATCCGGCTGCGATGAATAGCGCGAAGCACATCCGCCACAGATGGCGCGTCAGGCGCGGCCGGCCGCGAGGCATACCAAACCGCATGATGCGCACGTCGCCCATAGCCGCCAGGATCATGACGGTGGCCATGAAGAAGAGCATCGGGAACGGGACGCCGTTGAGGGAACGGCTGGGGCTGTTGAACGCCTTCACGCCTCCCAGGATGTCGAGGAGCGCTAGTCCGACCGCGACCGTCAGCGCGGCAACATTGCGGGTCCAACGCGACACCGGGCGGACGGTGGTGAGCGCGGTGCCGACAAAATAGGCCACCATGAAGCCGCCGGGCAGATTCGGGTCGGTGGGACTCTTGCGAAACGCCAGAATTGAGGCGCAGGTGCCCATGACGAGCATGGCATAAACGAACAGCAGCCCGACGCGGCGATGGGTGGTCCCGCCCTTCTTGACGAACAGAGCTACGGCGCCGAGAACAATGGCGAGCCCGCCTGCAGCAATATGGATGGGCAGGAGCATGCGCCCTGGAGTATACGAACGGCCTCGACGGAATGTTCCGTCTGCTGTCAGAGAATGGGCCACCCGCCTTCGTCGCCGCGGAAAGCGTCAGGATCAAACAACTCCGCTGAACGGTACCCTGACCATATCTTAAAGAGAACCTGTCCGAACCCGCGACTCTCTGAACGCACGCAGCGGCCAATTCCTATCTCTCAACGTAATCCGTGTGAAATTTGCCATTGCCGTTGACCTCAACGATCACGGTACCGTCCTTCACCGCAACAAAATGAGGAACGCCGGCCGGAATCAGGATGAAACTGCCCGCGGGGTATCCTTTCAGCTTTGTGGCATCGAATTTCGTTCCTTCGCCCAGATAGCAGATTCCCTTGATGACGGGGACCAGTTCGTCCTGCGGGTGCGTGTGCGGCAAGGACACGTTTGCCGGCGGGGATCCTGACATGATCGATCCACGACGAGTGGGCCCACTTAGGCCTAGTTGTGGCTAGAGCGGAGTACCCTCCGATACTTGGGTCACCCGCCCAGCATCGATCCCTTACAATTGTCAGCCATGCAGGGAATAGAGTTCGATGTGGATTACGGAGGATTTGATGAAGACTCTTGCCAGTCCTCGCTTCCTGGCGGTTTACTCAGGTGTACTGACGATCCTATTCGTGTGCACAGTTTTGTACGGAGTCCGCATGATGCGCGATCGTCACTTCGGCATTATCACGGTTCGCCGCATCAACGTGGTCGAACCGGACGGGACGGTACGACTCACCATTTCGAACCGTGCTGATTTTCCCGGTGGCTGGGTTCGCAAGAAAGAATCTCCGCGTCCCGACCGCCGCGACGCGGCTGGCATGCTGTTCATGAGCGAGGAAGGAACCGAGCAAGGTGGGCTGATCTGGGGCGCCGAACAGTTGCCGGATGGTACCATCGAGAATCATGGTCATTTGAGTCTGGATCAGTACGAAGAGAATCAGATCTTCGCTCTGGATGCGGGGCAGGAAGGCAAGGACAAGTTCTCGCGCATCAGCATTTCGGATCAGGGAGACTATCCCGTCGAGGAAAAGAGGAAAGCTGAGGAGCGCATCGGTGCCCTTCCGGCCGAAAAACAAGATGATGCCTGGGCGGAATTCTTTTCGACTCACCGGCACGACGTGCAACGTCTGCTAATCGGGCGCTCTCTCGATGGCTCGGTTGGTTTGAGCTTGGCCGATGGCAACGGGAAAGCGCGTATCCGACTGACGGTTGAAACCGACGGAAAGTCAGGGCTGCAGTTCCTGGATGAGAACGGAAAGATCGTAAGCGAGTTTCCGGGGCAAAAGAAGTAAACCGTCGCCGTGGCCTCATGCAGAAGCCTTGGCACCGAAAATTGAAGGACCAGGTTGGCGATAAATCCTGGTTGGCCGATGGCCGGGTGCCCCCCATCGCGCACTTTGCGATGTGTGGGCTTCGCCACCGCGCGGGAAATCGTCGAGATCACAATCAACCCCGCTGAACGCCACCCTCACCATTTCTCGAAGAGGATCCTATCGGAACCCGCGCCTGCCTTGACGCACGCAGCGCCCACTTCCTATTTCTCGACGTAATCCGTCTGAAATTTGCCATTGCCGCTGAGCTGAACGATCACGGTATCGTCCTTCGTCGCAACAAAATGAGGGACGCCGGCCGGAATGAGGATGAAACTGCCCGCGGGGTACGCTTTCAGCTTTGCCGAGTCGAATTTCGTTCCCTCACCCAGATACCAGGTTCCTTCGATGACGGTGACCGGTTCGTCCTGCGGGTGGGTATGCGCGAGGACACGTTTCCCGGCGGGGATCTTGGCACGATCGATCCACGCACCGCCCTGACTTGAGTCGCCGAGCAGCTGCGCTCGCTCGCGGCCGTCGGTGTAGTACGACGGCGTGAACCATCGCACTTGCGTCGGCGTGAATGCGATGATCTCTCTCTTGTTCGTGTCGGCCCGGTTCGTGTTGGGCAATGTCGATGCGATTGCCGCAAAGACCAATCCCGCAAGAGTCAGCCTTTTCATCGTCTCTCCTCTCAGCGCTTCAAAATCGCTCCCCATGTTCCGGTCGTGTCGTTATACCAACATTTCCAGCCGCTATGAGTGAATGAGAGTAGGATGTCATTCTTAGAATCGGTCGCTGTCGAAAGGGGGACCCTATGAACAACACTACTCCTGGCAACCCGATTATTTTCTTAGTATTCATCGTGCTCACGGTAATTGCTATTTTCGGCGCAAAACCTGCGAAGTGGAAGCTATATAACCTCCTCGTCATTCTCGGAGCGTGTGACATCGGGATTGCCTTAGGCGCAGTGCCGGTAGCGTTTGGCGGGAATTCAGAGATTTCTGGACACCTTGCCGCCGCCTTCATGCCTATCTTTGGCGCTGCGGGTGCCTATGTCTGTATGCGGCGCAACTCGAAGCGGAATGCTGTCCTCGCGCCTAGCGCGCCGGTTAAACCTTGACAATGAAACCCCTCAGAGATAAAATATTATTATAAAATATAGCTTTATAGTATAACTGGGAAAGGCGGACCTAAACCATTTGTGCTCTATATTTTGCATGTAAGTTCCTTGAAATCAAGATTTTAAGCGACCTTCATGTGCTAACTCTATGATTCTGAAAGACCCAGGGGGAGGGGTACCCCCGGTACTAAGTGGGAAATGGGCAGTTCTCGCGACTGTCTTTCCCATCGAACCATGGCAGGCTTCCACTTGCGAAGGCCGCAGGGTACGCAGAGACTCCGAGCGCGGCTAAAATATGTGCGAGAGTTGAAGCTGTACACGAAAAGGACCCCCGATGGAATCTGCCTCTACATTCATCGACGAGAAGATCAAGCAGCTTGGAGACTGGCGCGGGAAGACGCTCGCGAAAGTCCGCGACATCATCCACCAAGCAGATCCTGAGATCGTAGAAGAGCAGAAGTGGGCCAAGGCGACATCACCCGGGGTGCCGGTCTGGTCCCACGGCGGCATCGTCTGCACGGGAGAGACGTACAAGAACGTTGTGAAGCTGACATTCGCCAACGGCGCTGCATTAAAAGACCCGTCCGGCCTATTCAACTCCAGCCTCGACGGCAATGTCAGGCGCGCCATCGACATTCACGAAGGCGAAACGATCGATGAGCCGGCCTTGAAGGATCTCATCCGCGCCGCAGTGGCGCTCAATCTCAAGGGTAAAAGCAAACCGAAGCGAGCCGCCAGCAAGCGGGCCGGCTAGCTTGATCGCAGCTATTGAAGCCGACTAAGCCGCTTGCGCTGGGCGTCGGCGAG
>QIAJ01000254.1:0-340 GCA_003225495.1 Acidobacteriota bacterium
GCCGGTATCAGAAATTTCAAGAAGTCCGAAAAATTCGCGAATCGCGATTGTGCCGACAACATCGGACCGAATCCGCCCGCCGCCCGATAGGCCCACACCAGTAGCAGAATGCCGACCGCCAATAAAACTGGCGCGCTGATCCCCTGAAGAAACCGAATGTACTCAATCCCCTTGAGAATGACGACCAGATTAATGAGCCAAAAAGCCATGAAGCAGATAGCGGCGCCGTGCGGAACTGTACTCCATCCGGGAAACAGGGTTGCCAGCAGCGTGCTGATTGCTTCGCCGCCAATCCACGTTTGAATACCAAACCATCCGCACGCCACCAGCGCACGCAGAA
>QIAJ01000254.1:381-10245 GCA_003225495.1 Acidobacteriota bacterium
GCGCTCCCGGATGCGAGTTCAACAGCATCGGAATCAGCACAATGGTGTTGCCGAGGAATACCGTGGCGACGGCCTGTTTCCAGTTCATTCCACCCTGGATCAAGCTGGCCGCAAGCATGTAAGTGAGGATATTGACGGACATCGACACCCACAACGCGGCAAAGTTGTAAGTGCCCCAGGTGCGGCGATCAGCCGAAACCGGCGCCAGATCAGGATTGTAGAGAGGACTCGATTCGATTCGCGACGGCACTGTTTCTGTGCTCATGGGAGGTTTCATCAATCTGCTGCAACCTGCCCTGTCTGCGTAGTAATTGGACCGTAGGTTTCCGGACGCCGGTCGCGATAGAACTGCCACGTTTTCCTGACCTCGGAGATCATATCGAGATCCAGATCAGCCACCAGCACTTCGTCTTTATTGCGGCTGGCCTGCGCGACGATCGTTCCTCGCGGATTGCAAAAATAGCTCTTGCCGTAAAACTAGCCGATATTCCACGGCTTTTCGCGGCCAACACGGTTGACCGCCCCGACAAAATATCCATTGGCCACCGCGTGCGCAGGCTGCTCCAGTTCCCACAAGTGTTCCGACAGGCCCGCGACCGTAGCCGAAGGATTAAACACAATTTCCGCGCCATTCATTCCGAGCACGCGCGCCCCTTCCGGAAAATGGCGATCGTAACAAATGTACACACCGACGCGAGCATGTTTAGTGTTGAAGACGGGATAGCCGCTATCGCCCGGAGTGAAATAAAACTTCTCCCAGAAGCCGGGATGCACGTGCGGGATGTGATGCTTGCGGTACTTGCCCAGGTAACTGCCATCTGCATCGATGACGGCGGCGGTATTGAAATAGAGTCCCGGCATCTGCTCTTCGTAGACCGGAACCACCATCACCATGCCGTGCTTAGCGGCGATCTTCTGCATGAGTTTAGTGGTTGGTCCGTCTGGAACGGGCTCGGTCAATTCATACCAGCGAATATCCTGTTCAGCACAGAAATAGGGCCCGTAAAAGAGTTCCTGAAGGCAGAGTACGCGCACTTTCTTCTTTGCCGCCTGCTCGATGAGCTTGACGTGCTTTTCAATCATGGCCTTCTTGATTTCTGACAAAGGCCGGTTGCCGCCGAGCACGTTGCTCGCTTGAATCAGGCCGCAGCGCACGATCCGGGACATGGAAGCACCTCCAGGAGAGGCCAATATATCAGACGCTCAAATCTACTGAAGCGCAGCAACCAGGGCGGCTTTCCATAGCCGGTCATCGATCGTCCAGCACACCTTGGCTCTTGCTCTTCGCAAAACATCCGCCCACACCGTTCGATTGCGGTCGTCATCGGCCACGTTGAGCCGGTCCACCACGGTCATGCCTCGCGTGAGTTCGCTTTGCGTCTCGACATCCACGTAATGCTCGCTCCAATTTCCAACCGATGGATCGAGCGCAAGATACATCGCTACCGGATCGGGCAGGCAAATTCCATCTTCGCCGGTTTGAGTCTTGTAGGCCTTGCGCGCGTGGCTATTGCACTCGATAGCGAAACGCGCCACGTTATTGTTCAGGTTCATTATCCGGGTAATGTCCTCGTCGTGGAGGACGGCATCTCCACGGCACAAATGCCAGCCCACCAGTTCGACCGGAAGGCCACTCAACATGACCATCCGCGCCGCTTCGGGATCAACCCATATGTTGTATTCCGCAGCCGGCGTCACATTGCCTTCACAGCAAGGGGCGCCTCCCATGACGACGCAGCGTCCTACCTTGGCGGCGATGTCCGGTTTTTTTGCGAGAGCGAGAGCAAGATTGGTCAGCGGCCCCAACGTTACGATGATCAGCCCAGGATTAGCATCGACTGCTTCGATAATTGCATCAACCGCGTGCATTCTCTCCGGAGCCCGCTTGGGCGGCGGGTAACCGTGGTCGCCCAGTCCATCGCGACCGTGGAACCAGGTTGCATTCTCATAGCGGCGAAGCAAGGGTTTCGCTACGCCCGTGAAGACCGGCACATCCGCTCCGCAGAGTTCGACGGTGTAGAGAGCGTTTCGAGTTGATTGCTGGACATCCACGTTCCCGGCGACGGTCGTGATCGCGACCACTCGGACATCCGGCGCTCGCAGAGCCATGATGATGGCAACGGCATCATCGGAAGCGGTGTCGGTATCAATTAGAAAAGCGCGCTGCATGGGCTTTTAGTGGCTCATTAGCTCGACAAAGATCTTTTCAAACTTCTCAACATCAACTTCCATCTGCACGCTCGCGGCATGAAGGTGCGCAGGTGGCGTCAGGTGGCCTTTCCATTTTTCTTTATCGACAGGCCGCGGACCACTGTATGCCGCGAAGAACTCGGGGACATCATCCATCGGCTTCCAGACAACGGTGTGTCCATACTTTGGCCCATGAGTAATGTCGACATCGAGATACATCGTTTCTGACTTCCTGATCACTGAGGGATCAAGAATTGATGCCACCGTCAGTTCGTCCCACATCATCGACCACATGGAAGTGCCCGCCATCGGCGGCTTGTCGAAATATACCTGCTTGACGTGACTTGCCAAAGGGCCGGCGGCACTCGTGACCCGCTTCATCAGGCGCTCACTCGACCACACCTGGCCGCCCGCTTCAAACGGAGTGATCACGATCTGCTTCCACGGCTGGCGCAGAACGATCGCCGCCGCTTCCGGATCCCACCACCAGTTCAACTCCGGACCCCCTGCGCTGCTGCCGCCCATAATGTAAATCGCTTTGGCGAGGGGAACGATGTCGTGGTCCATTGAGACCGCGAGAGCGATATTCGTGAGCGGCCCGGCGCAGTAGAGAACGATCTCTCCCGGGTGCGCACGAATCATATCGATGATGAAGTCGGCAGCTCTGCCCGGACGCAGTTTCACTTTTGGATATCCACCGGGAGGCGCCCACGTTTCTTTCGGATTCGGCGCATCGGGATTAAAAGATCCGTGCCATCCAAGATAAGACCCAAACAATTTCTCCCGTGTTTCCTGTTCGCGTTGACTGTTCACGAGCGGCAGCTCCGCGCCCTTGATCACCGGAACGTCAGTGCGACCGGTAAGCTCAGTGGCCCAGAGTGCAAACACAGTCGCAGGCTCGACCCACTGATCCCCACTGACCGTAGTGATGCCCAGCAGGTCTAGTTGCGGAGCGCGCAACAGCATGAGCAGCGAGAGAAAATTAGTTCCTTCCGGACCGGCGCTGTCCTGGTCGGCAATGATTTTGATTTTTGGCTGCTGCGCGAAGACGAACGCTGGGCCGAGAACGAGGAAAGTGAAGAGAATCGCGATGGCCAATCGCTTCATTGGACGCGCACGCCTCAGGACTTCGCTCTCGCCGCCCACTCGGTATCGAAGCGCGCCCGGTCATAGAAAGATTTCTGCGTGCCAACTCCGGTGGTCGAGAGCCCGGCATAGAGATTTGCGCGACGAACAGCCTCTCCCTCGGCCAGTCCTTCGCCCAGAAACGTAGCGAAGCTGCCGATAAATGCATCGCCGGCCCCGGTGCTGTCCACGCTCTTCATGTTGAAGGCGGGAACATGTTCCATGCCGTCGCGCCCGGCTAGTAAGGAACCGTTCGCGCCCAGCGTGATGATCACGCGGCGAATTCCGCCGGAGAGAAGTTTCTCCGCGCACTTTTTCGCGTCGTCAACATTCTTCACCGGCATGCCGGTAATCGTTTCTGCTTCACTCTCATTCGGAACGAAGTAGTCGAGATCGGCGACAGCCTTTACGTCGATCGGCTGCCCAGGGGCGGGATTCAGAAGACATCGAATGTTATTCTTCCGCGCGAACTTGATCGTGTAGTACACCGTCTCGAGCGGGATCTCAAATTGCAGGACAATACAATCGGCACTCTTGAGAACGTCGGAAGCGGCGTCGACGTCAGCGGGCTTCAGCGCGTCATTGGCGCCTTTAACAACGAGAATTCGATTTTGTCCCGCTGGATCGACGAAAATCGGAGCAACGCCGCTCGACAACCCGGGAACTTGCCGTACTTGAGATGCATCGATTCCGAGTTTTTCGAAATTCTTGATGGTCGCGGGGCCGAACAAATCGTCTCCCACGCGCGCGACCATGAACACATCCGACCCGCAGAGTTTTGCCGCCACAGCCTGATTGGCGCCCTTGCCGCCGAACCCCATATCAAACGTCTGCCCAAAAATTGTTTCTCCGGGCTTGGGGAACTGGTCTGTAAACGTCGTCAGGTCGACGTTGGCACTACCCACAACTGCAATACGAGGACGCTTCGCCATATTTCTCTCACCCAGATCGCGAACGGCGAGTTTAGTCAGGGGCGATGGAGGTGTCAACCGGTTGGGGCTGACTGCTGGTTAAGCCATCACGGAGGCTTGATGCGACGTAGCGCTCCGCACGGCCACGAAGAAACGCCGCAGCTTGGCCTCGTCAAGCTCGCCATTCGTCCGCACGCCCGAGCAGACGTCGAGTCCGAATGGCCCAACTTCCTGAATTGCCTGCGCAACATTTTCCGGAGTCAGGCCGCCAGCGAGAAACATTGGGATCTCTATACTGTCGCGAATTGTCCGGCTCAGCGTCCAGTCGTGAGTCTTGCCGGTACCGCCCAACTCTTTTATCGCAAGCTTTTGATTGCCAGAGTCGAGCAGAATCGCGTCGACATGCGGCGCCACTGAACAGGCATCGTCCACTGATTCGGGACCGCACACATGGATAACCTGAACGATCGAAATCCCCGGTAAAGCGTCTTTCAGTTCGCGATGGATGCCGCCCGTCAGGTGATCGCAGATCTGAATGCAGTTCGTCCTGCAAAAGCGGTGTTGCGCAATGATGTCGCTGACATTCTGTCTTGAAGTCAGCAGAAAAGTTCCAATCGGAGGCGGAACGGTGGCAGCAATCTCCGCGATTTGGTGATCGCTGATTACTCCCGGTCCGCTCGGCATGTGGGAGACCAGGCCCAGGGCGGAGGCGCCACATTCGACAGCCAGGGCAGCCTCTTCCACGCTACTGATGCAGCAGATTTTTACCCGCGGAGTGACGGTCGCTTGCATGCTCGCTACTCGCCATAGGGAACCCAGATGTTTTTAATCTGGGTGGCGTGCTCGAGAAACCAGCGTCCCTCGGCCACTTTGGGATTGAACCAGTCGATTGAGCGGCCCTCATTCGTAAAAACTTGTTTCAAATTGCCGATGGAAGCCGATTTGGCCGCGGCCGCCTGGGATTCATCGCCGAAACACCAGATCGCATCCACGTCGTCGTGATCGGCAAGTGTCTTCAGAAGCTGCGACGCATAACCCGTCACAATGTTGACCGCCCCACTCGGCAGATCGCTGGTGTCAAACAATTGGTAGAGGTCACTCGTGATCAGGGGATATTGCTCGGAAGGAATTGCTACGACCGTGTTCCCGGTAGCCAGCGCCGGCATCACCAGGGAAAGAAAGCCAAGCAACGGCGCTTCCGCCGGACAGATCATGCCGACGGTTCCGATCGCCTCATGTATTGCGATCGCGATACTCCGGAACGGTGGATTGTGCACAGCGCCGTCGAACTTGTCTGCCCACGCAGCGTAGGAAAAGATGCGCTCAATTCCGAGATTCACTTCAGCTGTGGCTTGCTTTTCTCCGACCACGGCCGAAAGGCGGTGGGCAATCTCGTCGCGTCGTTGTGAGAGGTTCTCGGCGCTGTAATAGAGCACCTGCGCACGCGTGTGCGCGGTCGCCCTGGCCCAACTCTCAGCCTTGCGAGCGGCTTCGACCGCGTTGCGGATATCTTTGCGGTTGCCGAGCGGAGCCTCGCCGAGCAATTGTCCGTCGGATGCGCGCACTTCCATGCTGTATCCAGAGTCGGGACGCGCCTGCTTGCCGCCAATATACAGCTTCACGGTGCGATCGATCGCCGGAACGCTGGACTCAAGCGCCTTTCCATTGTTCGCAGGTACAGGCTGTCTTGTCGTAGGTAACGCGGTCGCCCCCTTGAACCATTTCGGCTCCAGATATTCGATCAGGCCTTCACGCCCACCTTCGCGCCCGTAGCCACTTTCCCGGTAGCCGCCGAATCCGCAAGCGGCGTCAAACAAGTTGGTGCAATTGACCCAGACCACTCCCGCTTTCAGTTGAGCCGCCGTATGCAGCGCCACATTAATACTCTCGCTCCACACGCATGCGGCCAGGCCATAAACCGTATTGTTGGCGAGTTCTACTGCTTCCTTTGGTGTGCGGAACGTCATCGTCGCCAGCACCGGTCCAAAAATTTCCTGCTGCGCGACAATCGACGTCGGATGGACATTACTTAACAGGGTCGGCGGATAGTAAAAGCCCCGTGACGGTAACGCGATCTGTGGCTGCCAGCAGGTCGCACCCTAGGCCACGCCCTGATCGACCAATCGGCGGATGCGATCTAGTTGCACGCCAGCAATGATCGGTCCTATGTCGATCGCCTTATCGAGCGGTGGTCCAATGCGAAGGCTGCTCATGCGGTCTCGTACTTTGGCGATCAGAACATCAGCCACGCTTTCCTGTACCAGCAAGCGCGATCCCGCGCAGCAAACCTGTCCCTGGTTGAACCAGATGCCGTCCACCAGGCCCTCGACTGTGCCATCGAGATCAGCGTCCTCGAAGACGATGAAAGGAGACTTGCCGCCTAATTCAAGTGACAAACGTTTGTGGCTCGGGGCTGTGGCCGCGCGAATCGCCCGTCCGACTTCGGTGGATCCTGTGAAAGCGATCTTGTCCAGGTCGGGATGCTTGACCAGCGCTTCCCCGGTAGTGCCGTCGCCCGTGACAATGTTGACGACGCCCGCCGGCAATGCGACTTCCTGACAGATCTCCGCGAACAGCAGCGCCGTGAGCGGCGTAAACTCGGCCGGCTTCAAGACGACCGTGTTCCCGGTAGCGAGCGCGGGCGCGATTTTCCAGGCCAGCATCAGCAGCGGAAAATTCCACGGAATGATCTGTCCTACGACGCCGCACGCAACATACTCGGGAAATTCCTGTTCGAGTAACTGCGCCCATCCGGCATGATGATAGAAATGCCGCGTCACAAGAGGGATGTCGATATCGCGACTTTCGCGGATCGGCTTGCCATTGTCCATCGTCTCGAGCACCGCAAACAGCCGCGAATGCTTTTGAACCTGCCTTGCAATCGCATACAGGTACCGTGCCCGGATATGCGGCGTTAGCGCTTGCCATTTCGGAGAGGCCGCACGAGCAGCCTTGACTGCCGCATCGACATCCGCCGTTGATCCCTGCGCCACGGACGCCAGCTTCTCGCCATTGGACGGATCGACAGAATCGAAGTATCCATCTGCTGAGGGCTTCTGCCACGCGCCATTGATGAAGTGTCCGAAGCGCCGCACATGACGATCGAGCCAGGCAGTCGCTTCCTTTGGATCCTCCGGCGCGGGACCGTATTCCATGGTCGCGAACTTTTCGGCGATGCTCATTCGTGTCTCTTTCCCGACTATGCCATCGGATGGCGATGTTCCGCCGAGTAGCGTCCGGTCACGTGATGCTCCAGTTGCCGCTCGATATCTCCCAGCAAACCGCTCGCGCCGAAGCGGAATAATTCCCCGCGTACCCACGACAATCCAAGTTCTTCTTTCATCATCGATAGCCAGTCGAGTGATTGTTTGGCAGTTCGAATCCCGCCTGCCGGCTTGAATCCCACCGCCATTCCCGTGAGCTGCGCGTACTCGCGGATCGCTCGCGTCATCACGAATCCAACAGGCAGGGTTGCGTTCGTAGACTCCTTGCCAGTCGAAGTCTTTATGAAATCGGCCCCCGCCATCATGGCAACCCGGCTGGCGCGCGCCACGTTACGCAATGTCAGCAAGTCGCCCGTTCCGAGGATCACCTTCATGTGCGCCGAACCACACGCCTGCTTGAACGCGGCAATCTCATCGTAGAGCGCCTGCCAGCGCCCGCCAAAGACATGGGCGCGGGTGATGACGACATCGATCTCATGCGCCCCGGCCTCGACCGAACGCCGGATTTCTGCTACCCGTTCTGCCAGCGGCGACAGGCCGGCCGGAAAGCCTGTCGATACCGCAGCCACGTGAATGCGAGTGCCTTCCAATGCATGCAGAGCGGTCTCGATGAACGTGTGATAGACGCAAATGGCCGCCACCTTGATGTCGAGTTCCGCTATGCCCAACTTCTCAACCAAATCCTGTCGAATTGGCTGCCGTCCCTTGGCACACAGACGGCGTACCCGATCGTCAGTGTCGTCACCGGAAAGCGTTGTCAGATCCATGCAAGTGATCGCGCGCAGCAGCCACGCCGCTTGCCAGTCTTTCTTAACGGTTCTCCTTGCGACGTGCGTTTGCGCGCGCCGTTCGACCGCGCTGGTATTGACGCGAACGTTGGTTACGTAATCGAGGTCGAGCGGGATTCCTGTGTTAGGAAGCAGGGGACGTCCGGCAAGTTCAGTAATCGCATGTTCCGGAGTTTCAGAGTTGATCGTGTCACGCCGTATCAGGTCGTGCGCGACTCCGCGACTCTGGTCGTAATCGGCTGACATAAATACTCTCCGTCGAGTTGCGCCGCTTGATAGCGTGACTGAAAGACAGGCAATGGCAACAAGCCTCGCGCTGTGTCATTTTACGGCAGACTGAACGAAATATGTATTCTGCTCCTCCGAGCCACAGTAGACGCAGTCCGACTCGACGTCCCGCTGATCAGCCGACTTTTCGCCTTGACACTTGGCCATCGCGGGAATAGGTTAAGGCGCGATTCGTAATCCCCGGGGAGACTGCCTCTGAAACAGCTGAGCCAAAGTGTCCACCTTACCCGCAAACTCCTGATTTCCTCGGTACTTTATATGGCTTTGGTGGCGGCCCTGTCGCATTCCGCCGCGGCAGCCCGCAAAGTTATTTTCGACACCGATCCCGGCTCCGACGACGCGATGGCTCTGATGTTGGCCCTCAATTCGCCTGAACTCGACGTTCGCGCCATCACGGTCGTGCCCGGCAATGTCACTGCTCAACAGGGGCTCGAAAACGCCCTCCGCATGGCCTCGCTCGCGAATCGGTGCGATATCCCAGTCGCAGCCGGCGCGCAGCATCCGCTCTTCCAAAAGTTGATCACCGCCGAGTTCTGGCACGGCAAGAACGGACTGGCCAATGTCGAGCTACCTCCCAGTAAATGCAAAGTTGACGG
Organism: Acidobacteriota bacterium; assembly: GCA_003225495.1. Classification (GTDB taxonomy): domain Bacteria; phylum Acidobacteriota; class Terriglobia; order Terriglobales; family Acidobacteriaceae; genus Acidiflorens. The sequence goes on from QIAJ01000254.1 coordinate 9,504, forward strand.
GCGCTATGGCCCCGATCTGATTATCCAGATGGTGCATGCCGCGCCGCACGAGTTCACGCTCGTGCCCGTCGGCCCGCTCACCAATATCGCTCTTGCTGTCCTCAAGGATCCCTCGATCGTTCCTTTAGTGAAAGAAGTCATTATCATGGGTGGCTCCATTACTGGCGGAAACGTCAACGCCGCCGCCGAAGCCAACATCTACAACGACCCCGAAGCGGCGCAGATCGTCTTCCAGGCCGGCTGGCCGCTGACCATGGTGGGACTCGATGTCGGCGACAAGACACTGCTCTCGCGCAAGCACCTCGCGCAATTAGGACAGACCCATGGCCCGATGAACGACTTCATGGTCCAGGTAGCCACCTACCTCGTGGACCTGTCCGAAAAATTTGGCTCCGCCGGTACGCCCATGTATGATCCGCTCGCAGTGGGAGTGGCCATCGATGCCACGCTGGTAAAAGCTCCGGCAATGCATGTCGACGTCGAAACACGCGGCGAATTCACGCGCGGCGAGACGGTCGCCAACCGGCACGGCTATGACGAGCGCAACGTCCTTCATGGAGACCGCTACGTCATTGAAGGCGCCGACAAGGTAGAACCCAATGCCAAAGTCTGTACAGACGTAGAAGCGGAAAGATTCCTGCAACTCTTCATTTCGAGAATTCGCGGCAAATAGAACATCGCAAGTCGAGGAGCAATCATGTTTATTCCCGAAAGTTTTGGGATCGCATTGTTGATGATGATC
>QIAJ01000255.1 GCA_003225495.1 Acidobacteriota bacterium
AACTTGTCCGCCGATTCCTCACGAACCACGGTGATCGTTCCGTCTCCGGCCGACGCAAAAGCGAGCTTCTGATCCGGGTCGAAGGCAGTGGCATCACAGCCTTCTCCAATGTCCGGCATTGCAATCACTTTCCCATTGTCCGCATTCACGATGGCCATCTTCTTGTTGCCGCCACAGCCAGCGAACAACCGCCGGTTCTCTTTATCGAGCGCGAGCCCGGTTGGTTCCTCGCAACCGGAAAGTTTCCAGCGCGACTTCACGGTGAGCTTTTGCGGATCGAACGCCACGATTTCAGCCGTATCCTCGATGTTGACGAACATCGTGCCTTTTTCGTCGCTCGCGGCAAACTCC